>CAWUKD010000109.1:0-12578 GCA_963922815.1 uncultured Gammaproteobacteria bacterium
CGAAGAAGAAAAAAGTCGCTAAGAAGAAAAAGAAAGTAGCTAAAAAGAAGAAGAAAGTAGCGAAGAAGAAAAAAGTCGCTAAGAAGAAAAAGAAAGTAGCTAAAAAGAAGAAGAAGGTAGTGCGCAAGAAGAAGAAAGTCGCTAAGAAGAAGAAAGTAGCGAAGAAGAAAAAGAAGGTAACGCGTAAGAAGAAGACTACGCGTAAGAAGAAGAAAAAGACGGCAACTCGGAAGAAAGCTACGCGTAAGAAAGCTACGCGTAAGAAGAAACCAGCTGCTAAGAAAAAGCGTAAAGTAAGACGGAAGAAGAAGTAACGCTTCCGGTTACCAACGCTAAAGCTCCTTTACGGAGTCGCGGCTACTAGCCTCCAGGTGGAGCGCCAGAGGTAACTAGCCAGAAAACAGGCCCGCGCTCCGGGCCTGTTTTTTTTTGCCTCGAATTTGCTCAAATACCTGAATTGTGTAGACTTTGCCGTTCCCTACCCTCTGGAACCCAACATAATGTCCCAATCTACGAAGAAAATCGTCGCAGCGCGTGCCGCCCTGGACTACATTCAGACTGATTCCATTATTGGTGTAGGAACCGGTTCCACGGTCAATTGCTTTATCGAGGCACTGGCCGACGTGCGCGACAAAGTGACCGCCGCGATCTCAAGTTCGGAGGCCTCTACCGCTTTACTACAAGAGATTGGTATCGACGTAGTCGATCTGAACGAGGTCGACGGTTTTGACGTATACGTCGACGGCGCTGACGAATCCAATGCGGCGCTCGAACTCATCAAGGGTGGCGGCGGTGCACTCACTCGCGAAAAAATCGTGGCCGAGGCCGCGCGCCAGTTTGTCTGCATCGTCGACGACAGCAAACTGGTGGACACACTGGGTCAGTTTCCACTACCGGTGGAAGTCATCCCGATGGCGCGCTCGAAAGTCGCGAACTACTTTAATCGCTTTGAGGCGGAGGCCCGCTACCGGGAGGGATTCGTGACTGATAACGGGAATCACATCCTGGACATTCACGGGCTGGAAATTGCCGCGCCAAAGGAGCTTGAAACCGAGCTGAATCAGATTCCGGGAGTGGTTACCGTTGGATTGTTTGCCCATCGACCGGCTGACATCCTGATCGTGGGCAGCGACTCCGGTGTTGAGCTTTATCACCGCGACGCCTGAGCCGCTCAAGTACCCGCCCGAATCGTGCCCTGGCCCAAACCGTACGGCCGATTGCAGCAACAAAGCGTCAATTCTGCACAGCGACAATGCGCGTAAACTCGATCGGCCAGCTCTGAGCGGCCATTAACAATTGCACACAATTCGTGACGTCAGACAGACCCTGATTCTTTCGCGGGATGCGGGTACGCAAGGTATACTTAACACCTGTCTTATGAGATTGGGGTAAAGAACCGTGTTGAACCGTGTCATCGTGCTTGCTGCAATTTTTCTGTCGACTGCTGCCTACGCCGACAGTTATGACGTTCAAATCGGAGCGTTTCGCGATCCGGATACCAGCAAGATTCAGCTGCCTGCCGACGTAGGCGAACTTCGCACCACCGCAGGCCCCAATGGCATGACCCGGTTTATGGTCGGTCCCTTTGCGAACCGGGACGACGCCAAAAGCGCTCTCGCCGAACTTAAAAGCGCCGGTTTTGAGGGCGCATTCATCAGAAAGTCCCCAGCGCAGGGAAAGGCAGCGCCGGTTACGGCCTCCGCAGACGCTGATCATCGACAGCCCAAAATGACCAAAGAGGCCGGTCGTCAGGATCAGTCTTCAGACATTTCTCAGCAGGATCTCGACAAACTGATGACCCTGAGCGCAGAAGAACGACAAGATATCGTTTTTCTCGATGGCAGGCTACACCGCAAAGTTGGCGACGAGTTTGTACCTCTGACCGACTAGCTTCCTGCCAGTCTCTATCTGAATCGCCCCGCTCCAACCGGTCTGCCTAAAACCCGGCCAGCATTCAGCGGCAGGTTTGTTCTTTGGTGCGCGATACGCACTCAATCAGGCTCGACCCCCCCCAATGTGGCATGACCCGGGTTTGCTGCGCGCGCCGGCAGCCGCCGCGTATGAATCTTGCAACAGGAATTTGGACCTGAACTTTATTCCAGGCACAAAAAAACCGGCTTGCGCCGGCTTTTTCGTGGTCTTGCGTAGTCGTCGAATCGATTAACGCTTCGAAAACTGGGTAGCACGACGTGCTTTGCGCAGACCCACTTTCTTTCGCTCCACTTCACGAGCGTCTCGGGTAACAAACCCGGCGGCGCGTAGCGCCGAGCGGTTTTCTTCATCGTATTGCATCAGCGCACGGGTAATACCGTGACGAATCGCACCGGCCTGGCCTGTGGTACCGCCACCTTTAACCGACACGTTAATGTCGAAAGTAGATTCGGAGTTAACCACTTCCAGCGGCTGCCGCACAATCATGCGAGCCGTTTCACGACCAAAGAACTGGTCGAGTGGCAATTTGTTAACGGTAATGTTGCCACTGCCTGAGGTGAGGTATACACGAGCGGTTGAGGTTTTACGTCGACCCGTGCCGTAATATTGAGCTGATGCCATGAGTATGTCCTGGTATTTAGAGTTTCAGCGGCTGAGGCTGCTGAGCTGAATGTGGGTGCTCGCTGCCTGCAAACACACGCAGTTTCTTAAGCATTTGTCGGCCAAGCGAATTCTTTGGCAGCATCCCTTTAACAGCGGTCGTAATGACGCTTTCAGGGTTACGGGCAAGACGCTTGTCCAGACGTTCAGATTTCAGATTCCCGATATATCCCGTGTGGTGGTGATACATTTTCTGGGTCAGTTTGTTACCGGTGACGTGAATCTTCTCGGCGTTAACCACAACAATGTAGTCGCCTGTGTCCACGTGCGGGGTAAATTCGGCTTTGTGCTTGCCGCGAAGTCGGCTAGCAAGCTCTGTAGCCAGACGCCCAAGGGTCAGCCCATCGGCATCCACGACGTACCAGTCGCGTTTTACTTCAGCCGGTTTTGCTGAAAAAGTCTTCATTTTCAATAATCTCCAAGGGGGTCGAACAGATACAACTATCGCTCACGCGAAAGGACGGCAATTTTAATGGAGGACCGACCAGATTGCAACGCCGCAAGGCGGGAAATTTCGCTGTTCCGGGATTCTTTTTTTATCTGCTATTTCAACGAGTTAGCTGTCGACCCCGGGTTTAATCGTGTTTTCCGGGCCCGATAGCGGCCGACTGCACTCCTGTTCGCGCCTGTTCGCGCTTCCCTGAAGAGCAGCCGACCCCGATTTCGGCCGAAACTCAGTACGCCGTTTCTAGAACGAGTATTCGAGGTTAATCGACGTAAACGTATCGGTCTTGTCAAAACCGGCAGGCACGTCCGAGTTGTTCTTAACCGTGAATCCAAGTACCAGATCAAGCGCTTCGCGAACTTTCGTGTTGAGCGCTGAAACCGCGACGGTGCTCGTGTTATCGCCACCGATCTCCACGGCTACCGTCTGGCTAAACGACGACGTCTCGCTGATGTTATACAGGTAGTCTCCGCCCACCCGGACAATCGCGCTGCTGTCGTCGGTACCGTCAATAAAGTCCTGTTTGCGATGACCTACACCAATCTCGCCGTTCAGCTCATGAACTTCGTTCTTGATGAAACGACGGCCATAACCTATCGTCTCGGACAGCGACTGTTCCACACTGCTGATCTTGTCTTTTTCGTAGTTAATTCCGCCAAAGATATAGTCCCAGTCGTGAATCTGCCACTTGGTCTTGTAGGCCAGTCCGTAGCGCTCTGCCGTGCTCTCGCCGTCAGACTCGGCTCCGATCGCCAGGATTCCGAGCTCATGGGTCCATCGATTGACCGCATAGGCAATATCCAGACTGCCGTTCAGGCTAGTTGATTCGGAGTTACCGGTCGTAGCCAGATAGCCAAGACCTGCTTTAGCCGTCCAGGGGCCCTCATCAGCGAGGACAGGGGCGGCCGTGAGTAATGCAACCATTACAACAACAATCCGTTTCATTGTGTTCACCTCTAATAAATGTATTCAGTATTAATCGTGCGTGAATCCCGGGCGCCAAACGCGCGAGCTTCGTGATCGCCGCGTATACTACGCAAATCTGACCGCACCGCAACAGGTGAAGTGTAAATTCTGATGAGCGCCGAAATAACCGTATCCGAGCTGCAGCAGGCCGCTGATCAATGCGTCAAATGTGCGGTATGTTTGCCACACTGCCCCACCTACGCGCTATCCCCGGAAGAAACCGAATCACCCCGCGGCCGCATTACGCTGCTGCAGGGGATTGTTCATGATCGCCTGACGCCCACGCCCGAGGTGCATCGCCACCTCGAAAACTGCCTGAGCTGTGGTCGCTGCGAAGCCATATGCCCTGCACAAGTGCCGTACACACGACTTCTGGACGGCACCCGATACCTGATGAATGACCGCGCCGACCTGCGCCCGCCTCCGGCCTCGATCCGCCGGCGCCTGGCCGCCTGGCTGTTAACGTCGCCTGCCAGCCTGAAACTGCTGGCCGCATCGGCGCGACTGGCGAATCGTATTAGGCTACAACGGCTTGTCGGTCACACCACGCCCGGTCGATGGTTGAACTGGCTGCCTGCGCCCGTCGCCGCTGGCAATTCGGTGCGCTCGGTGCAGTCGGACCTGGTTGACGCGTGGCTCTTCACTGGATGCCTCCCGCACGCCTTTGAACCGGACATCGTTCGCAGCGCCCGCTACGCAGCCGCGCAGTTTGGAATCTCGCTGCGCCCGGTACCACCCGGGCTCTGCTGTGGCGCTCTTTATCAACACATGGGCAATACGGATCGATCTGCCGAACTTACGCGACGAAACCTGGCCAGCCTGTCAGGTGACGGCAAACCCGTTGCCAGCCTGCTCAGCGGCTGCACACGCGGACTGCGCGACGGCCTGAGTCAAAGCACTGATGACGCAGCACCCGCGGTGTCCGCGAGATTATCGGACCTGTTTGAGCTATTCAGTTCATCCGGCATCACGCCCGCCAGGCGCGACACAGCGGGTAAAGCCGGTCTGTACGCCCCCTGTTCTCTCGATAAAACCGAAACTGCAACGCTGCTCCGGGTATTGGACAGCGTATCGAATGTCAAGACCACGGTTCTCGGGAAAGCGCACGGCTGCTGCGGGGCAGCGGGCAATCACATGATAGAAAAGCCGGAACTGGCCGATCAGCTGGCGTCGCCGATTGTTGAGAGCATTATTGACCACAAGCTGACGCATGTTCTGACGCCCAATCTCGGCTGCGCGTGGCACCTGCGCGCCAATCTCGCCCGCCGGGGACATACCGCCATCGTTGAACACCCGGTCCAATGGCTCGCCCGTCAATTGCCGCCGGCCGAGACCGGGCGTTCTGGTTAAAACCGCGCACGGAATCACACGTCGTTCAGACGCGACTGGTAGAATAGGCCTATGAATAATCGAACCACCTCAGCTCTTGACGCTCTGATCACGGGTTTTGACGAAACGCTGCGACAGATCGCGGGAATCAATCAAACGGCCGGCCGACCCTCTCCCGGCAACGACATCGCGGATAGCGACGCACTGACCCGCGAGCAGGCCCAGCTTGCCGGCCGACTGATGAGAATCAATCATGCGGGCGAAGTGGCTGCGCAGGCGCTATACCGGGGGCAGGCGCTGGCGACGGACAACGAAGCCGTGAGAAACGCCATGGAAGAAGCCGCGGCGGAAGAAACCGACCATCTGGTCTGGTGCCAGGAGCGAATGGACGAACTGAACACTCGCCCGAGCGTGCTCAATCCGTTTTGGTACGCCGGCTCCTTTACGCTCGGCTACGTCGCCGGCAAGGCCGGAGACGACTGGAGCCTTGGATTCGTCGGCGAAACCGAGCGCCAGGTCGAACAGCATCTCGATCATCACCTGGACCGCCTCCCGGAAACGGACAGGCGCAGCCGGGCCATAATCGAAACCATGAAAGAGGACGAGGCCCGCCACGGCCAGACCGCCATGGACGCTGGTGGCCGCGAACTGCCCGGCTGGGCTCGTAAAATGATGCGTCTCACGTCAAAAGTTATGACCCGCGGGGCCTATTGGCTGTGAAAAATGCTCATCTTTTATTTAAGTAATCAATGAATTGCTGGTAGACTCTCAGCCAATATCTTGTATGAACGCCCAAGTAACTAAGAGGTCACGATGGAAGTCAAAGAAAAGAACTTCAGCGAAGTACCGGCGATTAACCGGTTCCTCAACTACTGTCGCATACGCACCGTACCGTCCAAGACGGTCGTGATCCATGCGGGTGACCTTCCCGACATCCTGTACTACATCGTAGCTGGCAGCGTCGAGGTCATGATTGAAGACGAGGACGGCAACGAAATGGTCCTGGCTTACCTTAATAAAGGTGAGTTTTTCGGCGAAATGGGACTGTTCTACGAACAGCCTACGCGCAGCGCCTGGGTCCGCACCCGCACCGAGTGCGAAATTGCCGAAATGACTTATCCACGATTTCGCCAGATTGCCAGCGAAAGCCCCGGACTGGTGTTTGAACTGGCCACGCAGCTTGCGAGCCGCCTGAACCGTACCAACCAGAAGCTGGGCGACCTGGCCTTTGTTGATGTCACAGGCCGCATTGCGCACGCTCTGATGGATTTGTGTAACGAGCCTGATGCGATGACTCACCCTGACGGGATGCAGATCAAAGTCAGTCGCCAGGAACTGAGCCGACTCGTCGGGTGTTCCCGCGAAATGGCCGGACGCGTGCTTAAAGTGCTTGAAGAACAAGGATTGGTAACCGCGAGCGGCAAGACTATTGTTGTATTCAACGCGCGACCGGGTCAGCAACGCACCTAGCGGTACAGATTACGACTCACTGAAACGCACGGTGGAAACACGGTGCGTTTTTTTTTGCGTGCTGTCCGGGACCGGACGGCCAGTTCAAGCGCTCAGGCGGCGGCGCGTGCCGGATGAAGCTGTAAAAAGTTCTGCAGCATCTGATGCCCGTGCTCGGTAAAAATCGCCTCCGGATGAAACTGAACCCCGTAAACCGGATAGCTCCTGTGACGCAATCCCATGATCTCATCCTGATCGCCGTCGTCGTCGAGCGACCATGCGTTGATTTCAAGCGCATCCGGAACGCTGTCCGGTCTGACCACCAGCGAGTGATATCGCGTCGCTTCAAACGGACTGGGCAATCCTTCGAACACATGGCTACCGTCGTGCTCAATCATCGAGGTCTTGCCGTGCATAACGCGCCTGGCATGCACCACATCACCGCCGAAGCATTCGGCAATCACCTGATGTCCCAGACACACGCCAAGAATGGGCGTTGAGGGACCCAGCGTCTCCACCACTTCCAGCGAGACACCGGCATCCACCGGCTTGCCTGGCCCCGGCGAAATGACGATGTGGTCGGGATTCATCGCGCGAATATCCCTGACGCTCAACGTGTCATTGCGGCGAACCACCACGTCCTGTTTCAGCTCCTGCAGATACTGCACGAGGTTAAACGTGAAGGAGTCGTAGTTGTCGATCATCAGCAGCATGTAAGGCCTACCCGGCAACCCCGGCCAGTTCGGCACGCATGCGACCGATCACGTCGGCGTAGTCATCTTCGTTAAAAATGGCAGAGCCTGCGACGAACGTGTCCGCACCGGCCTGCGCGATTTCGGCGATGTTCCCGACCTTCACCCCGCCATCAATCTCGAGTCGTATGTCGCGACCACTTTTCTCAATGCGTTTGCGCGCCGCCCGGAGTTTATCCAGCGCCGCCGGAATAAACTTCTGACCGCCGAAACCGGGGTTAACAGACATGATCAGAATCATGTCGATCTTGTCCATCACGTAGTCCAGACAGTCCAGCGGCGTCGCGGGATTAAAAACGAGTCCTGACTGACAGCCGCTTTCTCTGATGAGCTGCAGCGTACGGTCTACATGGTTTGACGCCTCGGGATGGAACGTAATGATACTCGCTCCAGCGTCGGCAAAATCACCGACAAGCCGGTCGACCGGCTTGACCATCAAATGCACGTCGATTGGCGCGGTGACGCCGTGCTTGCGCAACGCGTCACATACCAGCGGGCCAATCGTAAGATTCGGCACATAGTGATTGTCCATCACGTCGAAGTGAACGATGTCGGCACCGGCGGCAAGAACGTTATCCACTTCCTCACCCAGACGGGCAAAGTCGGCAGACAGGATGGAGGGGGCAATTCGAAAATCGGTCATGATGGTCTCGGCTCATTGGAAAAGAATATAGACAGCAAGCAGCATCGATTGGCGCGGTGGAAGCGTTGCCTGCACGCGACGCACTATAAACCGACCCGCAGAGTTTACCGCAGGTTTCGCTGTTCTTTAATCATCTCATAGGCGTCAAGGCAGCGAGCGAGACGCGCTTTCGCGTCCTGCTGCTCAGCCGGCGTGATGTCATCGCCAAGCAGCTTGTCCGGGTGCAGTCGGTTTACCAGCCGCCGGTAGGCGCGCTTGACGTCCTGGTCGCTGGCGCCGGAGTCCAGCTCAAGCTCGGCGTAAGCCGCTTCCAGCGCGTTTTTACCGCCTTTGGGCGACTGCGCGCGCAGCGACGCCTCTATGACGGCCATTTCCACCCGGGTGATGCCCAGGTTCTGACACACCTGCCAGGCCCGTTTGCGGGTCGCCGGATGAATCTGATGATCGGCCAGCATGATGGTGAGCTGGGCGCGCACAAAGGCGAGCAGGGTTGGACGGTGATTTCCGGTCTCTCGCCGCACCTGCAGCAGAACCTGGGCCAGCGGAAAATCGCTGCGCTTGCCTTCACCGAAGTGCTCGATAGCCCGGCGTTTCTGTCCGGGATTCAGTCGCCACGCTTTCATGACCTGACTGGCTGCCTCGATTTCTTCTTCCGAGACCCGACCATCGGACTTGGCAATGTGCCCCATCACGGCGAACGTTGCGTAAAACAGTGACGCCGAGTTCGACGGTCGCTCGTTCTCATCCTCATCGTCGCCTGAACGATCGGCAAGGCCACGGTCAAACTGGTGGCCTATCAGCACCCCGACGAGCGCGCCCGGCAGACCGCGAATGGCAAATCCCAGAAAAGCGCCCACCGCTTTTCCAAGCCAGGCCCCCTGCAAAAACTTGAACACCCGTACTCCTCTGTTCGCAGGCCTCTCAGACGCTGCTGCGTAATCCATGGTCCCCGACACTGCCAAAACCTCTGAAACATGTCGCAACCGCGTCTTTCACGATATTTTTGTGACGCCAGACAATCTTAGCAGTTTATACTCTCTGTCCGAACCTGGCTGATCGATTAGACAGACCAGCGGTATTTTCTCGACAACACTCGATTTCCACGGACATCTCTGACTATGATCGAATCGCCTTCTGCTCTTCAGGAATCCAACCTGCAATCGCTGCCGCTGGTTCACCGCGGCAAGGTTCGCGACAGTTACGCCGTCGGTTCCGATCATCTGCTGATCGTCGCCACCGACCGCCTGTCGGCCTTCGACGTCATTCTGCCGACCCCCGTCCCTTCGAAAGGACGCATACTGACCGATATTTCCAATTTCTGGTTCGGGAAAACGGGTCACATCGTCGCCAATCACCTGACCGACATTCCTCTGGAAGACGTGCTCGACGACCCCGAGGAACGTGCCCAGGTCGATGGCCGTGCAGTCGTTGTGCACCGACTTCAGCCGCTTCCGGCCGAAGCGGTCATACGCGGCTACCTGATCGGCTCGGGGTGGAAAGACTACCAGCGATCCGGACAGGTCTGCGGCATTGAACTTCCGGGCGACCTGAAGCTTGCCCAGAAATTACCCGAGCCCATTTTCACGCCGGCCACCAAGGCCGCCGTGGGTGATCACGATGAGAACATCAGTTTCGACACGCTCGTTGAACTGCTTGGGCCAGACCATGCGCGTGAACTGGAAAAGTATTCCCGGGCTATCTACACCTTCGCGGCCGAATACGCGCTGCGCAAAGGTATAATCATCGCCGACACCAAATTTGAATTTGGACTCAATGCGCAGGGCGACATTATTCTGATGGACGAAGTTCTGACGCCCGACTCCTCTCGCTTCTGGCCCCAGAGCTGCTACGCCGAGGGCATCAGCCCACCGAGCTACGACAAACAGTTTGTACGCGACTACCTCGAAACCCTTGACTGGGACAAGACCGCTCCCGGGCCATCCATTCCGCCGGATGTGCTCAAGAAAACGGCCGACAAATATCGTGAAGCGCGAGACGTACTGCTGGCCTGATACCAGCATGCGTCCACCCGTTACGCGCCGGTCACCTCCGCGACCCGGTCAGGACCGGGCGAACTGCTCAACCCAGTTGCCAATAATCAACGACAGCTGATCAACCCCCTCGGTCAGCGCCGCCGGTCCCGGTTGCAGAATCACCGGGGACTTGATTTCAAAGATCTGCTCATCCCGCACGGCGGGTATGTGCTCCCAGCCTTCGCGAGCAGCGACGCGCTCCGGTCGAAACTTCTTGCCGCACCACGAACCGATAATGATATCGGGAGCGCGTGACACGACTTCAGCCCGGTCGGCAATGATCCGGTTCTTCCCGAGGCTTTCGGTGGAAAGCTCTTTGAAACAATCCGTACCGCCCGCAATTTCGACCAGCTCCGATACCCACTGAATGCCGCTGATCAGCGGATCGTTCCACTCCTCGAAATACACACGAGGCTTGCGCGGATAGGCAGATGACACCGCCACCATATCGGCCAGCTTGCGCTCAAGACGCTCGGCCAGACCCAGTGCCGGCTGCGCAGCCCCCACCATCGCGCCGAGCTGCGCGATCATGGTCAGGATTTGCGTAACGCTGCGGTGATTGAACACGTGGACTTCGATACCGTGAGTAATCAGCTCACGAGCGATGTCGGCCTGCAAATCCGAAAACCCGAGCACCAGATCTGGTTTCAGCGCCAGAATCTTGTCGATTTTCGCCGACGTAAACGCAGACACTTTTGGCTTTTCCCTGCGCGCCCTGGGAGGACGAACCGTAAAACCGGAAATTCCCACGATACGGTGCTCCTGCCCCAGCAGATACAAAGTCTCCGTGGTTTCCTCGGTCAGACAAACAATGCGTTCAGGCCACTGCATAGCCATCTCCTCGATACTTGCGCAATTGATGGGCGGCGTGCCAAAGTTTGCGGAGTATTTCTGACTCCGCGCGAGACTCGTGTGAAAAAACCCTTTGACGTGATCGCCGATTTTCTCTGGAACCCGCGATGGGTAACGTCCACTCCCATGGTACAACGCCTCGTGTGGTTTCTGCGCTACCCGTTTGCCCTGCTGCGCGATGCGCTGAAAGGCGAGCTCAATTTGCGCGCCATGAGCCTGGTCTACACCACCATACTTTCTCTCGTTCCGCTAATCGCACTGAGCTTCTCTCTTCTGAAGGCCTTCGAGTTCCACTACGAAATCGGTCCGGTGCTGGCCAACGTACTGGCGCCGCTTGGCCCCAAGGCCGCTGAACTCAGCGCCCGCATCATCGCCTTCGTCGACAACGTGCAGGGCGCAGCCCTGGGCTCGGTGGGACTTGCGGTACTCGTGTTTACCGTCGTCTCTATGGTTCAGAAAGTCGAAGAGAGTTTCAACTTCGTCTGGCAGGTCACCAAATCACGCAGCCTGGTGCGACGATTCAGCGAATTCATGAGCCTGATCATCGTGGCACCCGTGCTCATGCTCGTTGTACTGGGTATTCTCGGCACCCTCTCGGTCGATGCTGTCACCAGCCGTTTGCTGCAATACGAATGGATCGCCGAAGGCACCGTATGGCTCAGCCAGTGGATTCCGTTCGTGCTGATCTGCACCGCGTTTACATTCCTGTACGGCTTCATTCCAAACACCAAAGTCTCACTAAAAGCGGCCGTCATTGGCGGCGTGTGCGGCGGCGTTCTCTGGACACTGGCCGGTAAGATTTTTCAGGCCGTCGTAGCAAGCTCAACGCAATACACCGCCATCTACTCCACTTTTGCCATCGTCATACTCGCGCTGATCTGGCTCTATCTTGGCTGGCTGATACTGCTCATTGGCGCCAAAGTCTCGTTCTACGCCCAAAACCCCCAATACCTGCGCCACGGTCGACAGCGCCTGCAAATCGGCACCGCGAAGCGCGAACGACTGGCCATCGCCCTGATGATTCGCGTCGCAAGAAATTTCCAGACGGCCACAACCGGGGCCGGCATCAATGAAATCGCCGCCCAGCTACACGTCACCGGCAACCTCCTGGCCCCGATCGCCCAGCGACTCGAAACGGCAGGCCTGCTGACCAAAACCGAAGAAGGCAAACTGATACCCGCGCGCGCCCTGAGCAACATCAAGCTAATGGAAGTCATCAGCTCGGTAAGATACAGCGAAAGGCACGACCACCACATCAGCTCCACCGGCCACCCCGGCCCCACCGACGAAGCGGTCAACACCATCATGGAATCCATCAACCAGTCGATCAAAGGCGTACTGGGAGAAAAAACGCTGCATGATTTGATGCAGGAAGAATAAAAAAGGGTCGGGGCTAGGCCCCCGGGCCCCCTTAGTGGGGGTTTCACCCCCACACCCCCTTACCGGGGGCAGCGCCCCCGGCCCCCCGCTGGTCTGTTCCTCGCTTTACCCTTTTCGATTGCTGACACGCTCGTGTT
>CAWUKD010000110.1:0-12471 GCA_963922815.1 uncultured Gammaproteobacteria bacterium
AAGATTGACGGATGGCAGTTCGAAAACAGACGGCCCGTGCAGTGCCCAACGCTCGCATACATCACGCCGGGATTGGCCGCGTGCAAAGACAGCTCGATGTGATCGAACGAATTGGCCACGTCAGGGTTAAAGCCGATCGGATTATTGCATCCTGCCGGCACGGCGATGCCCTGACTCATCGGGCACCAGGAGTCACCGCCGTCGGTGCTCTTGAACGCCCCCACGCTGAGAAACCCGGCGTAGAGCTCGTCGGGGTTAGTCGGGTTCATTTTCAGGTCGGTCGGTCGGGCACCGTTGGCCCCGGCCACGCTGAGTTTTACCCAGGTCGCGCCATCGTCGTCGGAACGATAAATTCCATAGCCACCACCGGCCTGCGTATTTTCAGGCGCCGTAACCGTCGCCTGCGATGCCGACGTAGTTGTGCCACTGGACAAGGTGATAAACAGCCGCTGGGTTTCGCCGCTCGTTGTCGGGTCCAGTACCACATCGTTGATCGAACCCAGGTCGAAACTATAAGGAGTGCCGGTGCGCATCTCCCAGACGGGATTGGCATCGGTGCTGTCGAACGTGAGCAAACCTCTGCCGTAGTAGGTGTCCCGGCGTATCGCGTTTTCGCCGGTACCCGCATAGATACGCTTACAGCCGCCGGTCGTACAATCGTCGACGGCGATGGCACCAATCGCGAGCGCTATTTCAAAGTCGGTCAGCGGTGTCCAGTTTTGCCCGCCGTTTTGACTGTGCCACACGCCACCAGCGGCCGTACCAAGCCACACTTCATCGACGTTGAACGGGTTAACCGCTATCGCACTGGCACGCCCGGTAGCTCCCCCACCAAAAAAGTTTTCGATAGGGGCCGGTCCCAGAGGTCGCCAAAGATCACCCTCAAGCGGGGGGTTCGCAAACGCCACCTGCATCGCACCCAGGCAGATGACTGCACTCAACCATCGAATTTGCCGCATCGCCGTTTACCCCCAATTAGACTCAGCTTAAATAGTCACACGGTTTGCGGGGTACCACAATTTCAGCACAGGGGACTCCATGGATTACGTTAAATCGCTCCGATAGTGCGGCGCACAAGACGGTTTTTGGGGGTGTTGGCCGTGTTTTCTTGCTTTACCTAACAGACAACCTGCCCAAACGGCAGCTGAAACTGATTTTCTCCAGGGGGCAAGAGACATGAAACATACCGATGTAACCACAAAACAACTCATCAAGGGCGCGCTGTGCGCGGCGCTGATCGCCTTTCAGTGGGTCGCGCTGGCCGCCGACAACGCCTTTAGCGGTGCCGGGCCTTTTGGTGGCAGGGCATCCAGCGTCCAGTTTGATCCGGCAGATGCCTCGCGTGCGTACGCTCTCGGTAATGGCAACGGCATGTTTTTCAGCGACGATGGCGGCGCCACGTGGGCGCGCTTTAACGTCGATCACCCCAACATGTCAGTTTCGAGCATTTCCAGCTTTGCGATTGATCCCAACGACCCGACAACGATCTGGGTGGTTGATAACGGCGGAGAGGTCGCGCGAACCGTGGACCGGGGAGTAACCTGGACGATATCCACAACCGGATTGACCACAGCCGTCTATACACTTTACGCCGACCAGGCCAACAGCGGTACGGTGTTTGCCGACGGTTCCAGCAGCCTGTTTCGCTCAACCGATAATGGTGATACGTGGGTCGATGTTTCTGCAGGCCTGGGCGATTCGCCTCGCACGTCGATCATACAGTCGCCCAGCAGCCCATCCGTGTTTATGGCCCTTGGCTGGGATGGCCCGTTCAAGTCTGTCGATGGCGGTCAAACCTGGACGCTGATGGCGAATGATCTGCCTCTGACCAACAATGGCTATGTCTTTGCCAATCGTGGCGTGTTTGATATCGGTAACAGCGACATTGTGCTGATCACCATTTCCAACGAAGACTTCTGGCGCACGCTGGACGGCGGAGCCACCTGGGCGCTCTACGGCACCAACGTCCCGAATGACTTTTTCACCACCATGGTTCGGGACCCTTCAAACAGCTCCCGCATCTATCTCGGTACAGGCAACAACGACGTGTTTGTCTCAACCAACGACGGACTCAGCTGGGGCGCAGCCGATTTATCGGGTCTTGGTTCATACACCGTAAACGATATTACGTTTGACCCCAGCGACTCATCGCGCATGCTGATTGGTACCGCCACAAAAGGAATCTTCGTATCTACCGATGCGGGCGCGAACTGGACGCTGAGCACCGAAGGGTTTGTGAACAACGACGTAAACGCGACAGCGGTGGACAAAGGCACCGGTCGTATCTACGCGGGTACGACAGGCGGCACGGCAACGAGCGACGATGCGGGACTGTCCTGGGAGTCCAACGGGGGCACTTATGATCTTCAGACCTTTGCCGTAGAAGTCAGCCCGGTATCGGCTGATATCGCGTACGCTGGCTCCAGCTGCTGCGGACTCTACGAAACGGTGGATGCCGGTCAGAACTGGGATCGCATCGATCTTGGCCTGCCAGGCGTTGTGGCTACCTGGGTAACCGACATCGACATTCCGGCGTCGAACGATCAGCAGCTGCTGTTCACCGATTACAACCGCGGACTGTTCGGCACTACAGACGGTGGCTCGACCTGGTCGCAAATCTCCGTCGCCCTGGCGCCGTTCTTCACCGGCAATGTTGTTCTCGAAGGCGTTGACGCCGCCGAGACTGACAACAACATTATCTTCGTTACCAGTCCCGATTTTCAGCGCGGCGGCGTCTTCAGAAGTGACGACTTTGGGGCCAGCTGGGCACGTAAATCCGGTGACGGTATCCCCGGACCCACGCGCAGCTTTGCCGTCGCGGTTCATCCCGAAAATCCGAACATTGTTTTCGCGGGAAGCTCTTCACTGTGGCGCTCGACCGACGGTGGAGACTCGTGGTCGCTACCGGCCACCGGCGTTAATGCCTTTGTTATGTCGATAGAGTTCGATCTCGACAATCCTCAGCTGATGTATGCGGTTAGCGAGAGCCTGGGACTCTACCGCTCTGTTGACGGCGGCAATAACTGGGTTGCTGCACCTGACGACGGCACGACCGCTCGCGCGAACCACATGGCCGTCGATCCTTCCGATCGGGGACGTGTACTGGTGGGCTATGACGACATCGGGTACCAGGAAATCACGTACTCGTCTGACCTGGAACTGACGGACAACAGCGGACCATTAACAGGTGCGAACGGTGAACAGATTGCTATCGCCATGACGGTGACCGCTAACGGTCCGATTACCGCCAACGGCGTACAGCTCGATGCCACCATTCCTCCCGAGTTCACGATTGACAGCGCGGTCGCCACCACCGGTACCTGCGCCGTCAACGGGCAGGACATCAGCTGCGCGCTGGGCGCTCTGGCAGTTGCCGGAACGTCGATGGTTGATCTGTCGCTAACGGCGCTTACCGATGGCAGCTACAGTATCGACGCCAGCGCGATCTCGATGGAATCCGATCCGGACGCTGCCAACAGCACCGTGTCTGTTGACGTCACCATCGGCGCGCTTATGGACAGCGACAGCGATGGCGTGGCGGACAGCGTCGACAACTGCACCGACATTGCCAACGCCGATCAGACCGATGCGGACGCGGATGGCTACGGCAACGCCTGCGACTCGGACTTCAATAACGACTGTGTGGTGAACTTCATCGATATTGCCGCGTTTGCCGGCGAGTTCCTCGGCACCAACGCCGTGTTTGATATCAACAGCGACGGCGCGGTCAACTTCCTCGACTTTGTCGTAGTGTCACAGGAGTTTCTGCAGGTGCCTGGCCCCGGTCTCGGCGTCTGCGACTAGAGTTCGAACCTGTATCGCACGGACGACCATACGGTTCGGGAGTGTAAGGCAAGCGCACGCGCTAAACGGAGTTAGCGCGTGCGTTGTTTTTTGCGCAGAGTCTGACCCACAGGTCAGGTCCGAATTCTACTTTCGCCTCTCGCGTGGCCATTCCGCGCTCGCGAAGCCTAGCTGCCCCGAATACGGCTGCCGATTCTGGTGGCAAGATAAGCCATCGGGAAATAGGCCAGTATCAGATCCAGAGCGGCAAACCAGACCGGCCCGGGGATCATCATGACCGCCATAATGCCACCGGCAAAGAACAGCGCACCGATCACATAGGCAACAACGTTTCTGTGAGCGGGTGCTATCAGATAGGCGACCAGCGCTCCCGCCAGGGTACCAGCCGCATGGGCCAGAAACGGGAACACAAAATGTTTTGGCTCAAACAGATGTATGCCCTGTGCGATGGAATCGGCATCAGAAAAGTCCACGCCGGCAGGCGCGGGAATCACGCCCGATCCCAGCATCACAATCCCCATGTTGACGGCACTGCCAACAACCACACCAACTACCAGTGCAATTATGATTCTTAAAATGGTCATGGTTACGTCCTTTTTTCCTGATTAGCCAGCGTGCAAGGTGTTCAGGAAGTCACATCCTGTTCGACAGACTCCGCAGGTTCGCTGAGGCGAACACGTCAAACCTTAACATAGCGCGGAACCCGGGATTTCAGCAGGCGTATCAGCACCGGGTCGCCTCGTTCAAAATCATCCGGAATATCCAGCACGGCGAGTTTTTTTCCCTTTAGCAACGCCCGGTATTTTTTTGCGATCTTGTTTCTGTGCGAGGCTTCCATAACCAGAATCGCGTCGGCCCATTCAATCAGGTCGCCGCTCACAGGCGTTGCAGCATCGGCATTGGTCCCGGCCCCTATGGCCTCAACGTTCGGGTACGCCTGAAACACGTCTTCCGCCGTCGGGCTTCTCAGGCGATTTTCGCTGCATACAAATAACAGGTTCATAGTCGTTCTGGCCAAGATCGCACCTGGGCTCTATTCGACGAGCTGTTTATACATGACATACACATCTATATACCCTTCTGCCGGATGATTAAACGCCTGCGGAAGCGTTCCGACGATATCAAACCCGAGTTTTTCCCACAGCCGCACCGCTCCGGCGTTCGACGACACAACAAAATTATACTGCATGGCCCTGAAGCCCAGTTTGACGGCCTCGCGCTGGGAATGCTCGCACATCAGCGTGGCCACGCCCTGTCCGCGAGCCGCATCGCCAACGATGTAGCCGCAGTTGCTCACATGCGCTCCGTTCCCGGACTGGTTGGCCTTGATAAAATACGTGCCAAAAATGTCTCCGGACGTTGACACAGCCACATAGGTGTTGGCCGGCGCATCTATCCAGATGCGATACGCGTCGTCCTCCTGCAGGTCCGTTGCAAAACTATAGGTCTCACCGGCACGAAACACAGGTTTCAGTAGCCGCCAGGTGGCGTTCCAGTCGTCGGGCTCAAACGGCCGAATGTTGATCATGCGGGGAGTCTCCTGTGGTGTTCGATAGCACCCGAAAGTTTAGTGACTGGTAAGAATATAGGCACGTCAGGCTCAGCGCTATGGGCTGGTGCTATGACTCAGCGCTATCACAATGATTACGACTATGGCCAGGGCTATGACCAGGGTGATCGCTCACGTGCGCCGGGCACCTGGCAACGGTCTGTTGTCGCTGGTATGGGAAGGATCCGCTCTGATCAACTCCGGTATCAGCGTTTGAAACGGCATACCGGCGCTGTCAGACGGCCGATTCTTTCCCTTCATTTTCAACGAGATGCCACTCAATCGACGGCAACCCTACAGGTGCTGAGCCTATTTCCACCCAAATACCGTATGTCGTAGTAAGCACAGAATTTCATAAGGCGATCCGGCCTTGGCTTATTACGTGAAGGGTCGGACAGCGGCGCGTCGCCGCTGTAGCGCACGTATGGGGGAAATAACATGAACACACCAAACACGCTGGTCGGGCGGCTTTTGCTGGCTCTGGTCTTTACGTTAAGCACTCAATTCAGCCTGGCCGCCGTACCGGACGGTATTCACTACCAGGCCTATCTAACGGATGACGCCGGATCGCCCATTGACTCGGACATCAGCATTACATTTGCGGCATACACCGTGGATGTTGGTGGCGTACCGTTGTGGAGTCAAACCGAACTGGTATCGGTAGACACAGGGTTATTTTCGGTAGTGCTCGGCAACCCGGGCAACCCGTTTCCTCCCAACCTGTTTGATACACCGGTATTCATCGGTCTGTTCGTAGCCGGTGAGGAAATGCTGCCGCGACGCGCTCTAAGCAGCTCTCCCTATTCGTATAAGGCCGCCGACGCCGACACGCTAACCGGCTTTACGTCAACCGACCTCGATCAGTCTTCCGAAGTCGCTTCGCTGGACGCATCGGTATCCGGACTGCAAAGCGATTTGACCACAACACAGGGAAACCTGGCGTCGCTCAGTAATGATGTCAGCACCAACACCAGCGGAATTGCCAGCAATACGGTCGACATCGCGACGAATGACGGCCGATTGTCGACGCTGGAAGCAACGGGCGGCGACATTACCAGCGTTACCGTTGGCGCCGGTCTGACCGGCGGCGCTCTGTCCGGCAATGCTCCAGTGGCACTTGCCGCCGGGGGTGTGAGCACAACGTTCCTGGCCGACAATGCCGTCACGGGAGCAAAAATTGCTGATGGCAGCATCGGTGCCGAGGACATTGATTCGAACGACAGCTACATCGTCAATGGGCTGCAAACAAACGGCACCACCACCATCGGTGGCTCATTAACGGTGGATTCAACGGCTGACATACGAATCAATGATAATTTTAACGGTTTTCGGTGGTACTCCACTGACGGCAGTACTCAATATGCCTCGATTGAAGTACGCGAGGCGGATGCAACGTTTCGCGATAACGTCAGGGGACGCGCCATCTTTCGCTCCAACTCTAACGGTATAGGCATTGGTACTCTTTCACCAGTAAACACTCACGCTGTAACCCTGCCGGGTACTGCCTTTACCGGCAACATCGACATTGGGCTTGAACGCGTGACGACCAGCTACACGCTGAGCTCTATGAGTGCGTCGTGTCATTCGCATGGCAATCTCCAGTGTTACTACGGTAGTGGTAGCGTGACCTGCCCCGTTGGAAAACGAGTGATCGGTGGAGGCACTTCAGGATCCTCCGGACTGTTTGGCAGCATCGCAGTGGCAGCCCCTGTTTCGGATACGACCTTTAGCTGCGGCGCCAGTTACGATATCGCTAACGCCACGCGCACGTGCTACGCGATCTGCGCCAACATCGACTAGGCAGTTGTCAGATGACTATGTGCACAACTGACAGGAGCGGCAATGATGAGCTTTGACGGAACAACTCTGTGGGCAGTTGCGGTTACTGCAATCGCATTGGTGCTCGGTGGCATGCATATCGAACGCTGGGCGAACGCGTCGGCATCGGCAGCAGTACCAATGAGTGCAGAAGCCACTGAACCGGGCGCCGGGTTTGACTCTGACCCCTATCAGATGCCTGCCTGGCTGCATGAAGCACCCAAGGAATGGCGTTCGGTATACGAGGGAACGCGCGAAGGCTACGCCGTTCTGTTTGACTACGAACGCCGATTGTTACTGATTGAGCACTGTACGCATCCCGGCTTTTTTGACGCGAACACCAATCGTCCGATCGAGTCGAGCGCCCCTTACTGCGAACGACTACTCACGGCAGAAATGCTCGAGTTCACGGACAACGGTGTGATCGTACAGAACCGAAGCGGTCAGACGGTGGAAGTTGAGACGCTCCCCAAAAACGAAATCGATAGTGCGACCCTGCAGCTGCGTCTCGATCAACACTCGATGACGCTGATACCGGGTCAAACCAACGACCTCATAACCGATATGGCTAACACGCCGAACATACTGGCTGAATATCAGCTGTTCTTCGAGTATCAGCAGCAGGCGATGAAACAGAAGCGCGCCGAGATGAGCGCCGGACTGCAGGATAGCTTACCGCGCTTTACGGTATCGGCCGCGGCCATGAAGGCTAATGAAGAAGTGCGCGATAAGGATCGTGCGGCGAACGCGAATTGATAAATAGTTGGGCAGCAACAGCCCGGGATAGCTGTGACCATTACAGCAGGAGAAAACACCAATGAATCATTCACCCAAAGAACGCAACGCACAGCAAAGGCGCGGAACCCCGCTGGTTAAATCACGCCTACTCGGCTCAGCAAACGGCTCGCATCGAGGGCGTCACGGGAACGACACAGGATTAGTCGGTCGATCTGCAGGCCTGGCACTCTGCGCCCTGATCCTGCTCAATGGGATGGGACTGAGCGAAGCACGGGCAGAGCCTCAGGCAAGTGCGAACTACGGCATCAGCTGGGATGTGCTGGATGCCGGTGGTATACCCATGAGCTCGGCAAACTACGGTATCACCGACTCTCCGGGACAGCCCTCACCGTTAGGACTGTCCGTGAGCGCAAACTACCGTCTGGAACCAGGCTTTCTTGCCGCGCCCGACACGGACACCGATTTTGTTCGCGACTTTATGGATAACTGTACGCTGGACCCCAACACGTCGCAGCTTGACACCAACGGCGACGGATTCGGCAATCTTTGCGACCCGGATTTGAACAACGACGGACTGGTAAACTTTATCGACTACTCACAGATTATCGATGCGTTCCTGTCCGCTCCCGGGCAAGCCAACTGGAACCCGGACGCCGACCTGACTGGCGACAACGCCGTCAACTTCCTCGACGTCTTCCGCTTCCAACTGTTCTTCCTGAGTGCACCGGGACCCAGTGGTGTGAACTAACTCACTAAGAACGAGCCTGTTTTGTGAACTGTTTTCGTCTCACGAAAAAAAGATACAGGGCCAGCGCGCCCAGCACGGTTCCAACCGGAAAGAAAAGCAGGCTCGCCGCTGCGAATCCCATTGACAGTCTGTAAAACCACCGCTTTCTGTATGACGTGGTGGATACGACCGCCATGGAGATGATCAGCCCGAACGCACTCAGCAAGGCTAACAGGATTGCCGGAACCAGTGCCGCACTGATTTCACCTGCCATGAGCTTGGGATCTCCCGAGCCCCGCCGGGAAACCTCTTCGATGGTGCTGTAAAGCGTAAACGCAAAGGAACCCAGAGCTACCAGAATCAGGGACGACAACACGCTTCCGATCACGGCAAAAACACCGCTGATGGCTGAAGGCGGTGAAAGAGCCGCCGTTTCATCCAGACTGCTTTCGGGCGGATCATAGGGCGTAGTCATTTACGTCTCCATTGGGTAGTGGGAAATACGGGGATATAAATTCGGGGACAGTTTAAATTCGGGGACAGTTTACCTATTTGAATGATGTCATCAGTTTGCGGCTTGAAACCGAGTCAAATAGGTAAACTGTCCCCGAATTTAAACTGTCCCCGAATTTATATCCCCGAATTTCCCTTTTCATTTACCAGGTTGACGGCCATCAAGTCGAGCCAGGTAGATTCCAAGTAGAACGACCCAGCCCAAAACCGCCAGCTCCAGCGCGCGTTGGCTAACACCCACCAGGACAGAAGACGGGGTAAGAGTCACGAGTCCGACCAGAGCCACAGCCGAGGCAGTGTAGCCCGCAGTAACCAGCATGGCGGATCCGGGCCAGGCTCGTGCCGCCCGTGCGAGCATGAACAGAAACGCTGGCGCTACGAGATAGCCGATCAAGCCGCCCGCGTTGTGGATTAGCTGCGACGTGCTCGGTTCCTGCGGCCGACAGCCCGGATCGCATGGAAACGCGACGGCCACAAGATACCCGCCCGAATACAGGGCGAGTCCCAGCATTCCAAGAACAACATCACGCGTGCGCGGCAACACTCGCAGGGCGGTCACGCAAAAGACCAGCAGAAGTACGCCCGCGGGCAGAAACCCGCCGAACCGCACCCACAGGCTGTATGGTGCTCCGGTCGCGCCGAGCTCGCTGATAAACTGGGACATATGGCTGTAACCCGGCGTAAGCGCTCCGGCCACTATGGCAAGCACAGCGACTATGACCGAAGAAGCCAGCGCGGTTCTTACCAACGTTTGACCTGCCGCTTTCGATACGTGAGGTGAAGTCATATGCCGTTCTACCTGTTGTGTTCAGCCTGCCGGCCGAAGCTGGTTTAGGGGCCGCCAAACAAGAACAGCAGCCCAATGTCCAGGAGAATGTAAGAAACCACAAACACGCCGGCGAAGATGCAGGATTTTTTGATACCCCATTCATACATCGTGTTCGACGTAAAAAGTATGATGAGGCTCGAAACCAATAGTGCCGCAAACACGGGTACCAGGCCCAGGTTATTCGCTTCGATAATATTGAGCGCCACATAGAAAATGGCATTTACAACAAACACCAGCCCGAACACATGCGAGAAATCAACGCCTGAATCGCCTCTCAGCAGCAGCTTTGCCGCCCCCATCATTATGACCGTTAGTATGAGTGCTGTAATCAAGTGACCGCTCCGAAAAAGTAAAGCCTGAGTGTATCGCAAATGGGTGCCTGGACGGCCATTAGTCTCAAGAGACCGGCTCCCGGCATGACCGCTGGTTGTGTCGAGGAATCACCCCTCGTCCTTGATCTTGAGATTGATGTGAAGTAGTCCGAACGCAAAATAGTATAGAGCCGCCATGCCATACACCCGGATAAAGCGCACACAGGATATCAATCACACATAAAGGCACAGCACCTTGATCGCCAGAAACCACGCCAGTCCAAACCCAAAAATGCCGCCCATCAGCCACTGCACCCAAGTGGCCTTTCTTCGCAGCACCAGGCTCTTGTAGGTAACCTGCTCTCCTTTCGATACCAGAGCGTTCATTGATACGTAAATCAATGCGATCAAAACGCCGATAGCCAGTATCCACTTCCAGTTCGCCAGAAATGACAACAAAAGGATCAGCTCCAAAGAGAGCAGCGCAGCCACGGAGGTACGACCAAAGGCCAGGACAAACTGACGAAATCGAGGCTCTGTACCGCAGCGAGCGCACAGGCCGTACAGCGACGCCATGTCGGCACGGTCGCCGGGCTCACTTAGATATGTATTGTTGCATTCACTACAGATCATCTGGGCATGTATCAGAGCAAGTCGGCGACAGAGCCGGGGTTAAATACGAACCAACCAAAACCAGAACGTCACTGATCCACAATGGTACTGAAGCCACCAAAGATCATACGCTTGCCATCAAAAGGCATCGTTGCAGGATCCCAGTTTTCAAAACGCTTATCGCTCATTGCGCTCTTGTTACCAGCGTCCCGCGCTTCGCGCGACGGCCAGATAATCCAGGAGAACACAACCACTTCGTCGTTCTTGCACTTGACCGCCATTGGAAAGGACGTGGTTACTCCATCCGGCACATCATCACCCCAGTTTTCAACCACCGAAAGAGCCCCATGGTCTTTAAATACGACCGCCGCGTCTTCGGCCATCTTCTTGTACGCTTCCTTATCCTCCTTCCGAACGGGGATCACATATCCATCTACATAAGTCATAGCGTTGATACCTCTTGAGTTCTTCAATTCATAGTAGAAACTATAGCAGCCGGAAGCTACCTGGATCATAAATGTCGGTCACCGCTGAATATTCGCTGGAAAAGACGGCGCCAAGCCCTCGCCAGATTTATTACTCTGCGTGCCGACAGCCTTCACTTGGAACACACCACTATTCAACTGCCTTCAGTTCATCGAAAATCTCTTGAGACAACGATGCAAATGCGGCGTGAATACGGTCAGTCAGCTTGCCCGCATCGTCAAAATTCGGATTCTCCAGCAGCGGGATCTCAAAAACCGAATATTCTGGCATAGAGTGCTCGTCAACCCACTTCAGGTGTTTGAGCTTATTCCAGTAACGCTCCTGCACATCCTTCGTTTGCCCCAGCAGCCAGAGTTCAAACCCGGCCTTCTGATGGTTCAGGACAATCGCATACTTCAATTTATTCTTTTTCAGATAGTCGTTTTGCAGATAAAAGTAGGTGAAGTCCAGGTAGCCGTGAGACACGCTGGCAACCGTGTACGTACCTTTGTACTTCTTTGAAAATTCCGTTCTGAGCGTTTGAAGAATGCTGACCAGGCTTTGGTAAGTCGCCTGAATCTCACCATTGGCCAGCATCTTCCGATACTCTGAAACGCGACTATTTAGACTCTTGGTTGGCATCATTCGTACTCTAGGCTTAAAACCGGTGACCAATCAGCCGGGATCACCTGAAGCATATCATTATCTGAAAAAAGACAGCCAACGGTCGTCAAACAGTATCGGCCTGGCATACGACATCCAGGCTGCCTTTCAACCCGTTATCTGCCAGGAGTAGTTCTGCATCAGGCGCTACAACCGATCGACCTACGCCGATTCGCCCAGTAATTTTCGAAAGCCGATTCTCGAATGACCCTTTGGAAAATTATCGAATCGGGTGAACTCACTGTATCCCGGTTTGCGGTAGAACTGCCCGGCCTGCCAACTCTGCGTCCAGAGCCAGGTCCCCTGCAAGCTCTGACTCTCTGCAAACTCTTCCGCAAGCTGCATCAATCGAGTACCCATGCCACCGCCACGATGACGGGCGGAAACCCAAAGTTCATCGATATACATCCAGTCCCAGAGGGTTTCGGCCGTGAGGACCGCG
>CAWUKD010000111.1:0-12468 GCA_963922815.1 uncultured Gammaproteobacteria bacterium
CACAGAGCACTATGTCAGGCGCAAAAGAAATACGCACAAAGATCAAGAGCGTAAAAAACACGCAAAAGATCACCAAAGCCATGGAAATGGTGGCGGCGAGTAAAATGCGTAAAGCACAGGATCGTATGTCCCTGTCGCGACCCTACGCACAAAAAATCAGCGCAGTGATTGGCCACCTGAACAAGGCCAATCCGGACTATCGTCATCCGTTTTTGACCGAGCGCGAGGAAATCAAACGCGTGGGTTACATCGTGGTAACGACCGACCGCGGATTGTGTGGTGGTCTGAACGTTAACCTGCTCAAAGCGCTCGTGGCCGATATGGCCAAGTGGAACGCCAAAGGCGTAGAAGTAGACCTGTGCCTGATTGGCGCGAAAGGCTCTTCGTTCTTTCAGCGTTTTGGCGGCAACGTCATCGGCCAGGTAACGCACCTTGGCGACAAGCCGAAGATTGCCGACCTCATTGGTGCGGTGAAGATCATGCTGGATGACTATTCGGAAGGTACGATCGATCGACTGTTCCTGGCGAACAACGTGTTTGTAAACACCATGAGCCAGACGCCAACCATCAATACGCTGCTCCCGGCCGAAACGATGGACGCAGCAGAATTGCAGGACAACTGGGACTACATCTACGAGCCTGATGCGGCGGAATTGCTCGACGAGCTGTTGCTTCGCTACATCGAGTCGCAGGTATATCGGGCGGCGCTCGAAAACGTAGCCAGTGAAATGTCCGCGCGTATGGTCGCGATGAAGAGCGCGTCGGAAAATGCCGGCGACATCATCGACAACCTGCAGCTGGTGTACAACAAGGCTCGACAGGCAGCCATTACGCAGGAACTGTCAGAAATTGTCGGTGGTGCTGCGGCCGTATAGGGCGAGCGTCACTGAAACATTTTAGTAGTTTAATTTTTAGAAACATCGCACATCACACGATGTGCAAGCTGAGGAAAACATCATGAGCGTTGGTAAAACCGTTCAAATCATCGGGGCTGTTGTTGACGTGGAATTTCCACGAGACGCCATTCCGCAAGTGTACGACGCACTTAAACTCGAAGAGAATGATCTGACGCTGGAAGTTCAGCAGCAGCTGGGCGATGGCGTAGTTCGCACCATTGCGATGGGGTCCAGTGAGGGTCTCAAGCGTGGTATGAGCGTGACCAACACAGGCAATCCGATTCTTGTGCCGGTGGGCAAAGAAACTCTGGGTCGCATCATGGATGTACTTGGTGAGCCTATCGACGAGAAAGGCGCCATTGGTGAAAAAGAGCGTATGCCTATTCACCGTGCAGCGCCTGGCTACGAAGATCAGGCGGCGACCAACGAACTGCTGGAAACCGGTATTAAAGTGATCGATTTGCTTTGCCCGTTTGCCAAAGGCGGTAAAGTCGGTCTGTTCGGTGGTGCCGGTGTTGGTAAAACCGTGAACATGATGGAGCTGATTCGTAACATCGCAACCGAGCACAGCGGCTACTCCGTATTCGCTGGTGTGGGTGAGCGTACTCGTGAAGGTAATGACTTCTACCACGAGATGACCGATTCAAACGTTATCGACAAAGTGTCGCTGGTTTACGGTCAGATGAATGAGCCTCCGGGTAACCGTCTGCGTGTAGCGCTGACCGGTCTGACCATGTCCGAGCATTTCCGCGATGAGGGCAGCGACGTGCTGCTGTTTATCGACAACATTTACCGCTACACGCTGGCTGGAACCGAAGTGTCTGCACTTCTGGGTCGTATGCCTTCGGCGGTGGGTTATCAGCCAACGCTGGCTGAGGAAATGGGTGTATTGCAGGAGCGCATTACCTCAACCAAGACCGGATCGATTACGTCTGTTCAGGCCGTTTACGTGCCTGCCGATGACTTGACTGACCCGTCACCTGCCACCACCTTTGCTCACCTTGACGCCACGGTTGTGTTGTCACGGGCGATTTCCGAACTGGGTATTTATCCTGCGGTGGATCCGCTCGATTCAACGTCCCGCCAGCTCGATCCGCTGGTTGTGGGCCAGGAGCACTACGATACGGCGCGTGCCGTGCAGGGTATTTTGCAGCGCTATAAAGAGCTGCAGGACATTATCGCCATTCTGGGTATGGACGAGCTGTCTGAAGAAGACAAGCTTACCGTGTCTCGCGCTCGCAAGATCCAGCGCTTCCTGTCACAACCATTCTTTGTGGCTGAAGTGTTCACAGGAACACCGGGTCAGTACGTATCACTGAAAGATACCATTCGCGCGTTCCAGGACATTGCGAGCGGTCAGTACGATCACCTGCCGGAGCAGGCGTTCTACATGGTGGGCACGATCGACCAGGCGGTTGAGAAGGCCAAGACCCTATCTTAAGGTTTTAGCGAAAACTGTGTGTCCGCAGCGCGAGCTGCGGACGCTTCACAAACGACACGAACAGGCAAAAAAGCATGGCTACCATTCACGTTGATATCGTAAGCGCCGAGGGCGCCATTTTTGATGGCGACGCCAACATGGTTATGGTGCCGGGTATTATGGGTGAGCTGGGCATCGCGCCTCGCCACGCACCGCTGCTGACCGGACTTCAGTCGGGTGAGGTTCGTGTGCAAAACGAAGATGGCGAGCAATACTTTTTTGTGTCTGGCGGCATCCTCGAAATCCAGCCGTTCAACGTGACAATCCTTGCTGATACAGCGCTGCGCGCCGACGACATTGATGAGGCCGCCGCCGAAGAAGCTCAGCAAGCCGCCAAAGAGGCCTTGTCGGGTGCCGAGAGCCATACCGACTTTACGCGTGCCCAGGCAGATCTTGCCGAGGCCGCGGCTCGTTTGAGAGTGCTGCGCAACCTGCGTAAAGCTTCAGCCGCTCGCTAGATTACTCCGGACGGCTAAACGGGCACCCACTCTCAGCACACTGATCGCAACCGATCGGGCGTGTGCCCTGCTCTGTATTTAAATGAAGCCCGATACCGTTGGGATCAGGTCCATTGATTACTGCCTTCGTCGCCCGCAACCTCTCGAGTTCGGTCCAGATACTGAATTGACTACGGTACCATGTGTTTTGGATACGTGGATTGTGCCGGCTGGAGCAACGCTCTGGTTACGTGGCATAACGCATTTGTTTCTGATAGTTTTATTGCAGGGGTTCATGATAATCACCGCGAGAGCGCTGGTTTTGTGAAGCCTTTTTTTTTGGATTTAAGCGCGACTCGGGCGCGTAAACAGGAGTTTGTTACATTGAAAGCGACAGTATCGATCCTCGTGTTGATCATGATGTACCCGGTTGCAATGGCCGAGCCTTTTTCCTATGAGGTTGCCGGAAGCTACGAGCAACTTGAAGCAGACCTGCCCGAAACCGATACCCTGACGCTTCGAGGTACCTACTACTGGCGACCCGTTAACGTTAACGAAGCGCCGTTTTCAGAAGCGGCCTTTGCCGATCGTGCGAGCAGTGTAAGCCTGGGTCTTGAGTCAGTAGACAGGGACTTCCAGCCGGTGTTTATTGCGCAATCGTTGAACGGTGCCCCGGTCTTGGATCTGGCCAT
The DNA here is from genome assembly GCA_963922815.1 of uncultured Gammaproteobacteria bacterium. Lineage (GTDB taxonomy): Bacteria > Pseudomonadota > Gammaproteobacteria > Steroidobacterales > SZUA-146 > SZUA-146. Next base: position 3,506 of record CAWUKD010000111.1, read on the forward strand.
GTTGCCGGATTCACCGAATTTATCCGGAGTACCGGCTGCCATTACTCCTCTCAGCTTTTCGCCAGCGCTGCCGCCAGATGATGGCGACGAGATTTTTTCCGGGTCGCTTCGCTATGTCAATCAGGACGGGTGGATTGGAGGTTTCAGCTACGCGCGGTCGGTGGATGAATCGTCACTGGTTACTTCGTTTTCAACCAGTCGTTTTGAACGGGATTTTTCAAACCTGTCGATTTCGATTGGTAAATATGTAGGAGCCATGACCACGCTGGGATTTCGGTTCAACGATACCCGTGCGGATAGCTCCACCATGCGTACACCGAATGCGGTGACAGGAACGCCAGTTTCCGTACCACCCTTTCTGGGTGGCGTGCTGGCAGTGTTATCGAGCTCGAGTTCGGACACAGCGACAAAAGGCTATACGCTGAGTACAAAATCTCTTTTCACCTGGAATAACTACCAGCACAGTATTGGGGTCTCCGTTGGCTATGACGTCACCGATCTTGAATCACGCCTGGTTTTCGAGGGCAGTACGACGCCTTCGACGCCGTTTAACGACAGTACGTACGGCCTGCGAACCGGCATTGATTACGTGTTCTATCCAAGACAGCATGTAGGTCTCGGCGTAGCGTACTCGGTGCGGGACGGGGAATTCTCTGAGGACAAGGCGCTGTCATTGTCCGTGGACTGGTTTGTAACGCCGAAGGTTGCCGTTGAGATCCGATACCTGTCGACAGATTCACCCGGACCCTTTAATGACGCCGACGGGTTTGGGCTGGGAGTGCGCGGACGCTTTTAGCGACGCACGAACCGGGCGAGCATGTGCCGCGCCGTGCGCTCTGAAAGATCGAACTCCGTTACTGTCCCTTAAGAACAGGAGTGACATCAACGCCCGTCAGACGCTGGTCTATCGCCAGTAGTTGTTTAAGAATTGCGGTGTGTCCTGTGCCACCTATGACCAGCAGGCGTTCGCCTGGTTCGGCGATATGCTGGAGATTGGCGTACATCCGGAAGTTACGGCGCCACCAGCTTGCAGCAGCGTCGGCCCCGGCATAACCATCGTGCGCGCCGATCGAATTCGTCAGCAGATAAATGTCCATGTTGGCGCGCTCAGAGTCTGCGGAGTTCTGTCGCAACAGTAGTTCCTGCAGGTTTTTTGTTTTGCGGGCCTGGCTTTCATCTTCGGTGATCTTTGCAATGACGGCTTCAAATTGATCCATTTCCGGGGCCTGGTGTGCTTTACCGTACTCGAACATGGGTTCAGCCTCCCATCCTGCTGCCCGTTCATCGAATCCATGCAGCTGGTCTAAACCGGCTTTCTTGGCTATTCGAAAGCCCAGCTGATAGATTTCATTCGCTGGCAGTGCCAAATCACCGTCAAGATACTGGCGATACTTTGCGAAATAATCAGGGTCCTTCGATACCTCGTATTCAACCAGTACTTTGGTTGGGGCGAACTCTGCCAGACGGTCGGTTAACTCGGACAGGTACGTCTGGGAGGCGGGCGACATGATATTAAAATCTTCAACCTTCACCGAGTCCAGGCCAGCGTCTTTGAAATGGAAGGTGCCCAGGATCATGACCTTCGCCGCATCAATGGCAGTGGGACGACCAGCCAGATTGTCTTCAAAACGTTTTCGCTGTTCTTTGTTCGACATACGCTCAAGTATTGCCAGGAGTTTGGGCGTGGTTCGGGTCTGTTGTGCGAGGAACTCTTGTATGAACTGCAGAAATAATGTGCTTCCGAGGTCTTTTTCAAGGCGGGCGAGTGCCAGCGGGCCCTGCCGGTACTGGTTTAGATAGGGGCCACGTGCGGTGTCTCCGGGTTGCCAGATCGGCGGTAGCTCTTTGTCGGCAATTTGTTTTTGGAACGAATCGAGCATCGTGTCATAGGCGGTGTCTCCGTAGCGCGCGCGTACGGCCATGACGCCCATGTACTCGGCAAACGCTTCGTTAAGCCAGTTCTCTACGGTGTTAAACGCGGCGCCACGGTTCCAGTAGTGCGAAAACTCGTGACAGACAAAGCGCGTAAGCGGTTCGGGCTTCGTGTCTTTGATATCGGTAAACACAATGTAGTTACGTCGCGCATAGCCGCTCGAAGGGCGTTCGGTAATCAGCAGCTTGCCTCGCGGCAATGGGTCGTGTGCCCCAAATCGGTCGTTCAGATAACGCACGCAGTGACGTACGGCAGCAAGCAGTTTATCGGTTCCTGCCTGATTGGCGCGCATGTCGTAAATCACAAATCCGTCGGACTCGGTGATGTGAGCGTTCTTTGTGAGCGTGAAAGAAATGTCTATGTCCGGTTCGGTAGAGATGAAGCGAAATCCGTTGTCGATGCTACGTGCTTCACCGGTAGTCGCACCCTGCCAGCCAGTACCAGCCGTGACTTTGAGATCAGACGTGAATACTTTCTCAAAACTGCTGTCCATCGGCAGCCAGAACGAATCGACGTTGAGTTCAATGCGATCCGATGTGATCTCGTTAATCTGATTGTCCATCGGTTCGGGAAGTAATATGCCGGCGTACGACAGTTCGATGACGCGTGGCCCGGTTTCAGAATTGAGCTCAATACGAACCGAGGTAAATTCGGCCAGGCCCTCTTCGCTGCCAAGTTCGACGCTTTTTACGGAAGGACCCGAAGCACGAATGTCGGACAGAGTGTTGCGCAGCAAAAACACCACCGAATATTGCGCGTCATCCTTCAGCGTAATGTTCCAGTCCATGGCAATGTGCCCGGTATCCGGAGCGATGCTCATGGTGCCTTCATAGTGGTAATCAGGAGCTGCCTGCGCGGCGGCGGTCTGGATCAAAATGACTACGGCGATGGTTAGCAAAGTTCGCACGAAAGCTCTCCAAGTCGAGTAGATAGTTCTGCTCATCCTAACAGCCACCGTTTTCCTTGTCCCCGTCGTTTTACGGACAGAGTCAGGTGATCTCTTGTTGGGATTGCCAGCTAATACTTTGGTTAGCGACGTGTGGATCTGGTTGCCCAGATCTTTCGAATAAACCTCTGGGTTGGTTGCTCAATTGCGTAGGTGATCAAACTGGCGGCAGCGAGTGCGAGTAGGGTCACCAGTAGAATGGATACAACCGGACCGAATCCGTGTTCATGCAGCCATGAGAGCAGTGCAAAGCCAACGTTTCGGTGAATCAGATACAGCGAATACGAGATGGTGCCCAGCCAGAGCGTGATTTTTGACACGCTAAACGCCATCCACCCGGTCAACGCGGTGGCTATCAGGCCAGCGACCACAGCGGCCTTGATAGCTTCAGTAAAGCCGTGAAGCAGATACACCGTGGAGATAGCCAGACCGATCAGAACTGCCCGCTGCCAGGACCAGCCCCGCTTGATGACGTCATGGAAGACTATGCCAATCGAAAAGTAGGGGGAAAATTCAAGTGCCAGAAAGATCGAGTACAGCGGTCTGGGTTCGACGCCGGGATCATGCAGCGTTAGTGCGTAGACACAGCTTAAGAGCATCCACCCGGTAACGACTCGCAGGTGCTGTTTATGCCATCCCAGTACAAACAGCCAGGCGACGTTAAGATAGAACGCGAGTTCAACCGTCAAACTCCAGTACACGTTGTCGAAATTCTTGAAGCGCACGAACTCCTGAAACATGGTCAGATTGACGATGAACCCGCCTTTCCACAGAGTCTGATCAAACACAATGACCATGACCAGCGTGGCCAGAATCAGCGTGGCCCAGTAGGCGGGATAAAGCCTGGAGAATCGCAGTATGGCGAAGTCGGCAACGGTCCTGCACTTGTCGAGGGTCATAAAAATGACAAACCCGGAGATGGCAAAAAATAACAGGACGGCATCATGGCCGGCCGAATTGGGGACCCACACTGGTATGTCGCTGTTGTAGCGATTCCAGTAGGGAATGTAGTGCGAGAATACGACGGTGAGTGCCGCGAGCCCCCGCAGCACGTCAATCTCCTCGAATCGGCGTGTCCTGCGGACGGTATGTGGTACTCGTGCGGTCATGGTGAGAAGCCTGCTTCCAATGCGAACATTCTGATAAACCATATTACTGTACAAATCGTGTGGTTCTGCACAAGCTTTGTGCTAGTTTTGTTTATTCTTAGTTAACCCGGGTACTTACGCGATGATTACCAGAAGAGATTTTCTGAATGGTTCGGCTGTGGCCATTGGAGCCGGATTGAGTTCGCCCTGGACCGAAGCGTTTGGTTCCGTCGCGTCTCAGTCTTCGGGTGAGGCTATGGTCTACCCACCCGGCCTGACCGGTTTGCGCGGTTCGCACGACGGCTCGTGGGAAACCATGCATGCCCGCGTGGCCGGACGCACGTGGGAGCCAGGGCCTTCCGAAGGGGAATACGACCTTGTGATTGTCGGTGCAGGTATCAGCGGTTTGTCGGCAGCCCATCACTATCGAAAGCAGAAGCCCGACGCCGCTATTCTGATTCTCGATAATCACGATGACTTTGGCGGCCATGCCAAGCGCAATGAGTTCAGCATTGGTGATCATACGCAGGTTACTTACGGCGGCACTGAAGCGATTGATTCGCCGGCGTCCTACACGGATGTTTCGAAGGAGCTGCTCAAGGATATCGGTATCGACGTTCAGAGGTTCTACCAATATTTTGATCAGGCGTTTTTCAGCCGCAACGAGCTGGGCATGGCGGTTGTGTTTGACAAGGACACCTTTGGAAAGCATTCAGTTGCCACCGGGTACGGCGATCTGGCCTGGTCGGAGTTTGTCAAGCAAACTCCGCTAAACGAGCGGGCCAAAGCCGATCTGGTGCGCTCATTTACGGACGAAGTAGACTACCTGCCCGGATTAAGCCGGGACGAAAAACGGGCGTTACTGTCTCGCATCAGCTACTACGACTATTTAAAAGACTACGTAAAGGTAGACCAGCAGGTGCTCGAGATTTATCGGCGCTGGGGCATCAGTTTCTGGTGCGTGGGCATTGATGAAGTGCCGGCTATTCACATTCCCAACTACGACGACGGCGGGGGTATGCCCGGTCTTCGCTACACCATGCCCCGGGTAGGTTACCGGGGGGATGAGCCTTACATCTTTCACTTTCCCGACGGCAACGCGTCGGTGGCAAGACTGCTGGTCAGATCGTTAATTCCGGAAGCTGTGCCGGGCTCTACGATGGAAGATGTCGTAACGGCAAAAGCCAATTACTCCAGGCTCGACCGGCAGGGTCAGGATCTGGCGATCAGGCTTAACAGCACGGTGGTTGATGTTAAACACACAAAATCGGGCAAGCACGTACACACTACCTACGTGCGCAATGGCAAAACGCACACGGTAACGTCCCGGCATACGATTATGGCGTGCTACAACAGCGCCATTCCTTATCTGTGTTCGGAGCTGCCGAAGGCGCAGGTAGAGGGGCTGGCCTACAACGTCAAGATTCCACTGGTCTACACCAAGGTGGCGCTAAGGAACTGGACATCGTTTGCTCGTCTTGGCGCCTCCTATGTGTATTTTACGAACGACTTTTACAAGCAGATAGAATTTGGCTACCCGGTATCGATGGGTGGCTACGACTATCCTGCATCACCCGATGATCCAATGACTCTTCACATGTGCCACGTGCCGCATTTTCCGGATATCCAGGGGCCCGAACAGTGGCGAGCCGGTCGGCGATCGCTGCTGGGCACGCCGTTTTCCACTTACGAGCACCATGCCATTGATCAAATTGAGCAGGCGGTTGGCGGTCACGGCTTCGATGCCAAACGCGATATCGCGGGCATCACCGTCAACCGCTGGTCGCACGGGTACGCCTACAGCCCCGATCTGCTGTGGGAGCCTGACTGGCCTGACGAGGCATCGAAACCCTGGGTCATCGGTCGGCAGCCGTTTGGACATATTGCGATTGCCAATTCCGATGCTGGCGCGGCTGCCAATACTGATGCGGCTATTTATCAGGGGTTCCGCGCCGTTAAGGACCTGCTGGAGTCGTAGCTCGAGCGGATTATATAAAGCAGCCTCCGCTCAGGAGGCATTTGTTGAAATATGTCCTACCGCGAAGTAATTGCGCCAAGAATAGGTTATATTGGTTCACATGTGGCGTTTTCGACCGGTTCGAAGGCGACCAGATGGCACGCACTGATAAAAAGTATCAACTGGCTACTAGCTTCCCGGAAACAGTACCGACGATCAGGTATTTAGATAATGCAGTCATTAGAAAAACATTCGTCTTTGATATATCAAACTCAGAAAAAGCTCATCAGCGTTGTATTGAAACCGGTCATCGGAATTCTACTGCGGGCGGGCGTGCCTTATCAAACGTTCACTTCGGTGGCCAGACGTCTGTACGTGGATATTGCGCGTGACGATTTTGGCATCAGAGGACGCAAGACCAATGTCTCTCGCGTTGCGATGCTCACCGGTTTGTCGCGAACCATGGTGCGTGCCGCGCTCGACGAAGCGTACCAAAATGCAGCATTAGAAGAACCCACCAAAGGTCTGGACAGCTTGCGACACCTTTCCCGGCTGCTTCTGGGCTGGTACGTCGATGAGCGTTTCCTCGATGAAAACGGGCAGCCCGCGGCGCTTGACGTTGAAGGTCGTGACGGTCAGGTCGGATTCGACACGCTTTACAAAGATTACAGCGGGAAACTGGCCCCATCGTCGGCGATGTTAAAAGAACTGATCGAGGTGGGCTCTGTCGAGCAGCTGCCGGACGGGCGCGTGGTTGCCCGAAGCCGGCAGTATATTCCACGCAGAGCGGATGCGGCTAACCTTGAGCGAATCTGTCAGGTGATCAACGATCTTGCCAACACGGGCAGTCACAACCTGCACCGACGATCATCCGAAGACCGTCGCTTTGAACGCATCGCGACGAACCAGAAAGTACCCGCTTCGAAAGAAAAAGAGTTTCACGCTTTTCTCGAACAGGAAGGACAGCAGTTTCTGGATAATGTGGATAACTGGTTATCCAATATGGAACGGGGTCACGAAGAAGAGCCGAGCAGGCGAATCGGCGTTGGTGTTTATCAGATCAGCTCGGATCTGATTAACCAGGAAGACACTTAAAAGGCGACAACAAAATATTCATCAATGATTGGCTGTTGGACGGCATGATCGATGTGGACGGAGACTTTACCTGTGACTAACCAGGCCAACTGAAACCTGGGAGAAAGCCGGCGTTCCTGATGACGGTTACTTTGAAGCCTCGCATCTGCGGGGCTTTTTCTATGCATTGTTAATCTGGGTCCGCGTGCAGGAAAAGAGGGCAACATGCTGGCGGTATCCTCCGTATCAATATTCACCTATAGTCTGATAAATCTCGATCTGACTGAGGAGTTCTGTTGTGAACGTACGAACCGTCGTTTTTTCAAGCTTCGTTCATCTGCTGGTGTCACTGGCTGTTGCTCCTGCGCACGCAGAGCCTGTTTTTATTACAGCGGGATCCCTGATTGACCCGGTCAATGGCAAGGTTATTGCTGATCCTGTTGTAGAGATCAGGGGTGAACGAATTCATGCGGTAACGCCTAACGGCGAGATCGCGGAAAACGCCAGCGTGATCGACCTTGGCAATGCCACGCTGTTGCCGGGGTTGGCCGATCTGCATACGCATCTGACCCTGAATCACGACGATTTTGGCTACAAGGGTCTCGCTGTATCAACCACGGATCAGGCGATTCGCGGCGTGGCGAACGCGCGAAAGACTCTGCTGGCCGGCTTCACAGCCGCCCGAAACCTGGGTGCGGCGGGCTATTCTGACGTATCGCTGCGTGATGCCATTAACAAGGGCGCCGTACCGGGGCCGAGGCTCCAAGTGTCCGGGCGCTCGCTTGGCAGCACGGGCGGACACTGTGACAACAACAAATTACCCGTTGAATATGATGTGCGTGCGGCGGGTGTTGCTGATGGTCCGTGGGCGGTCAGGCAGCAGGTTCGCGAGAACCATAAATACGGCGCCGATATTATCAAGTTCTGTGCGACCGGCGGCACCATGAGCAAGGGCACCAATCCCGGCGTGCGTCAGTACACGCTCGAAGAAATGCAGGCAATTGTGGATGAGGCACACACGCTGGGCATGCAGGTGGCGGCCCACGCTCATGGCACGGAGGGGATTCTTTTCGCCATCAAAGCCGGCGTGGACTCCATTGAGCACTCGAGTCTGATTGACGATGAAGGCTTCAGGCTTGCCAGGCGTAACGGGACGTTTCTTTCCATAAATGCCTATACGCCGCTTTACATGGTAGCCAAAGGTGCGGAGAACGGCTTGCTGCCTGAATCCATTGAAAAGGCGCGCAGGCTTTCCGAGAAGCGACTGGCCAACTACCGTATTGCGATAGAAAAAGGAGCGAAGATTGTATACGGAAGCGATTCGGCAACCTATCCGCATGGGGACAATGCGAAGCAGTTTTCCGTCTACGTTGAACTTGGAATGACGCCAATGCAGGCCATTCAGTCGGCCACCAGCGTGGCCGCTGAGTCGCTGGGTACTGTCGGAGATACCGGGGCCGTAGCGCCGGGGTACTTTGCCGATATCATCACCGTTCGCGGCGATCCGCTGCAGGACATTGGTGAGTTGGAAAAGGTGATGTTCGTGATGAAGAACGGGGTGGTGTACAAGTCAGCGGACTAACGCGGACGGTTCATGACGATTGGCTGCTGCCAGCTGGGTTGCAAGCCAAACAAAAAAAGGCGGCCATCAGGCCGCCTTTTCTTTTGCTTGAGTCTGCAGACTAGTCGCGTTCGTAGGACACTCGCAGATAGCCAACCCGACCAGGCAGGTCGTGAGCCACTGTTGAAAGACCAATCACGCCACATGGGAAGCAAACCGGTGGATCTTCATCCAGCAGGTTCTTGAAGCCCAATGTGAACTTCAGCGCATCGTTGAAGTAGTTAGGTGTGTACTGAAGCTGCAGATCGGTAAACATCACCGAATCGAGTTTGCCGCCGCCATCGGTTTCCATATCGTCGGTCCAGCGGAAAGCGAGGTTGCCGTTCCAGCGATTGTAGTTCCAG
>CAWUKD010000112.1:0-12455 GCA_963922815.1 uncultured Gammaproteobacteria bacterium
CTGCCCGCTCAAAAAGGACAGGATCATATTCGCCGGCCCAAGGGCAACATCAGCCTGACTCTGGGTAATCAGGCCTTGAGCTACGAGCCCGTCAATGTCGGCAACAAGCTGAACCAGAATCGGCAGCGCCTGGGCGCTACGCTCTGCATCGTTGAGGTCCGGGTTGGACACAATCGAGAACAGACTATTTAACGTAGCGTTGATTTGTGCCCCTTCGTCATTGAGACCAAACGCCATGATGGCACCGATCATCTCGTTAAAGACCGGTTCGATGCCCTGGTCGCCACCCTCATCGTCACTGCTGTCGTCATCGTCGGTCTGATTGAGCAGATGCCCAATGTATTCCTCCGGCTGGTGAATGCCGACGAACATTGAGAAGGGGTCGGATTCGTCACCGTCGCCATTCATGTCCAGGTCAACCCGGTGCTCAGCTGTACGCCTTACCAGTCCGCGCTCGCCCAGAACGTACTCACCGGCGTACTCAAAGTACGAGACTTCATCAGTGCGGAAGTTGCGCACACCGATCAGCCAGTCCCAGCGCGTGTCGCCGTCACCATTGATGTCCTCATCGATCTCGTACTCGGAAGTGTGATAGGCCAGATAATCACCTTGCACGTAGATCTGACGCGAACCGGTGAATCCGAGAAACTCCGTCTGGTCCATGTAAAGGTCGGTTGTGAACACCAGCGACTGCGTAGTGGTTCTGCCGTCCCCACTCAGATCGACACCATTGCTCTCTGAAACGCGATACACCAGACGCCAGCCGTCCAGCGCCGGGTAGGAGTTTGGGTTTATCACGTTGTGATCGCGATAGCTGTGGACAGGCCGCAGCTCGCCCGTAGCCGGATCGTAAAAGACGACGACCGCATCGTCGGTATCACCATCCATGTTTACGTCGCTCTGCATCGCACCTTCGGACAGCGTCGTTGCAATACGTTCGTGGCTGGTTACCGCGTAGGGCGCAACAAGCCCTGTACTGTTAATGCTGCCGTCATTGAGATTGACATAGCGGATGACGTAGTCATTGACGTCTCCATCGCCATTGAGATCCTGGCCTGCGCGGGATTCTTTTTGCGTGAACGTAATCATGGGCCCATGCACGTCGTAGCTGCGCAGCTCTCCGAGCGAACCCGTGTTCAGATGCGGCACGACCGGCAGGTAGTTGACCTCATCGCGCGAGATTTCGTAATACGCTAACACGACATCCCGGCGATCGCCGTCACCATTCAGGTCTTCGTTGACATAGTTTTCGTGCTGAACAAACACGATGACGCTGCCGTCGGTTTCTATACGCCACTGATACACCGGAATGCCGGTATTGACGGTTTCGCCGGTGTCGATATGACGATACTGCAGCACCGTATCGTTCATGATGCCATCGCCGTTCAGGTCTTCGCCCACGATAGATTCCGGAGCGAGCCATGCGACGTAGTTCCCTCCGGCCGCAACAAACGAACTCATACTCACGAATTCGGGCTCATCCGTACCGGCTATCGCTGGTAGTGACAGCGCGACTGCTGCTGCAACTAACGTGGCGCGAACCGTGCCGTGATTTGTCATAAACATTGTGAACTCCTTTCTATGTCCGAAGACGGGTGGAGCACAATAATCAAGTTCGCGTGGACAATATATTCATCAAAAGAATGAAAACTCTGTAACTGTGATGACGATCACGGGGACAGGCTACGATTTTCCTTCAGCGGACCGCGGTCTGTCCCCATTTTTCATATGCTACGCTAGTGATATGTCATCCATAATTTGTAGCACACGCAATCGCTCAGCAGGATAGTGATAAACAAGAACATCAACTGGTGCCTGGTTTTCAGCCAAAAAGCCAGACGAATCGACGTACACTTCTTAAGCTGTTGGAGGAAACAGAGAGCAAATCACGTGTTGAGACAGGCTGTGGATTGTCTCAAGATTGCCTGGCCAGATGGGATGAAACATGAAAGCGAAGATTGTTCTGATATTTATAGCCGTTCTGGCGATTGCAATTATCATGCTTTCCAGGCTGAACAGCACCGCAGTACACTCGAGTAAAACGTTAGCGGTTGGATCTGTTCGTCCGGTGCAGTCAGTTGAATCTGAATTACCTGCGATACCCGTAGCTGCTGAGAAACCTTTTGAAGACACCGCACCCGACAAACTGGATCTGCCGGAATCACTTCTGCGCCCTTCGTCATCGCTATTTGAACCGGACAAATTATTGACCATGCACATTGACCGTTCTTTGAGCGGTGATATTGACAGTGCCCACATCGTGTCTGAGGTTATTCGGTTCTGTAATCGGATGCCTGCGACGCAGGCGAATTACGAGCGTGGTATGGCGATGGATACGATTCCGGAGGATCGCAAGAACCTGATGAGACTGCATTTTCCTCTGTGCCAGGAAGCGAGGAAAAATCATCGTGACGTATTTGAAAACCAAAGTGCCCATTTGAGTAACGAGCTCGCACGGCAGCACCCACTGCATCGTATGATATTCAAAATAATGCCGCTGGAAGAAAGAAGTGCTCTTGTACGACATCAATTTGTACTGGGCTTTGAGCATCCATTTCTAAAAGGAGAAACCCTGAGGCATGCGGCGATGATGTTTACCGCCCACTATCCGGAAAACGAGGATATGTTTCTTCGCCGAGCGGTTGAGCTCCTGGCCTGCAAATATGAAAAATTTTGTGATCAGCCTTTTTTGGTTGGTCTTTATAAAATGGAATACCCACCCGCCAAATACAATCAGCTCGTTGAACTGGCAGTGCGAATCGATAGCGGCATAAGTCGTGGAGACCTTAGTCTGTTGCGGCTATAAGCCCTTCGGATTCGATTAAAACCGGGCGACTGATCGTGTGATACGCTGGCGCAATGCCAACTCAAACTAGTAGTGCACACGTCTGCTCGAGAGAATAACGACCAAGAGGAGTTTGAGAGTTGCCTGTGTCAATCAACCGAGTTAATCGTCGAACGTTATTAAAGTTGCTAGCGGCGATGTCACTGACGGGCTGTGCGCATCGCACGCCAATGGCGAAAGGCCTGCGGGTTGTGGTGGCCGGAGCAGGAATCGTTGGTGCCTCCATTGCGTATCATCTTGCCAAAGCGGGGGCGTCGGTTACCGTCATCGACAAAGAGGGTCCGGCTACTCACGCGAGCCGTGGAACGTTCGCATGGATTAATGCAACCTGGGCCAAGCAGCCGAGGCACTATCATGCGTTTACCCAGGACAGCCTGGCAAACTGGAAGCAACTTCAGGAGTCACTGAGTATTCCCATCAAGTGGGGCGGTTCGCTGGAATGGTTTGACGGCGAGGAGCGACAGCAAAAACTCGCTGCACAGATTGCCGAACAGGTTGAGTGGGGTGAACCTGCGCGCATGATCAGCGCCGCTGAAGTAGCTGAGCTTGAGCCAAACCTCAATTTCAATTCGGGCGCCTACGCGGCGTACTCTCCGAACGACGGCGCGGTCGACCCGGTACTCGCAACGCAAATGCTGCTCAAGGCCGCCGAGGATCTCGGTGCTACCGTGCGTTTTCCCGTTGAACTCACGGACGTTACACTGGCGGGTAAAAGACTGGCCTCAGTCGAGACGTCGGTAGGCCCCATAGACGCGGACCGACTTGTACTCGCGACCGGCGCTGCCGCCGAACTGCCTAAACGTATTGCTGGCATTGATATCCCGCAGCGAACAACGCCCGGCGTCATCGCTCTTACCAAACCCATGCCGAGCTTGCTCAATCGCATCGTATCTGCTCCCGGAAGTCATATGCATCAGCGCGATGACGGCCGGTTTGTTTTCGGTGAGCAAGACGGCGCGCCGAAAACTGAAGCGCACAGACTTCGCCTCGAGGGCCGACCGAATGATTTTCCGGTCAAGGAAATAGCCGCACAGCATGGCCAACGTATGCTCGCAGTAGCCAGGCAATTTGTCCCTGCCCTGGAAGATGCGGCGATCGATTCAGCATACATCGGGTGGCGACCACTGCCGGTAGATGGCCACCCGGTTCTTGGCACGGACCCGGACAGGCCTGACGTCTACCTGGCAATCATGCACAGCGGAGTCTCGCTGGCACCGATTGCTGGCCAGCTGGTAGCACATGAATTAACGGCGGGAGAATCAGCGCAAAACCTGGCGCCGTACCGGCCTACCCGGAATTTCCAGAACGTCAAACGTTACTGATTCCATCAACGGCGGCTCGCCAATCCGGGGACAGTTTACTCATATACAGTCACCGGTGGCTCTCAGCGCGGGTTATCAAATCATGAACTGGTGGATGAAATTCTCCCTGACCCCGGGAGTTTTCTGGCGGTTACCGTTCTCTTTTCCTGATGAGAGACATAGATTTTGCGATGCAATGAAAATAATTTTACATAACTTTCAATGAGTTATGTAGAAAGGCTCGGTCGCACTAACCATTCCAGTCATGTAAGGTCGAGAGACTGTCTGTGTATCTCATTGGCACGGAGTTCCTGTGATCCGTATTCGGTGCCGTGGAGAGTCATAGACGACTAGCAAACAGGTCATTTAGATGACACGAAATAGAAGGATCTATCATGAAATCACAACTACTAAAAAACTCACTCATCGTAATTATTCTGGCCACGTGCTGCGGCTCCGCCTCTGCCGCAACCATCGCTTACGGTCTGACCGTCAAAGCGACCGAGGGGCCGCTACAAGGCACCATCGCAGCAGGCGTGCTGGCTTACGATACGGACATTATTCCGAGCGGCGGAGGCTTTGTGACACTCGACAACCCTCTTCTGGCCTTCGACTTAACCTGGAACAGTATCGAATACGACGATAGCTTAATCGACTATGCGGCCATGCTCTTTGACAATCAGGGAGACCTGGTGCAATTCGTTTTTGGCACCGACTGCGGTCCTGTTTCGTGTTCGGTGACACCCGGCGTTGACGGTTTTTCGGCAGCGTTTACAGGCAGTATTAATGGCAGCTTTTTTTACGGCATGCCCGGAGAGACCGAAACCTTTGAAGCCGACCTGGCATTCAGCGGCCCGGTGACCATCCCTGTACCCGGTGCAGCGATACTGCTTGTGAGTGCAATGTTGTCCTTTTTCCGGTTTTCATCGCGGCCGTCTGTCAGCTAGCAACCCCCTGCCAATTTCAAAACCGGGGACAGTTTACCTATTTGGAGCATTCAAATGGCCTTCTGTTGCACAAGCAGGATCCATACACGTAATCGGTCAGCGGTGGTGCCAGCTAGATCGGGCAGTCCACCTGGAGAGCATGACTAATATGATCTTCTCTGCGGGCCATCAGCTCATTCAAAATGGCCAATAGCGATTAGCTCTTTCCTTTTCCAGTCATCACAGGCTGGTGCTGTCTTAATATAAGTAAACTGTCCCCGGGATTTTCAGTGCTGCAGCAGTGGGAGCACGGCGTGGATGCACCCGGTTTGTATTGGCTGCTAGTGCAGCTTAAGGTAGAGCAATCATGGACCCTAAAACCGAACATTCGCTGCAGGAAGACGGTACTGGTGCCAAAGCCCACCACATGCCCGCCTTAACAGGCGTCCGGTTTTTCGCGATTTTCCACATTTTTCTGTTTCATCTTTTTGCATGGTTCTGGGCGTCAAACCCCGAGAGTGTTGACGGCGCGGACAGCATGCTGTCCGGGCTTGAGAACGCGCCCGATGTTTTGTTGAAATTTGCGTCCAACGGCTGGATGTCGACAAGCTTCTTCTTTTTATTATCCGGGTTTATTCTTGCGTACCTGTATTGGGGAGAAGATGGTCGCCTCGTCAGTACCCGCCGCCAATTCTGGCTGAGGCGAGCGGCTCGCATATACCCGATTCACTGGATTGTGCTGCTTATTACGCTTCCCGGTTTGATCAGTTTTAAAATAGGTCAGGGCATGCCGCTCTCATCCCTCGTTCCGAGCGCAGCGGCGACCGTGACACTTATGCAGGCCTGGGTTCCTTCGTGGGTTCCCATGTGGAGCTGGCCAACCTGGACGATCTCGGTTCTGATGTTTCTGTATCTGATCATGCCGTGGCTCATGAAAACATTGAGCCGGCGGTCGCGTCGGCAGATGATCATGCTGCTGGTCGCTATGCCGGTTCTGTCGATACTGCCGGCGGTCGTCTACGCGTTGCGAATGGTATCAGGCGCCGAAGAAAGCATGAACGTGGATATATTCGTTGCCAACTTCCCTCCGTTCTGGGTGCCGTATTTCGTGGCCGGGATGCTCATGTCGCGTATTTTTTCGCTCAGCCGCTTCAATCCATCCCGGCACAGCCCATCCTGGTTCTCTGCGGGTGATCTTGCGATTATTGCCATACTGGTTGTGGCGACGACCCAGTATATTGATCAGCCGTGGAAGTTCCTGATTCGACAGGGCTTCCTGATGCCTGCCTATATGTTAATCGTATTCGACCTTGCCCGCGGTAAGGGGCTTTTTGCCAAGTTGTTCTCACAGCCGGGCATGGGGTTTCTAGGCGAAACAGGTTTTTCCATTTTTATTTGGCAGAACTTTATTGTCATGGCGTTATATGTCTCGCTGATGGTCAATCCGGCCATCGGACCTTATCAGCACTGGTTGGCGATTATTACGATTCTGGTTCTTGCGATTGCGAGTACCTATCTGATTGAAAAGCCCATCGCCCGCTGGCTCCGCCGCAGGTTCATTGATCGGAGCACTATTGGCGAGCAATGAATTCGGGGACAGTTTACTTATTTCCCGATAAACCACAGCAGCATGACGAATTGAAAGAGTGGTTGAATCAGACCCGGTCACTCGCACCCATGAACGCGCGGGTCGTCAGCCGTATCTCGAGATTCTCTGCAAGGCCGGACAGGCCTGCCGTCGTGCCGGAAATAAGTAAACTGTCCCCGGTTTTGTTGCACGAAATTTAGCTAATAACCAGGACGCGTGCTCTAATACTTGCAAGATGAGTTCAGACCACAAACCCACAGCAGTCGACACTGATACGCGACCCGGACGTGCCAGCAAAAAGAAATCCCCTTTGCCGATGCGACAGGGCGTGTCGGCCAGTCGCGTCTGGCTGCCAAAACCGGGACATTCGGATACCACGGCCGGGAAGAACGGAGAGTGGGGCACCATTCTCGAATTCTTCGTGGACCGCTTTCCTTTTCTCCCGGAAGCGCTTCTGAAAGAACGCATGAGTCGAGGACACATCGTCAGCGAAACGGGCGAAGTCGTAAACCCTGACAGCCCGTATCAGTCTGAGATCCACGTTTTTTATTATCGTGAAATACCGGACGAGCCGAAAATCCCGTTTCACGAAAACATCTTATTCAAAGACGAAAACATCATTGTTGTGGACAAACCGCATTTTGTTCCGGTGACGCCCACCGGCCGGTTCATTCGCGAGAGTTTGCTGTCGCGACTAAAACATCGTTATCAAAACGAGGCGATCAGTCCAATTCACCGACTCGATCGCGACACGGCCGGAGTCATGTTGTTCAGCTGCAATACGAAGATTCGAGGGGCCTATCAAAACCTGTTTCAGAAAAGACAGGTTAATAAAACTTATGAGGCCATAGCGCCTGTCGCCAGACGTGATTTTCCGTTCACTCATCGCAGCAGAATTGTGTCCAGCGGAAATCCGTTTTTTATCATGTGCGAAGAACCGGACGCAGAACCAAACACCGAAACGCTGATCGACATCATTGAGACACGAGGCGAACTGGCGCGCTACAGGCTCGAGCCGGTCACAGGCAAGCAGCATCAACTGCGTGTGCACATGATGGCGATAGGGTGTCCCATAGTTAACGACCCTTTCTACCCTGACCTGATGCCCAAGAAGGGCGAAGACTATACAAAACCACTGCAGCTGCTGGCGAAGTCTCTTCAGTTTATTGATCCTTTGACTAAGCAGAACCGCGTCTTTGAAAGCGACATTCGATTGCAGGGCTTTATTGATTGACGACAATTAATTCGGACCACGATGTCATGCCGATAACAATCGCAAGGACTCGCGCACAAAGCTCCGTTCTGAAGCGGCTGTCTGTTTTAGAGGCCCGATCAACGTCTGTGTACGGTTTGTTCCAACAGGCGGCCGAAGGATAGAGCGCGAAAAACAGGTAAACTGTCACCAGTTTAATTTCAGCTTACTTCCGTTTATGGTCTATCCCCATAAATGTATCGTCAGTAGATCACGAGAAGCAGGCACTGTCCCCGGTGAGATCGGTAGTAGGGCACGGACAATGTAAAACTGCGCTTGGTGTTGTCGGTAGCAGGGCATGGAAAACTAGTAAGCTGTCCCTCGTTTTATCGTTGGGTACGGAGCTGGAAATAGGTAAACTGTCCCCGGATTAATATGAAGTACACACCTCGAAACAGGGCACAATGGCGGAAGTGGCTGGAAAAAAATCACGCTACGGAAACGGAAGTGTGGCTGGTATTCCTGAAGAAACATACGCCAAAGCCAAACCTTTCCTATAACGACGCTGTGGAAGAGGCGGTTTGTTTCGCGTGGATTGACGGTATCAAGAAATCAATAGACGAGAACCGCTACATGCACCGGTTCACGCCGCGCAAGCCGAACAGTAACTGGTCGGAGCCAAACAAAAAAAGAGTTGAACGCATGCGCAAGGCCGGGAAGATGGCGCCGGCCGGCGAGAAGGCGGTTGAAGACGCCAGGAGCCGGGGCAATTGGGACAACCCGGTGAGCGCCCTTACTGATTTTCCCATGCCACCCGAATTTGAATCTCGCCTAAAGCGCAACAAGAAAGCGGCGGCGTTCTTCGACTCCCTTGCCCCGTCTTATCGGCGAGAGTTCGTGGCCTGGGTGGCGACGGCCAAGCGTCCGGAGACCCGGAAACGCCGGCTGGATGAAACCATCAAGCTGCTGCGACAAGGCAAGAAGCTGGGCATGCGCTGAGGCCGGGTACAGTGAACCTGTAATCCGGGGACAGTTACCAATTAGCTCCTGGACTCTACGGTACAGCGCAAAGAACCGAACCCGGGCCAGCCCGTTCCGCCGCGATAAATTCGGGGACAGTTTACTCATCAGGCGCCCGCTGCTACGGCGGAACAATAAAGTGTAGCCAAAGCCAGGCAGGCGGTCGGGCGGGAAATTGACTCATTCTAGCCAAACACTATTATCTGTAGACACTTAACCAAAAGGCAATCCGACCCTGTAATTACAGATCGCCGGTTTCTGCTCACACCGGACAATCTGCAGCTGGCGAATAAACTGGTAAACTGTCCCCGTATTCAAGGCGCTGCATTTTTCGGGAGTAACCCTCATGAGAACTCAAACCAGAAGCTTAATCAGCTTGACCCTCTTCACGCTTTTTGCGTTTGGTTCGACGGCCCAGGCAGCTCTTGTCGAATGGACCTTTTCGGCCGTTGTTCAGGACATTGACGGCAATGCCGCTGGAATGGCCGACTTTGGTGTAACCACCGGAACCGTTCTCTCAGCGACCTTCCTGCTCGACAGCAGCTTCGCTGGCGGACAGATTGGCGATAACGTGTGGTATGACGGATCCGTTCTCGACATCGACGTCAGTGCGGGCAGCTTTCAGGCATCACTCGACACGACGTTTGCAGCCTTCAATACGGTTCTGGTTCGTGACCAGGCTATCGACGCCGTTGGCGCAAGTGCGGCCCTGATCATTCAAAATGGTACGGAAAGCAGCGAAGCCTTCCTTGCGATGCAGTTCATAGGCAGCAACGGACAGCTGGTGAACGATACTTTGTTCCCTTCAATACCGGATTTCGCCAACGTTGACCCCTACGACGGCGACGCGTTTGGCGGAACGTTCTTTTCGTTTCAAGCAACGGTAGGTGGAGTGTTCACCACGGTGAAGGCCGACATCATTGCACCGCAGGCCCGTTTCTTGCCGGTGCCACTTCCAGGCGCATTGTTACTCATGGGAAGCGGTCTGCTGGCCGTGTTTGGCGTTGGACGCCGAACCTGAAACCTGGACCGGTCATTGCTGGAATCTTAAGCGTTTCAAAGCCTGTGAAAACCATCTGACCCATACTTAATTATTGCGCGCGATAAATTCGCCGCGTAATGTGACAGAAACATTCGTCTTTTGGGGAGAAACTCATGATCCGTTCACTATTGATCTGCACCGGACTGCTGGCCATAACGGCATGCGGCGGTGGCGGGGGGAAGGCTGATCTGGTCAAAGCGTGTATGGATGAGGGGGAAGACCGTGAGGGCTGTGAGTGCATGGCGCAGGAGCTCGAGGAAGGACTCAGTCCAAGGGCGTTCGAGGCAATGGTACTGAGCGCCACGGGTAAAGATGAAGAAGCCGAAGCCGCCATGAAAGACCTTGGCATGACCGATGCGATCGCCGTGGCAGGTTCCATGATTACGGTTGCTACCAAGTGTGGCGTTTCGGGATTTGGCAGCTAGCTCGGGAACTCACCAGGTTCACGTTATCCTGCGGTTATTGCCTGCCGACACAAGGGCCGGCTGGCAAGGTGTTTTGCACATTTGATACTGCGATGGCAACAGTTCCATGCGCGCGCGCCTGGTTTTCAGGCCTTTCGTTCTTCAACGACGCTCGATGTTGAAAACTGATAGCGCATGTTCCGGTACACACAGATATCTGTCACATCTTCGGGTGCGCTCTGCGGCGCGGCGCGATAATTGGTCGAATACCGGTGCTCGCTTTTGATCGGCAGTACCCGATGCCACGTATGACCGTGGAGCAGGATCAACGTGCCCTTTGCGGGCGTCAGGACAACCTGATTTTCGAAGTCCCCGACCGGATTGCCCGCCGGCAGCTCACCGTGCCGGAAAGAGCCGGGTACCACCACAATCTGTCCGCCCGTTTCATCGCTAATGTCACGCGTATAAACCAGCCGGTTCAGATTGTGTTTTGTTGCGTCGTCAGAAGGGCAGTCCTGATGCCATGCCTGCCCGGCGGTACCCTGCCTGGAAAACATGACCATGCAGTACTGGGTGCGCCACCCTTTGCCTAGTACCGCTTCGGTCAGGGACTCCAATCGGGGGTCGTGCTCAATGGAATCAAAATCGCCACAGTTTTCCTGCTGCGGAAACCAGGGTACAACTTCTGTCTGCGATTTATTGATAAACGCGTCGTCATGACAGAAGTCCGGGCGGTCACCAAAGTGGTTCCGTATGACTTCATCCAAATGATCCATCAGGGAGCTGTCAAAGAAATGATCAATGACCAGGTAGCCATCCCGATCGAAATCGCTCTTTAAAGATTGAATATTCATGAGTTCTCTTTCGTGTGTTTCCGCAAGTGATCAGACGTAGTCGCGAACTGCAACATACTCGGCGTTTGGTACCAGGTCTGCAATATTAGAATCATAACGGAAGCCGACCGATTGCTTTACCAGTCCTCGATGGGAGCAGAGTCCGACATCCAGCTCCATTCAACGTCGGTCATGAACCACGTGTAGGCGTCCAGATCGCTAACGCCCCAGTCTTTGAAATCCCTCACGCACTCAAATAGTTCCGAAGCTCGTTCACCGCAAGGCTGGGCCAGCAGATTGTCAATGCGACTCATCAGGTCGTCGGGCTTGTCGGGCGCATCGTCAAGCGCCCGGGGCATCCACTTGTGGTACGGAAACAGAACGCGGTTATGCGCCAGAATTAACCGGCCGGCGAACAGCGCGAGTTGACTGGCTGCGCGCGTCATCGTGTAGCGATTCTGGTGACGCTCCGCCTCGTGCATCATCCAGTGCTGCATGAACGCCATGCAGTAAAAGGCTCTGATGCGCTCGGCGCGCTTGTCCTCGGGGTAAATCGGAATGCGACGCAGCAGTTCGTCAAGATCGGGCCGATGCGAGAACGCGGTAAACGCGCCCTGAAAGGCGGCGCGCGACGGCTCGTTACCTTTGTCAGCCACGTTTTGCAGAAAAGCGAGATTGATGATCTTGCCGTCTACAAATCCACCTGTGTAGTCGCACAGGTCCGTGCGATTTATGAATACGTCCTGCGCGGCAAGCCGCTGTTCAAACACGTCGTCGGTAGCCACTATCATAAAGTCGACGTCCGAGTCGGCGCGGGCGTAGCCTTTGGCAACGGACCCGCCAATAATCAATGCAATGAAGCGAGAGTCGTCACGATACGCATCGGCCAGTCGATCGATGGCTCGCTGATGATGGTCCTGAATAGGCATGGGTTCAGTAGGCATAGTGTCAGTGTACCCGGGAAGTCGATTTAACGTTGTTTCGGCGATGTTGAGTGTCAGTCATTTGATGTAGGTAAAAACCCTATACGTTTTCTCTATTGACTGATTCTACAGGGCGCGAGCGCCATAGCCAGTATGCTACGCTGAAAACTACCGACTGGTAATCGCTACGCGCTGCGGTCGCGAATCACGTTTGTCTGGAGATGCTGTCATGTCTGCACCCGATGAAATGGGACTTACTCCCGAAGTCGCCCTGGGCTACGAAGAATTTTTTATACCCGCCATATTTCACCAGTGGCCCGCCAAAATCGTGTCTGCGGCCGGCATAGCCGATACCGATGACGTTCTGGACGTGGGTTGTGG
>CAWUKD010000113.1:0-12384 GCA_963922815.1 uncultured Gammaproteobacteria bacterium
CCGGTTAATCGGCGTTAGCCCGGACGCCTTCAGGGCGCCGGCGAGCTGATTGGTGAGCGTCAGCACGCGGGAGGCAATACGCTTCAGACCTTCCGGCCCGTGATAAACCGCGTACATTCCCGCCATCACCGCAAGCAGCACCTGTGCTGTACAAATATTGGACGTCGCCTTTTCCCGGCGAATGTGTTGCTCGCGAGTCTGCATGGCGAGTCGGTAGGCCATGTCTTTGTTGGCATCGATGCTGACGCCAACGATTCGACCAGGAAGCGAACGACGCTGCTTGTCTCGAGTGGCCATGAACGCCGCGTGCGGACCACCAAAGCCCAACGGCACGCCAAAACGCTGAGTGTTGCCGACTACCACGTCGGCCCCGGCGCTCCCCGGCGTTCGCATAAGCGCCAGCGCGAGCAGATCGGTCGTTACCGTCACCAGACCCTTCTGCCCGTGAACGTATTCAATACTGTCTTCAAGTTCTTTGAGGTCGCCATTGGCACCCGGGCTGGCAATCAGAGCGCCAAAAAACTCGCCTTTTTTCAGATCGTCGAGCGTGCCAATGACCAGGCTGATCCCCATCGCGGTTGCTCGCGTAGAGATAACATCCAGCGTTTGAGGCATGCAGTCGGCATCGACAAAATACTGATTGCTCTTGGCTCGCGACATACGACGACTCAGGCCCATGGCCTCGGCGCACGCCGTGGCTTCGTCGAGCATCGACGCATTGGCGATGTCCATACCGCTGAGTTCGCACACCATGGTCTGGAAGTTCAGCAACGCTTCCAGGCGTCCCTGGGAAATCTCCGGCTGATACGGCGTATAGGCCGTGTACCAGGCCGGGTTTTCGAGGATGTTGCGCTGAATGACCGCGGGCGTATACGTACCGTAGTAGCCCTGACCAATATAGGAACGAAATACCTGATTGCGTCCGGCAATCTCGCGCAAATCCGCCAGTGCCTGCTCTTCACTGCGGGCTTCCGGGAGGCCGCCGAGATCATCATCACGAATGGTGTCTGGCACCAGCGCATCGGTGAAGGCTTCGACGTCCGCATAGCCCAGCGTCTTGAGCATGTGCCCCAGCTGGTCGTGAGACGGCCCGGTGTGACGGCGGGCAAAACTGCTGCGATCGCTGTCCATGGGAGGATTAACCGACGCTGAGCCAGCTTCGGTGCGGGTTTTGGTGGATTTATTCAACATCGGAGCCTCGGACTGAGCGCGCAAGTTAGTAATAAATGAAATTGTACTACGAAACGTTGTGAATCTGGCATGATGTTCGCCATCCTTTTTCACCAGATTTGAGTCAAATGAGCAGCAAAGACACCACCCACCGCCCGTACTCCAGCCAAATCGTTGACGGCCTTGAACAAGCCCCGAGTCGCGCCATGCTTCGCGCGGTCGGATTTACCGAAGAAGACTTCGGTCGCAGCCAAATTGGTATCGCCTCCACCTGGAGCATGGTGACTCCCTGCAACATGCACATAAACGACCTGGCCAAACACGCGTCCGAGGGCGCAGATGCCGCTGGCGGTAAAGCAGTCGAATTCAACACCATCACGGTGTCGGACGGAATCTCGATGGGCACGCTCGGCATGCGGTACTCACTGGTTTCTCGCGAAGTCATTGCCGACAGTATCGAAACAGTGGTCGGCGCCGAAGGGTTTGACGGCTTCGTGGCCATAGGCGGCTGCGACAAGAACATGCCGGCCTGTGTCATGGCAATGATGCGGCTTAACCGCCCGGCCATTTTCGTCTATGGCGGAACCATTCTACCCGGCGCTCACGGACGCGACATTGTGTCTGTATTTGAAGCCGTCGGGTCACGCGCGGCCGGCAATATTTCCGATGAAGAAGTGCTCGACGTCGAGCGCACCGCCATTCCAGGCCCCGGCTCCTGCGGGGGCATGTACACCGCCAATACGATGGCATCGGCTATTGAAGCCATGGGCCTGAGCCTTCCGAACAGCTCCGCACAGAACGCCGTGTCGGACGACAAGCGCCGGGACAGTCGGCGGGCCGGAGAGATGGTCGTAGAACTGGTCAAGCGCGACATCAAACCGCTCGACATTGTGACGCGCGAGGCGCTTGAGAACGCGCTCACGGTAACCATTGCGCTCGGTGGCTCTACCAATGCCGTGCTGCATCTGCTGGCGATCGCCCGCGAGGCCGATCTTGAGTTTGGTCTCGACGACTTTGTGCGCGTTGGCAAACGGGTTCCGATGCTCGCTGACCTGAGACCCAGCGGCCGGTTTGCGATGTCCGACCTGGTTGCCATTGGCGGCATACGACCCCTGATGAAAACACTGCTTGACGCGGGTCTGCTCCACGGCAGCTGCCTTACTGTTACGGGCAAGACGCTGGCTGAAGATCTGGCAGACGCGCCGGACTACCCCGAGGGGCAGGAAATCATTCGACCGCTCGATAACCCGGTCAAGAGCGACAGCCATCTGGTCGTGCTCAGAGGTAACGTCTGTCCCGAAGGCGCGGTGGCCAAAATCACCGGCAAGGAAGGCACGAAGTTCACGGGAACAGCACGCTGTTACGACTCCGAGGAGAATGCTTTGAAGTCGATCCTGCGTGGAGAAATTACCGGCGGAGAAGTGATTGTCATTCGCTATGAGGGACCGCGCGGTGGCCCGGGCATGCGCGAGATGCTGAGCCCTACGGGCGCCATCATGGGACGAGGTCTCGGTGACAAAGTCGCTTTAATTACGGACGGGCGATTCTCAGGGGGCAGTCACGGGTTTGTCGTAGGCCACGTCACACCCGAAGCCGCGAGCGGCGGACCCATAGCGTTGATCGAAGACGGAGACACCATCACGATCGACGCCGAGGGTCGCACGATTACGCTCGACGTCGACGACGCGGAGTTTGCGCGGCGCAAGGCAGCCTGGAAACCGCCGGTGCGCAAGAACACAGGCCTCCTGGCGAAGTACGCCAGAGCGGTAAGCTCGGCGTCCGAAGGGGCCGTAACCATCCCGCTGGATTAATCGACACGTTAAGGCGTGACGCCCTGCCCGGGCGTCGCGGCTGGTAGATCCGTAGAAGAGACGCTAACCGACTTTGAGCAACTGCTTGCCGCGATTTTTCCCGGTGAATATTCGTTCAAACGTTTCCGGCGCGTTTTCAATACCTTCCTGAATATCCTCGGCGTACTTAAGCTTGCCCTCTTTGATCCAGCCGAGCAGCGCACCCACCGCTTCGGGAAAGCGTTTGGCGTAATCCAGAATAATAAATCCTTCCATACGACCGCGCTGAATGATCAGCCGGGTGTAGTTGCGCGGTCCGAACGTGGCCGTTTTGCTGTTGTAGCCCGAAATCGCACCACACAACACAACCCGTGCTCCGATATTGATGCGAGTCAGCACGTGATCGAGAAGCTCACCACCCACATTGTCAAAGTAAACGTCGATACCTTTTGGCGTGGCTGCAGCCAGAGCCTCCCTGACGTTGTCGTTCTTGTAATCGATGACATGATCGTAGCCGAGCTCATCTTTTAGCCACTGACACTTGTCCTTGCCGCCGGCAATACCAATCGTGGTGCATCCCTTGATCTTTGCGATTTGCCCTACTACCGAACCAGTGGCACCGGCGGCACCCGAAATGACAACCACATCCCCTTCTTTTGGCTGACCGATGTCAAGCAACCCAAAGTAAGCGGTCAGTCCCGTTATTCCCAGAACGCTGAGCGCCATGTTCGGAGGCGTACCCGGAGGCAGCTTCTGGAACGGCATAATGCCGCTACCGTCGGTTACGATATATTCCTGCCAGCCAATACCGCCCTGAACAAGATCGCCTGTTTCATACTCCGGCAGCGTCGATTTGACCACCTCTCCCACCGCATTGCATCTCATGACTTCGCCAATCTGAATCGCCGAGACGTAGGTATCCTGCTCGTTCATCCAGGCGCGCAGCGTAGGGTCGAACGACATGTACAGGTTGCGCACAAGCATCGTGCCTTCTGTCACGGCCGGTACCGGCACTTCCTGGAACGTAAAGTTATCGCGTGACACCATGCCTTCCGGTCTGCTGGTCATCAGCCACTGGCGATTCATCAATTCTGTCATGAGTTTTCCTTAAGGTTTCTTGAACTGTTTTTTCAGGTCCTGCCAGCAATCACTGTAGTTGTCCTGCAGGCACGATGAGTTTCGGGCGAATTCGGTAGGTTCAATCAGATAGCGTGACTCGAACATGAAGGCCATGGTGTGGTCGAGTTTTTGCGGCGCAAGTCCGGCTGCACTGGCCTTCACAAACGCATCGGCATCAGGGCCGTGTGCCGACATACAGTTGTGCAGGCTTGAACCGCCAGGCACAAACCCTCCACCGGTTTTGGCATCATAGTCTCCGTAGATCAGCCCCATGAACTCGGACATCACGTTGCGGTGATACCACGGTGGTCTGAACGTGTTTTCCATCACCAGCCATCTCGGTGGGAACACCACAAAGTCGACGTTGGCCACCCCTGCATCAGCGCTTTGAGAAGTCAGCACCGTAAAAATCGACGGATCAGGATGGTCGTAGCTGATTGATCCGATCGTATTGAAGCGCCGCAGATCGTACTTGTAAGGTGCACTGTTACCATGCCAGGCCACCACATCCAATGGTGAGTGTTCCAGCGGCGCTACAAACGTGTTGCCACCCAGCCTGGCAACCAGCTCAAAGTCCCCTTCGAGATCTTCATAGGCCGCAACGGGATAGAGAAAATCGCGCTCGTTGGCCAGACCGTCGGTCCCAATCGGACCGCGCTCTGGCAGTTCCAGAATCTCTCCGTAGTTTTCCAGCACATAACCGCGCGACGCCCCGGCCAGTTCGATACGAAATTTCATGCCGCGAGGGATAACCACAATTTCGCCCGGCTCCGCGTCAAGGACACCACACTCGGTATGCGCGATCAGACCGCCGAGCTGTGGTACGACCAGCATCTCGGCGTCAGCGTTGTAGCAGTAGCGACCTTCCATCGAGGCATTGGCCGCGTAAATATGAATACCGATTCCGATTTGTGCGCGCACGTCACCATTAACCGCAATGGTAGTCAGCCCTTGCAGGAAATCCGTGGGCGCATCCGGCAATGGCAATGGGTCCCAGCGAAGCTGGTCCGGGGTGGTTGCAGGCGCCGTCGACGGACCGCTCTTCCACAGCTCACAGGAAGCTTCAACAAATTTACCGTGAACGACCGATGGACGAATTCGATAGAACCAGCTGCGCGCACTCTTGTTGCGTGGGGCGGTAAACGCCGTACTACTGAATTTTTCAGCGTATAACCCGTGGGCGACGCGCTGGGGAGAGTTTTGCCCCTCGGGCAGAACGCCCGCTATGGCTTCGGAACTGTGGGTGTTTCCGAACCCACTCATATAGCGACGCGAGTTACTCATGTTTTGTTCTCCAGCGGATGTACCGTTTGATCAATGACGCGGAGTCTGCCGCTCGTGTGAGCCTGCAACCCTTCGATACGAACCCCGTCGCCAAACCGCATGGACGGGATACCGGTCCACCGTGTTACACGATATCAGGTACAAGCATTTTCGCTGCGCAATCCGGCTCGCAAGACCAGTCATAGTAAGACATCGTGCCCAGGGCCGCCCCGGCAGCGAGGGCAAGATTACCCGGCGTTCAGATAGCGCGCATGAAACGCAATGTGCTCGGCGATAAAGGTCGCGATATAAAAGTAACTATGATCGTACCCTTCGCGTCGATGTAGCGTGACGGGGTATTCAGCATCCTTGCAGGCCTCTTCAAGCAAATCGGGCCTTAATTGTTCCTGCAGAAAACTGTCGGCCAACCCCTGGTCAATCAGCATGGGAAGCTGGTATTCCGCTTTGGAAACCAGGTGAACTGTGTCGTACTCCACCCAGTCATCATGGTTCTCGCCCAGGTAGTGCCCAAAGGCTTTCTGCCCCCAGGGTACTTCACTGGGTGCCACGATCGGTGCAAAGGCCGACACCGAAGCGTAATGATCCGTATTCCGCAGCGCGACAACCAGTGCGCCGTGCCCACCCATCGAATGACCCATGATGGAACAGCGCTCGGCATCGACCGGAAAATTGGCATTGATCAGCTCGGGCAATTCTTTGCTGACGTAGTCAAACATCTGATAGTGATGGACCCACGGGCGCTCAGTGGCATTGACGTAAAACCCCGCACCCTTACCAAAATCCCAGGCACCATCCGGATCGTCCTGCACATGTTCGCCACGCGGACTGGTATCCGGGGCAACCAGGGCCACACCGTGCTCTGCAGCGTACTGTTGGGCGCCAGCCTTGTGCACAAAATTCTCATCCGTACACGTCAGACCGGACAGCCAGTAGATGATCGGCACGGGACCCTTGATCGCCGCTGGCGGTAAATACACCGAAAAATGCATCTCGCAGTCGAGCAGCGTGGAGGTGTGCCGATATCGTTTTTGCACGCCGCCAAAGCACGCGTGAGAGCTGACTTCCGTCAGGTTTTCAGGTAGCTGCATAGAGTCAGTACTCAATCACGGAGCGGATACTGACGCCTTCGTGCATCAGGTGGAACGCATCATTGATTTTATCCAGCGGCATTTTATGGGTGATGAGCGAGTCGATATCGATTTTACCGTCCATGTACCAGTCGACAATTTTTGGAACGTCCGTACGGCCGCGCGCGCCACCGAAAGCGGTTCCTCGCCAAACGCGACCGGTCACCAGCTGAAACGGGCGCGTTGAAATTTCCTGACCTGCTCCGGCGACGCCGATAATCACCGACTCGCCCCAGCCTTTGTGGCAACACTCCAGCGCCTGCCTCATGGTCTCAACGTTGCCAATGCACTCAAAGCTGTAATCAGCCCCGCCGCCGGTCACATCGATAATGGCATCAACGACATTCT
The DNA here is from genome assembly GCA_963922815.1 of uncultured Gammaproteobacteria bacterium. Lineage (GTDB taxonomy): Bacteria > Pseudomonadota > Gammaproteobacteria > Steroidobacterales > SZUA-146 > SZUA-146. Next base: position 6,839 of record CAWUKD010000113.1, read on the forward strand.
CAACGTCTTTGGGATTGATGAAATCCGTCATGCCAAACTGTTTGCCCAAGGCCTCGCGTGCCGGATTCAGATCGACACCGACGATTTTGTCGGCCCCTACGAGTCGCGCTCCCTGGATCACATTAAGGCCAATTCCACCCAGACCAAATACAACCACGTTGGAGCCCGGCTCAACCTTGGCGTCGAACGCTACGGCCCCGACTCCCGTGGTTACGCCGCAGCCGATGTAACACACTTTATCGAACGGTGCGTCGGGCCGGATTTTCGCTACCGCGATTTCCGGCAGCACCGTGTGGTTGGAAAACGTTGAACAGCCCATGTAGTGCAGAATCGGTTCACCATCAAGCGAGAAGCGGCTGGTGCCATCCGGCATGACGCCCCGCCCCTGGGTTTCACGAATGGCCTGGCACAGATTTGTTTTCGGATGCAGACAGAAACTGCATTCCCGACACTCCGGTGTATACAGCGGTATGACGTGGTCGCCGACGGCCAGCGACGTGACGCCCGGGCCCACCTCGACGACAACCCCTGCACCCTCGTGGCCCAGTATGGCGGGGAATGCACCTTCCGGATCATCGCCCGACAAGGTGAACGCGTCGGTATGACAAACGCCTGTTGCCTTGAGCTCAATCAGCACCTCTCCGTGCCGGGGACCCGCCAGGTCTACGTCAACAATCTCAAGTGGTTTTCCTGCGGCAAATGCAACCGCTGCCCTCGTTTTCATGCCCCGATCCTCTCAACTCAAGAAGTATGGGCGAGTGTAGCGGGTTTACCAAACGCACGAAAGCGCAAGAGCCGGTCAAAACCGCGTCAGATCCAGTGTTGCCAGACCGGCCAGCAGCGATGGCCAGAGCTCGGGTATTCAACACGATACGCTCAGACGAAACTATTGACCTGCCTGAGTAATTTAGCTGTACTAGCGTAGTTTTGCGCACTGCAAAACAGATTTTCAAGCACCTGGAACCGGGCTATGACGCAAACATCCTCACCTGCCACCGAAGCCACGTTTCCTTCACCGGAAGCACTTGGCGTCACGCCATCGATTGCTGACTCGCACTGGGTCGTGATGAAATTTGGCGGCACCAGCGTCAGCTCGAGAGCCAACTGGGAAGAGATCGCTAACCGTATCAGACAACGTCGCGCGGAGGGACTGAAGCCGTTTATCGTGCACTCTGCGTTTGCCGGCGTCTCGGACGCTCTGGAGGCACTGATCAAGTCTCCTCAAACGGCCGTCGAACAGGCTGAACGCATCATCGAATTGCACGAAGAACATGCGCAAACGCTGGAATTGGATGCCAACCTTGTATCCGCTGAAGTCACCGAGCTGCGTCAATTCGCTCAAAACCTGAACAGCGGCCAGTATGCAGCCAGCGACGCACCAAAAATCATGGGACTTGGCGAGCGGATGAGTACGCGATTCGGTGCCGCTTTTTTGAACCGGCACGACATCAACACCTGTCGGGTCGATGCCAGAGACTGGCTCGTAACGGCAACGTCTAAACAAGGCCATCGCGATCCGCACGTTCAGCTCGCCGGCGTGTGTGACTTTGCTCCGGATCCGTCGCTGCAACAGGCCATGGATCAGCACGCCTGCGTGTTAACCCAGGGGTTTATTGCCCGGACGCCAGCGGGTCATGACGCCGTGCTGGGTCGGGGCGGCTCCGACTCGTCGGCGGCGTACTTTGCCGCCAGGCTTCAGGCTCAGCGCCTCGAAATCTGGACCGATGTCCCGGGCATGTTCAGCGCCGACCCCAGGATTGTGCCCTCGGCCCGGGGACTCAAGTCACTGCACTATGATGAAGCGCAGGAACTGGCCTCGATGGGCAGTACGGTGCTGCACCCCCACACTCTGACGCCACCGGCCCGCTATGGTATTCCGGTGTTTATTCGCAGCACGGCGCAGCCCGAGCTTGAAGGTACCTGCATTGCGCCGCATCCGCCTGGTGCCATGGCGCCGGTAAAGGGCATCGCATTCAGGCGGGGACTTACGCTGATTTCGATGGAAAGCCGCGCCATGTGGCAGCAGGCCGGCTTTCTCGCCAGTGCGTTTGGTTTGTTTAACACCTTCGGCGTATCCGTTGATTTGATTTCGACCTCGGAGGCATCAGTAACGGTATCGCTGGACCCATTGACCTCAACGGAGAGTCCGGAGTTTGAGCAGCTGCTGGCCGAACTGGGAGCCATTTGCGACGTTACGCTGCTCGAAAACTGCGCGTCGGTCAGCCTGGTCGGGCGCAATATTCGAACGATGCTGCACCTGTTAGCTCCCGCCATGAGCGTGTTTGCCGAACACAAAATCCATCTGCTGTCACAGGCGGCCAATGACCTCAACTTCACGGTGGTTGTCGACAGCGATCAGGGCACTCGTCTCACTCACAAATTGCATGACGTGATGATTCAGCAAGACACTAACCACGATACGTTTGGCGCGTCGTGGGAAGAACTGACTCAACCTGCCGAACACCTCGAACTACCCGAACCCTGGTGGCAGATTCATCGACATGCGTTGATCGAACTGATGCAGGGCCGCGACTGTGCCTATGTTTATCATGCAGACACGATCCGCGAGCGCGCCGCTGCCCTGCGCTCCATGTCCGCGCTCGATCGGGCGCTTTACGCCATGAAAGCAAACCCGAATCCTGACGTGCTGAATATCGTTTACGAGTCGGGGCTGGGATTCGAGTGCGTTTCGCCCGGAGAGCTTCAGCGACTGTTCGACCTGTTTCCCGACCTCGACCGGCGACGCATCCTGTACACGCCGAACTTCGCCCTGCGAGGCGACTACCGGTTCGGCCTGGACAACGGGGTCAGAGTGACGCTGGATAATCTGTTTCCACTGCGTCACTGGGGCGAGGACTTCAACGGTCGCGACGTATTTGTCCGTCTCGATCCCGGCCACGGCAGAGGCCATCACGAGCTTGTCCGTACCGCGGGTACCCAATCGAAATTCGGGGTGCCGCTGTTTGAGCTGGACGAACTGCTCGCGTTAACACAAGAGCACCGCGTGCGCGTCAAAGGCATTCATGCCCACAGCGGCAGTGGCATCATGGACAGCACTAACTGGCACGACGTAGGCCACGTTTTGTCCGCAGCCGCGCAGCGTTTCCCGGACGTTAAAGTCATCGATATGGGCGGCGGTCTGGGCGTTCCCGAAAAACCGGGTGACTCCCCGCTGGACGTATTCAAGGTTAATGCTGCACTGCAATTACTGAAAGCCGAGCATCCGGATTACGAACTCTGGATGGAGCCCGGCCGCTACGTCGTGGCTGAATCCGGCGTGCTTCTGGCCAGGGTGACGCAGACCAAAGGCAAAGGCGACGTGCAGTACGTTGGCGTTGCTACAGGCATGAATTCGCTGATCAGGCCGGCGTTATACGGGGCCTATCACGACATAGTAAACCTCTCAAAACTCGGGCAGGCGCCGACCGAGCGCTACACCGTAGTAGGACCCAACTGCGAAACGGGCGATCGACTCGGTCTGGACCGTTTGCTGCCGCCCTGCGAGAGCGGCGATATCCTGCTGATCGCCAACACCGGAGCCTACGGCTATGCCATGAGTTCCCGATACAACCTGAGGGAACCGGCAACCGAGATTGTGCTGTAGTCATCTGGTACGATTGCCCCACGTTTACTACTCACCGTTGGGGGCAACATGAATCGTCGTGTGCTGGTCTTACTCAGTTTCTTTCTCTCTTTCGCCGTTATGGCGGCAGACGCCAAGCCCGGGTTAAATGATGAAACCTTCGCTGGTCTTGAGATGCGAGGCATTGGCCCTGCATTCATGTCCGGACGAATCGCGGACATCGCCATAGACCCGGAAAACACCAGCATCCGCTACATCGCCGTTGGCAGTGGCGGTGTCTGGAAAACCACCAATGCCGGAATCACCTGGAATTCAATATTCGACGGCCAGGGCTCGTTCAGCATTGGCGCCATCACGATCGATCCAAACAACTCGTCGACCATCTGGGTCGGCACCGGTGAAAACGTCAGCGGCAGGCACGTGGCGTTCGGCGACGGCGTTTACGTCAGTCACGACGGCGGCGGCACCTGGAAGAACATGGGCCTGAAAAAATCCGAACGCATCGGAATGATTCAGATCGATCCGCGCGATTCGAACACGGTGTTTGTAGCCGCTCAGGGGCCTTTGTGGTCCTCTGGTGGGGAACGCGGTCTTTATAAAACCACCGATGGTGGTGAAAACTGGACCCGGGTATTAAAAGCAGGCCCCTATACGGGCGCTGGCGAAGTACATATGCACCCCGAAAACCCCGATGTGCTGTACGCGACCACCTGGCAACGCCTTCGTACTGTAGCCGCACTAATGAACGGTGGTCCGGAAACAGGTATTCACAAGTCGGTTGACGGCGGAGAAACCTGGACCGAGCTGACCACCGGGTTACCGAGCGGAGACATGGGCAAGATCGGCCTCGCTATTTCACCCATGAAACCCGATGTCATCTACGCCACGATAGAAATCGGTGATCGCAAAGGCGGCGTGTATCGATCCGAAAATGGCGGCGCCAGCTTTGACAAACAAAGCGACTACGTCTCAAGCGGCACCGGACCACACTATTATCAGGAGCTGTTCGCCAGCCCACACGAATTCGACCGCCTTTATCATATGGACGTGTTTTTGCACATTTCCGACGACGGCGGCAAGACGTTTGTCAGAACAAAATACAACGACAAGCACGTGGACCACCACGCGATCGCATTCCTCCCCGATGATCCGAACTACCTGGTCGTCGGCACAGACGGCGGCCTGTACGAAACGTTTGATCACGGCGCAAAATGGCGTTTTACCGGCAATCTTCCACTCACACAGTTTTATAAGGTTGCCATCGACTTTGACGAGCCGTTTTACAACGTTTACGGCGGCACCCAGGACAACAACAGCCAGGGCGGTCCGTCGCGTACCGATAACTGGACCGGTATTCTTAATTCAGACTGGTTCGTAACGTTAGGCGGCGACGGACATCAGTCCGCGGTTGATCCTACCAATCCCGACATCGTTTACGCGCAGTGGCAGCAGGGCAACCTGACGCGCTTCGACCGTAAAACCGGGGAAACGGTTTACATCAAACCGCAGCCCGGATTAAACGAACCGGCGGAACGCTTCAACTGGGATTCGCCGATTCTGATCAGCCCCCACGACCCGTCTGTTTTGTACTTCGCCAGCTCCCGCGTGTGGCGCTCTCCTGATCGGGGTGACAGCTGGGAAGCGATCAGCGAAGACCTGTCACGCAACATTGATCGACTGCGTGAACCCATGATGGGGCGCCAGTGGAATGACACCGCCGCCTGGGATTTGTACGCCATGTCGATGTTCGGCACCGTCACATCTCTGTCTGAATCTCCGCTCGAACCCGGGCTGCTTTACGCGGGCACCGATGACGGTCTCATTCAGATCAGCGAGAACGGCGGTGAAAGCTGGACTGAGATCGACAGCCTTCCAGGCGTTGCCGACTACTTTTTCGTTAACGACATCAAAGCCGACCTTTACGACAAGGACACCGTCTACGTTACCGTCGATCAACACAAGA
>CAWUKD010000114.1:0-12379 GCA_963922815.1 uncultured Gammaproteobacteria bacterium
TGCGCCAATATCTGGGTATTAAAGCCCAGCATCCGGATATCCTGCTGTTTTACCGCATGGGCGATTTTTACGAATTGTTTTACGACGATGCCAAAAAAGCCTCTCGCCTGGTCGATATCACGCTGACAAGCCGCGGCAAATCGGGAGGTCAGCCGATTCCAATGGCCGGCGTACCTGTGCATTCGGTCGACACGTACCTGGCAAAACTGGTGCGCCTGGGTGAATCGATTGCCGTCTGCGAACAGGTCGGCGACCCGGCCACTTCCAAAGGCCCCGTAGAACGTCAGGTTGCGCGAATTGTGACTCCCGGAACCGTCACCGAAGATGCGCTGCTGGAATCAGGACGTGAAAACCTGCTGCTCGCCGTATGCGAACAGCCTGGCTCCGACCGTTTCGGGCTCGCCTGGCTGGATCTCTCGGCGGGGCGCTTCACGCTGTGCGACATCGAGAGTACTGACACACTTGCGGCCGAACTGGAACGACTGCAGGCCGCCGAAATTCTGGTACACGACGAATCCCGCCTGCCGGATCGTTTCAAAGGACGATTTACGCATCGACCTGTCTGGCATTTCGACGCGGATACCGCCTCGACGCTACTGAACAAACAGTTTGGCACGCGTGACCTTAGCGGCTTTGGTATCGCACGCCTGACTCCGGCCGTCGGCGCCGCCGGCGCGCTGATGCAGTACGTCAGGGACACACAGAAATCAGCGCTGCCACACGTACAGTCACTTAACGTCGAGCGCCGTGATGACGCGCTACACCTCGACGCCGCAACACGTCGCAATCTGGAGCTTGCGGTAAATCTGCACGGCGGTACGGACCATACTCTGGCGTCTGTGATCGACAAAACCGGTTCGGCGATGGGCACCCGACTGATGCGCCGCTGGATCAATCGGCCCCTGCGCAATCACGACGAACTCAATGGCCGATACGAAGCCGTGTCCGAACTGCTGAGCGCCCCGTATCTCGACTCACTCAAAGACACCTTGCGTCATGTGGGCGATATCGAACGCATCCTGGCCAGAGTTGCGTTACGTTCCGCCAGGCCTCGCGATCTGAGTCAGCTGCGCGATACGCTGGCGCTGCTTCCCGGCCTGCTGGACGCGACCAAAAACGCATCCGCCGAACGGCTTGTTCAGCTGCGCAAGCAGTGCGGGCCTCATGCCAGCGTTCACGCCTTGCTGAGCAGCGCCATTATCGAGGACCCGCCTTTGCTGATCCGCGACGGCGGCGCCATCGCAGCAGGCTACAACCAGGAGCTTGATGAACTGCGGGAACTGGCGGCAAACGCGGATGACTTTTTGACCCGACTCGAAGTGCGTGAACGCGAACGCACCGGCGTGTCTACACTAAAAGTCGGATACAACCGGGTCCACGGGTACTACATCGAAATGAGTCGACTGCACGCCGACAAGGCGCCCATTGATTACCAGCGCAGACAAACGCTCAAAGCCGCAGAACGCTACATTACGCCGGAACTGAAAGAATACGAAGACAAAGTACTCTCCGCCAAAGAACGCGCGCTGGCGACAGAGAAACAGCTTTACGAAGAACTTCTCGGGATACTGGCTGAATCTCTCGGCCGCCTTCAGACCACCGGCCAGGCGTTGGCAACTCTGGATGTCCTGACGAGCTTCGCGTCACACGCCGCGGCTTCCGGTTATTGCCGACCTGAACTGACGAACGAGCCCTGCGTGGACATCGAGCAGGGCCGGCATCCGGTCGTTGAGTCCTCACTGGATACCGACTTCGTTCCCAACGACGTACGCTTTAACGCTCAGCGACGCATGCTGATAGTTACGGGGCCCAACATGGGCGGCAAGTCGACCTATATGCGGCAAACCGCGCTTATCGTGCTGATGGCGCACATCGGTTCGTTTGTACCGGCATCCCGTGCCCGACTTGGTCCGATCGATCGCATATTCACGCGCATTGGCGCCAGCGATGACCTGGCAAGCGGCCGCTCAACGTTCATGGTCGAAATGACCGAGACCGCACTGATACTAAACTCGGCAACAGAGCACAGCCTTGTGCTCATGGATGAAATCGGCCGCGGCACCAGCACGTTTGACGGCCTGTCGCTGGCGTGGGCCTGTGCGCACGATATGGCCGAGCGCGTGCGCGCGTTTACGCTGTTTGCCACACACTACTTTGAGCTGACCCAGCTCGCGGACCAGCTTCATACCGTCGCCAACGTGCATCTGGACGCAACCGAACACGGCAACAGGCTGGTGTTTATGCACAGCGTCAAACCGGGACCGGCGAATCAGAGTTACGGACTGCAGGTAGCCAGGCTGGCCGGTGTTCCGGGCGCCACCATCACGCGAGCCCGCAAATATCTGTCGGCGCTTGAAAAACAGTCTCACAGCGATCCGAACTCGCCGCAGGTACAGCTGGACTTCTCGGGTGACGACATCGAAGTTGAAGAACAGGTACCGTCCGCCGTGGATCTTGCCGTCACTGAACTCAATCCTGACGAGCTAACGCCCAAAGACGCACTCGACGCGCTCTACCGACTCAAGACGCTCAGCGAGAAAGCAGACTGAGTTCGATAACGTCGAAAATTGCGCATAACCCTGATAGCCCGGCCTGTATCGCCAGGATGCTGCAACGCAGCTTTAAAATGATTGGCCACTCCACTACTATCTACGTAGAACTTCGTAAATACACTTTCGGCGTTCAGACAACAGACCGTCGCGGCTCACATTAAGCGAATACTAGGCACGCTGAGTCGCCATCGATTTCTGACAACGCAACATTCAAATCCATGCCGGCACTGACCGCACAGCCGTTACAAGATTTTTCGTCAGGAATATTGGCAAACGCCCGAAAACCCGATTATGCTTTATCGCCTGTCTGGCTGCGGTCGACAGGCTTAACAAAGCGGCGAGTGACGAGGAGCACGCACAATGAAACGACATTTAGGTGAAGTAGAAGAAGTAGAAGAATCCGAAATCGACATTACGCCCATGCTGGACGTGGTGTTTATTCTGCTGATCTTCTTTATCGTGACCGCGACTTTCGTGAAAGAAAGCGGCCTCGACGTCAGCCGACCCGATAATCAGGAAGCCGTTACGAAGGAAGAGAAGGACAACATCCTGATCACCATCGGCCCCAACAACGGTATCTGGGTAAATCGCCGCAAAACGGACATCCGCCGCGTCACTGCAAACATCGAGCGTCTGAACGCCGAGATGCCGGAAGCCACAGTTGTGATCATGCCTGATAAAGAATCCAACACGGATACGCTGATCCGGGTAATGGACGCGTCGCGCGAAGCCAACGTGTACAACATATCGATCGCCAACGCTCAGTAGACTGGCGTTACACGATCATCCGGTGGGGGCCTTGCGCCCCCACTTTTGTTTCTGCGATTGGTATTTATCCTCTGCCCTGAAACGGCGACCATAGAAAAGGCCGAAGCACTGCCTCGCCAGAAACTCAGATTCTGCTATCTGCGCTTCTCCGGGGTGTGGTACTTCGGCCTTTATGCATTAGGGCCAGAGATATCACTCTGACCACACTGTGATGCGTGTCCCTGTCCGGGGCGTCTACTGATCGGTTACCGGCTTGCGCACCCGAATGGACAGTTCCTGCAAGGATTCCGCGGGCACCGGCCCTGGAGCATTGGTTAACGGACAGTGCGCGGTCTGGGTTTTTGGAAACGCAATCACTTCACGAATACTGTCCACGCCAGCCATCAGCGTGACCAATCGATCCAGCCCAAAGGCAATTCCGCCATGAGGAGGACACCCATACTGCAGCGCTTCAAGCAGGAAGCCGAATTTTTCATTGGCTTCTTCGTCGTCGATGCCCAGCAGCTTGAAGACCGCATCCTGCATGGTCTGGTCGTGGATACGCACAGACCCGCCGCCGATTTCACTGCCGTTCAGAACCATGTCGTAGGCTCGTGACACGCTGTCACCCGGAGCGGCCTGCAATGCGTTCACGTCATCAACGCGCGGAGCGGTAAACGGGTGATGCAGTGCAGCCCAGCGATTTGAGCGATCGTCCCATTCAAACATCGGGAAATCGATCACCCACAGCGGGGCCCATCCTTCTTTAATCGTGCCGAGATCTTCGGCAAGCTTGATACGTAATGCACCGAGTGCATCGTTGACGACGCGCGCGCTGTCCGCGCCGAAGAAGATCACGTCTCCGTCTTTGGCGCCGGTTCTCTCAACAACCCCTGCCAGCGCCTCGTCGGTCAGGTTTTTAACGATCGGGCTTTGCAGGCCATCCCGCCCCGCAGCCACATCGTTCACTTTAATGTAGGCAAGCCCTTTGGCGCCGTAACGACCAACAAATTTTCCGTACTCATCGAGCACTTTGCGCGTGAACGCAGATCCGCCAGGCACACACAGTGCAGCGACGCGTCCTTTGGGGTCGTTGGCCGGACCGGCAAACACTTTGAATTCGACGTTGGTCATCAGGTCAGACACGCCAATCAGCTCGTAGTCGATACGCAAATCGGGCTTGTCGCTGCCATAGCGACTCATCGCTTCGTCATAGCTCATCTGCGGAAACGGACTCGGCAGTTCGACGTTCATCACCTCTTTAAACACGAAGCGCATCATTTCTTCAAACGTCGCCATGATATCGGCTTCGGACATAAACGACGTTTCGATATCAAGCTGGGTAAATTCAGGTTGACGATCGGCGCGCAGGTCTTCGTCGCGGAAGCACTTGACGATTTGATAGTAACGATCGAGACCGGACATCATCAGCAGCTGCTTGAACAGCTGTGGTGACTGGGGCAACGCGAAAAAACTACCCGGATGCGTTCGCGAAGGCACCAGATAGTCGCGCGCACCCTCAGGCGTCGCACGGGTCAGCATGGGTGTTTCAACTTCAACAAAGTCCCGATCGTCAAGATAGTTACGCAAGGCCTTGGCAACTCGTGCACGCAGGCGTAACCGCCCCTGCATTTCGTCGCGCCGCAGGTCGAGATAGCGATACTTGAGCCGCAGCTCTTCACCCGGGTTGTCCTCATGCTGAATCGGTGGTGTTTTCGACTTGTTCAGCAGCACCAGATCCTTGGCCAGAACCTCGATTTCGCCGGTTGGTATATTCGAATTAATCTGGCCGTCGGGGCGCGTGCGAACACGGCCTGTGATTTGCAATACGTACTCGCTGCGTACCTGTTCGGCAATCGCAAAGATCTCGGGCGTATCCGGATCGACCACCACCTGAAGCAAACCTTTCGAATCACGCAAGTCCATAAAAATGACGCCGCCGTGATCACGACGGTTATGCACCCATCCACAGACAGTCACAGTTTGATCCAGAAGCTCGGCGGTCACTTCACCGCAATAATGAGTACGCATGTTAGTTTCTCAGGTAACCAGATAACGCTGCGCCGCGGTCATACGGCAGAGCAGCAAAAGTCGGAGAATGGTACGGGGTGCTCATGCGTTGCGCAAGTAAGATGCCCGCAGAATACAGCCCCTGAAGGCGGTATCAGGTATTGGGCCTGTGTTTGCGATGAAACCACCAGACCGGGTCTGTGATGCCAGTGCTATGGTGCAATTATCCCGGCGTTCAGGATGACCCTGAAACGTGTTAAAAACCCAGGTGACCGATAGCAGTGCCCCCGGTTATTGCCGGTCAATACGTCAGCTGGCGACCCCAGGCACCTGACCGGACAGCGACAAAACCGAAAACCTTGAAATCATTGGAATACTGCTGATGCAATCCGAATCGAAAAAACCCAAATCACTCAAATCGGTGGTTCACCGCGACGCCCAGGGGCAGATAGTGCGCATTGACGTGGTGGAGACCGACACCCCGACCTTTCATACGCCGGCCTTCGACGAACTCATGAAGAATGGCGGAATTCCTGCGTGGCTCAGGCGCAGGGCCGACTGATACGCCTCTAGTCCTTCGAAGGCGCGGCCGGCTTTTTCTCCGGCTTCGATTCGCTCTTGGCGGGTGCGTCCTTCTTTTTCTCCGCCTTGTCGGCTTTCGGCTTGGCATCAGACGCGGCGTCCTTGGTGCTGCCGGTATCATCAGCCAGATTCTTGCGATTATCTTTCTTGAAGTCGGTCTCGTACCAGCCCGACCCTTTCAGCCGAAAACTGGGAGCCGACACCAGCTTGACCAGCGACGCTTTCGCGCACTCCGGGCAATCGGTTAACGGCTCGTCGTCCATTTTCTGCAGCTCGTCAAACTCGTGTCCGCAGTCAGTGCACTGGTATTCATAAATGGGCATGGTGTTGGCTCCAAAATCCGAGGCGGGAGTGTGTCAGTGACGCACGGATTTTTCAAATGCCAGTGCGCCATCTTGCACATCCACCTCAATCAAATCACCGGGCGCGAAGGAGCCCGCCAGGATTCGCTGGGCCAGCGGGTTTTCCAGCCGCTGCTGAATTGCCCTGCGCAGAGGTCGTGCCCCGTACACCGGGTCAAACCCGGCGTCACCGAGCAGGTCCCGGGCCGCATCGGTCAGCGTCAGCCCCAGCTCGCGCTCGCCCAGGCGCTTCGACAGCGTGCCGATCTGAATATCAACAATCTGGCGAATCTCATCGCGACCGAGCGGATGAAAGACCACGGTGTCGTCGATCCGGTTAATAAACTCAGGCCTGAAGTGCTGCCCGACGACCTCCATGACCGCGCTCTTCATCGCGTCATAGTTATCTTCACCGGCAAGGTCCTGAATTATCTGGGAACCGAGGTTTGAAGTCATAATGACGACACAGTGACGAAAATCTACGGTGCGCCCCTGGCCGTCGGTCAGGCGCCCGTCGTCCAGTACCTGAAGCAGAATATTGAACACATCGTGGTGCGCCTTTTCGACCTCGTCGAGCAAAATGACCGAATACGGTTTGCGCCGAACGGCTTCCGTCAGATAACCACCCTCGTCATAACCGACGTAGCCGGGAGGAGCACCGATCAGTCGTGCCACGGAATGCTTTTCCATAAACTCGGACATATCGATGCGAATGAGCGCGTCTTCGGAATCAAACAGAAATTCGGCCAGCGCTTTGCACAGCTCAGTCTTACCGACACCGGTTGGCCCAAGAAACAGGAAGGAACCATTGGGACGTTTGGGATCGTTCAGCCCCGCGCGCGCGCGGCGTACGGCGTTCGACACCGAGACCAGCGCCTCCTGCTGACCGATCACGCGGTTGCCAAGCTCGCCTTCCATACGCAGCAGCTTTTCGCGCTCGCCCTCCATCATGCGATCGACGGGAATACCGGTCCACTTGGCCACGACGTCGGCAACTTCAATTTCCGTCACCTCGTTTCTGAGCAGCGTAGTTTCGATGTGCTCCACGCCCTCTGAGGCTTCAAGCTGTTTCTCAAGCTCGGGAATACGGCCATACTGAAGCTCGGACATGCGTGCAAGATCGCCGGCACGGTGCGCGGTTTCAAGGGCAATGCGCGCCTGCTCCAGCTGCTCCCTGATTTTGGCCGAGCCTTCAACGCTCAGTTTTTCGGCTTTCCAGATTTCCTCGAGATCCGCGTACTCTCCTTCGACCTGACTGATTTTTGATTCCAGTTCTTCCAGTCGCTTCAAAGAGGCTTCATCGTCCTCTTTGATCAGCGACTCACGCTCGATTTTGAGTTTGATCAGGCGCCGCTCCAGCTGATCCATGGCTTCGGGCTTGGAATCAATTTCCATGCGAATACGAGACGCCGCCTCGTCGATCAGATCAATGGCCTTATCGGGCAGCTGGCGGTCGGAAATGTAGCGGTGACTCAGCGTCGCCGCGCTGATGATCGCCGGATCCGTAATGTTCACCCCGTGGTGAACCTCATACCGCTCCTTGAGACCGCGCAGGATGGCTACCGTATCTTCCACCGTCGGTTCATCCACCATGATCGTCAGGAACCGGCGCGCCAAAGCCGCGTCTTTCTCAATGTACTTGCGATACTCGTCGGTGGTAGTGGCACCTACACAGTGCAGCTCGCCGCGCGCCAGGGCGGGCTTGAGCATGTTGCTGGCATCCATCGCACCGTCGGCGCGACCGGCACCCACCATCGTGTGGAGCTCATCAATAAACAGGATAATCTCGCCTTCCTGCTTGGCCAGGTCAGCCAGCAGCGCTTTAAGGCGTTCTTCAAATTCACCGCGGAATTTCGCACCGGCGACCAGCGCGCCCAGGTCGAGCGACAGGATACGTTTGCTACGCAGTCCTTCCGGCACCTCGCCGTTCACAATCCGCTGAGCCAGACCTTCAACAATGGCGGTTTTACCCACGCCAGGCTCACCGATAAGAACCGGGTTATTCTTGGTACGGCGCTGTAGCACCTGTATCGTTCGGCGAATCTCCGAATCCCGACCGATGATCGGATCCAGCTTTCCCTGCTCGGCTTTTTCGGTGACATCCAGCGTGTACTTTTCAAGGGCCTGTCGCGAATCTTCCGCATTGGGATCATCGACGACATTATCGCCGCGCAGCTCTTCGACCGCCTTGTTCAGCGCTTCCTTGATAGCGCCACACTCTTTGAGCAGTCGACCAAGGCTTCCCTTGTCTTCAACCGCAGCCAGCGAAAACAGCTCGCTTGAAATGTAAGAGTCATTGCGTTTCTGCGCAAACTTGTCGCACTGATTGAGCAGCTTGCCAAGATCATTGGACAGATGAATGTCACCACCCACGCCAGTGACGCTCGCGATCTGATCGAGCGAGTCACCGAGCCTTGAGCGTAACAGATTGACGTTGACCCCGGCCTTGGCCAGGAGCTGGCGCGTAGATCCCCCCTGCTGATCGAGCATGGCCACCATCAGGTGAGCGGGTTCGATAAACTGGTGATCTTTACCAAGCGCCAGAGACTGGGCGTCCGCCAGTGCCATCTGGAACTTGCTGGTTAATTTGTCCATGCGCATGATGCGACCTCAATAGCTTTGATAATGCACTGGATCTGAGGCCAACCCAGGAGAATTCAAGAGCCCGACCTGATCTCAGGTGTGCATGGATGAGTGACTGAAGAAGATCACCGCAACGCCAAGGCCGATAAATAACACCTGAGAAACACTGGCAAAACCGCCAACCTTGCGATGCAACCCCGGTATCAGATCGGCTACCGCCACGTACAGAAAACTGGAGGCCGCAACGGCAATTACGTACGGCCGTACGGCTTCTGCCTGCTCCAGCCAGGCCCACGCAATGACACCACCGATGACCGTAGTGAAACTGACCAGCACGTTGAGCAGCATCACTTTGGCTTTGCTGTATCCCGCCTCAAGCAATACAGCGACATCGCCAATCTCCTGCGGTATCTCGTGGGCGACGACCGCCATGGTGGTCACCACGCCAAGCTCGAAGTCGGTCAGAAAGGCCGCACCAATCAGCAACCCGTCCAGGAAATTATGCAGGCCGTCGCCGACCAGAATCATCTGAGCCGTTGACTGGTCACGATGATCGTCGCTGGGACCATGAGCTTCGCACTCGTCAAAATGACAGTGCCGCCAAAGCACCAGCTTTTCCAAAATAAAAAACAACAGGATTCCGGCCAGCACCGCCACTCCGATACGATGCAGATTTTCCGTGCCGGCCTCTTCAATAGCGTGGGGCAACAGACCCAGCAGGGCCGCACCCAGAAGCGCTCCGGTTGCAAAGCTGACCAGATAGGGCACCGTCTTGCGTCTAACGCTTGTTGGCACCAGCAGAAACCCACCGGCCAGCGCCGCAGACAGCATTCCGCCGAGCGCCGTAAACAGAATGATCCAGAAAAGCGTGTTATCCATAGGGGTAGAATGACCTGTTTGATTCAGCGTGCATGCTAACGCCGTTTTGCGTCCGGGTCACGGCCGCATCCAGGCCAGGGTTGCCATGCGTCCGGTTTCGGGGGTGCGCCGATACGAATAAAACCGGTCGGAATCCGAATACGTACACAGACCCCCGCCGCTGATTTGATTGACGCCGAGCGTCGTCAGGGAGCGTCGGGCGATAGCATAGATGTCAGCCATAAAGCGCTGCCGGTCATTGGCCCTGAAGCACCCGGCCATCTGCTCATCCTGCGCCACGAACTGATCACGCACCTCGCCTCCTACCTCAAAGCAGTCCGGGCCAATCGCCGGCCCCAGCCACGCGTGAACGGAATGCGAAGGACAGTCCATCGCCAGCACCGCGTTTTGCAGAATGTCGGCGGCAAGGCTGCGCCATCCGCCGTGCACCGCAGCGATCACCTGGAAATCGGGAGAACACAGCACTACTGGCAGACAGTCCGCGGTCATGATTGCCAGTACGCAGCCGCGCTGGCGGGTCACAGCAGCGTCGGCTTCAGGGATTGAACCTTGAGTATTGATGGCCACCTCTGCCACCCGCGACCCATGCATCTGACTCAACCAGATCGGAGCCGAAGGCAATCTCAGGCCAGACTGAATCCGTTCGCGATTGCGCCTGACGGCGTCAGGATCATCGTCGACATGAGCCCCCAGATTCAGCGCATCAAACGGCGGCGCACTGACGCCCCCGGCCCGGGTGGTCGTCAGCGCCACCACAGACGAAGGCGCCTCCCAATCGGCCGTGATCACCGGCAGGCTGAACTCACCCTCAGTCACTGTCGATGTCTTTCGCGTCATCGCGAAGCGCAACACACAGCGCCCGAAAATCAGCGGGCGGCCTGGTGGAGACCTCGACAGGCGCCGAAGTCACAGGATGCTCAAATGCAAGCTTGTGAGCGTGCAGCGCCTGCCGGTCGAATGCCTTCAGCAAGGCCAGTAATTCCGGCGTCGCGCCGCGAGGAAACGTAGGTCGGCCATACGTTCGGTCTCCGACAAGGGGATGACCGATGTGAGCAAAGTGCACGCGAATCTGGTGCGTTCGTCCCGTTTCCAGCTTTACCGCGACCAGAGTGTTCCCCCGATAGCGTTCGAGCACGGTGTAATGCGTTACCGCGTGTCGTCCGCCCGTACGCACGGTCATGCGCGTACGGTCTCCGTCATGGCGCCCTATGGGCTCATCCACGGTACCTCCAGCGGACAGCCTTCCGGCACATATCGCCAGGTAATTGCGCTCAATCTCGCGCGCCTGCATCGCCGCCGTTAGCCTCGTATGCGCTTCCAGAGTGCGCGCGATCACGAGGACGCCGGACGTATCCTTATCAAGACGATGAATCAATCCCGCCCGCGGCAAATCGAACAGCTTTGGATCGTAATGCAACAATCCGTTGACCAGCGTTCCGCCCGGGTTTCCGGCACCGGGATGCACCACCAGTCCGGCGGGTTTGTTAACCACCAGCAAGTGCTCATCCTGATAAAGAATCGCCAGATCCATTGCCTGCGCCTGCAGGCCCGGCTCATCCTCCACCGTCACCGAAATGTGGATTGTTTCGCCGGCGTAGACTACGTCTTTGGGCCGTCGCTGCTCCCCACCCACCTGTACCTGACCTTCCAGAATCCAGGCCTTGAGCCGATTACGGGAAAATTCAGGGAACAACTGGGCCAGCGCCCGGTCAAGACGTAAACCACTGGCGCTTTCGGGGACTTGCCCCGTGAGTTCTCGAACGTCTGCCATGGCGCGAGTTTACGGTATACTGCCGCCCAACGCCCCACCAGGAACGATTGGTTTATGAAGTCACTGTCCCACCCCGCGCTCACCACCGGTCTCCAGACGCGTCTCGGCTACGTGCTGGCTGTACTCTTGCTACTGACGATTGGCGGCTGCGCCAGCCAGGATTCCGACGATGCTGCCCGTGAAGGCAATCGTCTGACTGCTGAAAAATTGTACGACCGGTCAAAGCAATACATGGAAAACAACAACTTCCGGCGCGCCATCCGGCTGTACGAGATTCTGGAAGTCCGCTTCCCGTTCAGCGAATTTACGCGTCAGGGACAGCTCGATCTCATGTATGCCCATTTCCGCAGCAACAATTCCGAAAGCGCCATCGAAACGGCAACGCGCTTCATCCGGGAGAATCCGCGCCATCCAAAAGTCGATTACGCCTACTACATGCGCGGATTGGCCAATTTTCCGCCCGGACTGAACTCCATCGAACGACTTTTTCGCGTCAGCCCCTACTCGCGACCCCAGGACAAAGCCGCCAAATCGTTTGACGCTTTCACGACCCTCCTGCAGCGCTTTCCGGAGAGCGAGTGGGCCGAAGACGCCCGCCAGCGCATGGTCTATCTGCGCAATGCAATGGCCTATTACGAAATTGACGTTGCCGACTACTACCTTCGCCGAGGCGCGTATATCGCCGCCGCCAATCGGGCCAAGCGCGTTGTCGATGAATTCCAGGAAACCGAAGCCGTGCTCGAAGCACTGCGCATCCAGATCGAAGCCTACAAACAGCTGGACCTTCAGGACCTGGCCGCCGACGCCCAGCGGGTACTGGACCAGAACGCAGGCAAAAATTAGAAGCGGTGGGGGTTAAACCCCCACACCCCCTTACCGGGGGCTGCGCCCCCGGGCCCCCGCTGGTCTTGCGC
>CAWUKD010000115.1:0-12292 GCA_963922815.1 uncultured Gammaproteobacteria bacterium
AAGTCGCGGCTGAAGCCGCTCCCACAGGTGAATTGTCCACCCTCTTGGCTGTCTGTGGATTTGCTGTGTGTGGATTGGCTGTGTGTGGATTAGCCGCCTATTGATTGACTGTCTGTGGGAGCGACTTTAGTCGCGATGCCTACTGCCAAGTTCCTAGTTCCAGCTCGAAGCTCGAAGCTCGAAATCTGACGTCAGACGTTAGTAGCTTGTAGTCAGTAATCATGAAGACCGATAGCTTTTTTCAATGACCTGCTTTGCTTCGTCGTGATAGCTGAACACCGGTTCTTCGTGCGGATACCCGAACGTGGCGAACACGTCGAACATGTTCGTATCAATCGCAAGATCCAGAATGTCCTCGGCCGTCAGCGTGTGACGACCGGCCCGCTCCACCAGCGGCATCTGAAACCCTTCTACGCCGTCAAACGCCCGATAAATGACTTCCGTACACACGAGCCGGTCCGACGTAAAAAAATCGAAGTCGAAGTTATACATTTTGCCTTCGTGCTTCACCACTCGCTCGATGGCCTGCCGCAGCCCGTCTTCGGTGGTGTTGGGCCTGACCACCACAAACGCGTCCACGCGCAGCGTGTTTGCCAGCGGCCGAAACAGTACGCCGTCACGCAGCGCTTCCAGCGTGCACTTGTCGCCGCGCCATCGATGCTCGACCGGCGGCGGCACGCGCACACCTAACGCCTCGCGCTGTTCGGGTGTGCCCACATACAGCGCGGCGTGCGGCCAGGTGCCCGGCAAGAAGAAATTGGTCAGCGCATAGCGGTGCCGCGTCACCAGCACATCACCCGGCAGCAGCTGCTCGCTGATGGTGGCAAGCACTTCCCCGGTTACCTGCTTGGTATTGCCCGGATTCATTTTGGCCGCCATCCGACCGCCCGCCTCAAACACGGCGAACATGGTCTGATCGCGCGCGGACGCCCCGCGGCGACGCCACTTGTGCTTGATGAACTGAATCAGCCGGCGCAGATACGAGCGCTTGCTGATATCCAGATACCCTTCCATCTCCGGCAGTCGTTCAATCACCGGCGCGACCAGCGCGTCGTTCTTGAGCGCCTCGCGATACTTCGCGTTTTTCTTTAAGAAACGGATAGCCGCATACAGCCGAAACATGGTGGCCGGATCCGAATACGCCGAGAAAATATGGCTGAACTGCTTGCGCGGAATGCGGTACTCGGGAAAGGCTTCGTTGAGCTTGCGCTGAATCTGGCCGTCACTGGCAAACTCAAACACCAAAAAGCGGTCCAGCCTCACGAGCAGACAGGCGGCGGCAAAGCCAATGATAAAAGCGCGCCAGTCGCTGTGCAGCTTGATCTCCTTGAGCGGCACCGTCACCTCTTCATCCATGTCGCCGAGCAGTTCCCACAGCTCCTCACGCAATGTCAGGAAACGGGAGAACCAGTAGCCCACAAGGTCATCTTCGTCGGGTCGCAGCGAGCCGCGCGCAATCGCCGCCTGGCGCGCCTCGGAGGGCAGCGCGTCGGCAATCAGCTCCGGCACAGCGTCGGCCAGAGCGAGCAACGTATTCACATGCTGTTGATGAGGCATGACTGGAAGCATAAACGAGGGGGCACGCCCCGCACAGCCCTGACTCGGCCCGCCGGCCGGAAGCAGGCTGACGGGTTGTTCCAGCCGATGTGCGCCGCTCTCGCACCGGCCCGCAGATTTAAGGCCAATCCAGCAGATTAATAACCTTGTGTCCACAGGGTTCGGGCGCCACAATCCCAGACGCAGTGCTTCACTACGCCGTCTTCCGGCTCTCGTCCCAACCACAGGCTCACTTTGACTACCGACCTTCATCCCTGGCTCGTCCTGAAACACACCGCCGGATTGTCCCGGCGTCGTGCGCTTGAACTTGTTCAACACGCCGGTGGCGCCAGGCGGGCGATCGAGCTCGATCAGCCGTCGCTGATTGACCTTGGGATTCCGGCGGAAACCGCGGCGGAACTGCGGCAGTTTGACGCGGCGGCGCTCGAGGCGGACCTCAAGTGGCTCGAACATCCCAACCATCATTTTGTGCCGCATGGCAGCGCGCAGTATCCCGCCATGTTGGCCAGGATTCCGGATCCGCCGCTGGGTCTGTATGTGGTCGGTGAGCTCGAACTGTTAAATCATCCCCAGATTGCCATGGTGGGCAGCCGCAATCCGACCAAACAGGGTGAGGAAAACGCCGCTGCCTTCGCTCACTTCCTGGCCGAAGCGGGTTTTGGTATTACCAGTGGACTGGCGCTAGGCATCGATGCGGCGAGTCATCGCGGCGCGCTCGCATCCTCCGGACTTACGGTGGCCGTGTGTGGAACGGGTCTCGACAGTGTGTATCCCAAGAGTCATATCGAACTGGCCACCGAGATTGCCGAACGCGGCGCGCTGGTCAGCGAGTTTTCAACCCAAACCCCTCCACACAAAGGTAATTTTCCGCAGCGAAACCGCATCATCAGCGGGCTGTCGGTAGGCGTACTGGTGGTTGAAGCGGCCTTTCGCAGCGGCTCGTTAATAACGGCGCGCTACGCCGGAGAGCAGGATCGCGAGATCTTTGCCGTGCCTGGATCGATCCACAACCCCATGGCGCGGGGCTGCCACCGGCTGATCAAAGACGGCGCTCGTCTGGTGGAGTCGGGCAGCGACGTCCTCGGCGAGCTCGGCCAGCTGACTCAATCTGCACTTGACGATAATGACTCATCAGGACCTGCAAACGAAGGCTCCGAGCCCTCGCTCAGCGAGGATCAGGCCTTACTTTTACATAGTCTCGGTTATGAACCGAGCACCATTAACCAGCTCTGCTCCCGAACCGGATTGACGGCGGATGCGGTTTCCTCCATGCTCCTGATCTTAGAACTGCAAGGTCACGTTTTAATAACCGATGGCGGTCGCTACAGGCGAGCCGATAAGAAGGAGAATAAATGAAAGAGTCGGTTTTAGATGTGTTGATGTACCTCTTCGAAACCTACATAGGCGAAGACATCGAACCCGAGCCTGACCGTAATATTCTGCGCAGCGAACTTGAACTGGCCGGCTTTAATAACCGTGTCATCAACCATGCGCTTGAATGGCTCGACGATTTGGGGGATTTCAACAACGAGAGCGATTACGCGCCCCAGCCGAATTCCATGCGGATATTCAACGGGCGTGAGTGCCAGCGCATTGACGTAGAGTGCCGCGGCTATATCGTCTATCTCGAACAAATCGGTATTCTCAACACCACCCAGCGAGAACGTGTACTCGACCGCATTTTTGCGCTCGGCGAGCGCGATATTGATCTCGACGACATCAAATGGGTGGTTCTCATGGTGCTGTTTACGCAGCCGGGCCAGGAAGACGCCTACGCCCGCATGGAAGACCTTGTATTTGAGCAAAATGTGGGCACCGTCCACTAGTCAGATACCGGCTACGCGTTCGTCCGCATTGATCACGCCTCCAATTTCCATTATGTTCTCTAACCGCGACTTGAGCGCCCTCCCGACCGTTTACGGTTCGGGTGCCTGAGTACGGACCTTGTTGCTCGTTGATTTTGCGGGTGATTTTCAGAATTGCCGGCCTTTTGGCTGGCGGCTCTCTCAGCTTCGATATGAATAAAGGACGACATGACCAATAGTCTCGTCATTGTTGAATCTCCCGCCAAAGCCAAAACCATCAAGAAATATCTTGGTCGCGGCTTTGAGGTGCTGGCATCGTACGGCCACGTGCGGGATTTGATACCCAAGGAAGGGGCCGTCGACACCGACAGCAACTACTCGATGAAGTATCAGATCATTGAGCGAAACGAAAAACACGTCGAAGCGATTGAACGCGCTCTGAAAAAAGCCGACATTCTGTATCTCGCGACTGACCCCGATCGCGAAGGGGAAGCCATTTCGTGGCACTTGGTCGAGCTGCTCAAAGAGCGCGGCAAGCTCGAAAACAAAGAGATTTTTCGCGTGGTGTTCCACGAGATCACCAAAACCGCCGTACGTCAGGCCATCGATCACCCCGGACAGCTGTCCAGCGAGCTGATTAACGCCCAGCAGGCCCGGCGCGCCCTCGACTACCTCGTCGGCTTTAACCTGTCGCCGCTGCTGTGGAAGAAAATCCGTCGCGGATTGTCGGCTGGCCGCGTCCAGAGCCCCGCGCTTCGTCTGATTTGCGAGCGCGAGAAGGAAATCGACGCCTTTGTACCGCGCGAGTACTGGAGCGTTGAAGGTGACGTCACCAAAGACAAGAAGCAGTTTATTACGCGCCTGATCCAGTATAAGGGCGAGAAAGTGAAGCAGTTCAGCTTCGAGAATGAAGAAACGGCGTTCGCGGTTGAGAAAACGCTGACGGCCGAGGCCAACGGCAAGCTGAAAGTCGTCAAGATCGACAAGAAAAAGCGCCGCCGCAGCCCGGTCGCCCCGTTTACCACGTCGACCATCCAGCAGGAGGCCTCGCGCAAGCTCGGCTTTACCGCCCAGCGCACCATGCGCACAGCCCAAAAGCTGTATGAGGGTATCGACGTTGGTGACGGCGAAGTCGGCCTGATCACCTACATGCGTACTGACTCGGTGACGCTGTCTCAGGACGCGATTGCCGAACTGCGCGACGTGATTGGCAGTAAGTACGGCGCCGAATACGTCCCCGAGGCAGCCAACGTCTACAAAACCAAGGCGAAGAACGCCCAGGAGGCTCACGAAGCCATCCGGGTCACCGCCGCGGCGCGTATTCCGTCCGAGATCAAGAAATTCCTCGAGCCTGATCAGTTCAAGCTGTACGACCTGATCTGGAAGCGCACGATGGCCAGTCAGATGGTGCCCGCCGTGTTCGATACCGTAGCCGCCGATCTGGCGCCCGGCGAGAACGGCGAGTCTACGTCCCGCTTCCGTGCCAACGGTTCGGTGCTGGTTGAGCCTGGCTTCCTGCGGGTGTACCAGAGCGACAAAGGCCATGAGGCCGACGACGACAAGATTCTTCCGCCGATGGAAGAAGGCGAAGTCATTGACCTGCTGGCCGTTCGCCCGGAACAGCACTTCACCGAGCCGCCACCGCGCTTCTCGGAAGCGAGCCTGGTGAAAACGCTGGAAGAGTACGGCATCGGCCGTCCGTCAACGTACGCGAGCATTATCAGTACGCTGCAAAAACGCGAATACGTCGAAATGGACAAACGCCGGTTTATTCCAACCGACGTCGGCAAGATTGTGAACACCTTCTTAACGGCGCATTTCACGCGCTATGTTGACTACGACTTCACCGCCAAGCTCGAAGATGACCTTGATGCGGTCTCACGTGGCGAAAAAGACTGGGTGCCGCTGCTCGATGGCTTCTGGAAGCCGTTTGAAGAGCTGGTGGTTGATAAAGAACAGTCCGTCAGTCGTGATGAAGCCGTACAGGCACGCATCCTCGGCACCGACCCGAAGAGCGGCAAGCCGGTCAGCGTGCGCATGGGTCGCTACGGACCGTTTGTGCAAATTGGCACACGCGACGACGAGGACAAACCCAAATTTGCCGGACTGCGCGAAGGCCTGAAAATGGACACCGTACAGCTCGAAGAAGCGCTGGAGCTGTTCAAGCTGCCGCGCAAGCTGGGCGAATCACCGGAAGGCGAAGCCATCTCCACAAGTATCGGCCCGTTTGGTCCGTACGTTAAATATGGCAGCAAGTACGTTTCCATTCGCAAGAAAAAAGACGAAGAAGGCCCGGTTGATGACCCATACAGCATCACGCTGGAACGTGCCCTTGAACTGGTAGCCATCAAGAAAATTGAAGACGCGAACCGGTTGATCCAGGAATGGCCTGATGAAGGCGAGAACGGCATTCAGATTTTGAACGGCCGCTACGGACCGTACATCACGAACAAAGAAAAGAACGCCCGCGTACCGAAAGACACGGATCCCAAGGAACTGACGCTGGAACAGTGCATCGAGCTGCTTGAAAAAGCGCCTGTGCGCCGCGGACGCAAGAAGAAAAAGAAAGTGACCAAGAAGGCCGCGGCCAAGAAAAAGGCAACGACCAAAAAGAAGGTCTCGAAGAAAAAGAAAGTGACCAAGAAAAAGGCCAAAAAGAAAACCAAAAAGAAAGTGGCCAAGAAAAAGGTGACGAAGAAGAAAGCCGCGAAGAAAAAGACCGCCAAGAAAACCGGCAAAAAGGACGCTTCCTGACGGTTCAGCAGACCGTCAGCATGTAACGGGGGAATAGCGTGGCGCAGCGCTTCAAGTATTCGATGGCGGCCAATGTCGTTAAAAGCGGCGGCATCATCGCCTACCCCACCGAAGCCGTGTACGGTCTCGGCTGCGATCCGCACAATGAGCTTGTGCTCGACCAACTGCTCAAGTTGAAGCACCGTTCTCCAAAACTCGGCCTCATCCTTATCTGCGGCTCCATTGACGTAGCCCTGCGCTACATTGACAGCCCTGACGACGCGCTCGTTAGAAAACTCCACCAATCCTGGCCCGGGCCAACCACCTGGGTAGTGCCCACGACAGGACTACACCCGCTGGTGACCGGCGGCCGCGATACCGTCGCGCTGCGGATCCCCGACCACCCGGTGTGCCAGAAGCTGTGCGCGGCGTTTGGTGACGCACTGATCTCAACGAGCGCCAACGTCAGCGGCAAACCGCCCGCTCTCAACGTGCTGCAGCTGCGTCGACAGTTTCCGTCGGGCATCGATCATATTGTGAGCGGTTCTTTAGGCGATTCGACTCGTCCGTCACGCATCATCGACAGCCGCACCGACAAGGTTCTGCGGGCGGGATGACGGTCTGTGATGAGTCTGGCCGTATCACTATCCTGCCCTCTGTCGAGCTCGTCAGCATTCTGCGCACGACACGGCACCCTCGCTAAATACGAGGCGACAAGGCCCTCTTTTCGAGCTAAGGTCCGACCATGACGACCATCAATCCAGAGAAAGTCGATCGCATGCTCCGCCAGCTTCAGCAGCACATCTGCGAGTCGCTGGAGGCGTTTGAACCCACGGCGCGATTCGAATCCGACGTCTGGGAACGCGAACAGGGCGGCGGCGGCGACAGCCGCGTGCTGGCCGGCGGCGACGTGTTTGAAAAAGCCGGCGTGCTGTTTTCAAACATCCGCGGTGACTCTATGCCCGCCTCGGCCACGCAGCGCAACGCCAGTCTGGCAGGGCGCAGTTTTCAGGCCATGGGCGTGTCGCTGGTCATTCACCCGCGCAATCCGATGGTGCCCACGTCGCACGCAAACGTGCGTTTTTTTATTGCCGACAACGGCGTGGACGAACCGATCTGGTGGTTCGGCGGCGGTTTTGACCTGACGCCATACTACGGCTTTGATGACGACGCCATTCACTGGCACCAGGTGGCGCACACGGCGTGCGAACCGCTCGGTGACGGCACGTATGAAAAATACAAAAAGTGGTGTGACGACTATTTTTACCTGAAGCACCGCGATGAACAGCGCGGCATCGGCGGCCTGTTTTTCGACGACCTGAATTCACCCGATTTTCAAACGTGTCTCGATTTTATTCAGCGCGTTGGCGAACACTACGTGTTGGCCTACACGCCCATTGTAGAACGCCGCCAGCACCTGGAGTACACGCAGGCGCAGCGCGACTTTCAGCTGTACCGGCGCGGCCGCTACGTGGAATTCAATCTGGTGTATGACCGCGGCACGCTGTTCGGCCTTCAGTCCGGCGGGCGCACCGAGTCGATACTCATGTCGATGCCTCCGCTGGTGCGCTTTGATTACAATTGGTCACCTTCTGCGGGTACGCCTGAAGAAAAGCTTTACTCACGCTACCTGGTCCCACGCGACTGGCGCCGCGAGCAAACCGCCCCCTGATCACTCTCCGGAGCCGTCATGAGCACACCTAAACATCCGTTTCATCTGGCTTTTCCGGTCAACGACCTGGGGAAAACCCGGGCTTTTTACCATGACATTCTCGGCTGCTCCGTCGGGCGGTCGTCAGATCGATGGATAGACTTCAACTTTTTTGGGCATCAGATCACAGCGCACCTGGTGGATTCGGACCAGACTGTCGGTACGAATCCGGTAGACGGCGACGATGTTCCGGTGCGACACTTCGGCGCTATTTTGACAATGCCCGAATGGGAAGCGCTGGCGCGGCGACTCAAAGACGCTGATACGCAGTTTGTGATCGAGCCGCACATCCGGTTCCAAGGCCAGGTCGGCGAGCAGGCGACGCTGTTCTTTCATGATCCGTGTGGCAACGCGCTTGAGTTCAAGGCGTTCAGGGATGCGGCAAGAATTTTTGCGACCGACTGAGCGATTGAACTTCAACGTTATGTCGCATTTACGTTCAACCACTTCGGGCACGGAAACAAATTGAGTTTTTCCAGTCAAACACACAAGAGCAGTCTCACTTTTCGCGGCTTCTCATCAGGACGGGTTTGGCAACACAGTGTTGCCCGACATAACGATAGACAAACCGTCTGCACGGATACGCAAGACGCCAGGTTTCCGGACGAACAGGCATAGAGACGAGCATTCTGCAATGAGTTGGATCAAGACGGTCACCAGGCCCAACGGTAATACGCCGTTGCGCGATGCGTTCGACAAAATACTTAAGTCTCGCGGCAAGATCAGCAACATCATGAAAGCGCAGAGCCTGTTGCCGGAAGCGCTTGAGCATCACCTGGGTTTATATCAAAGCCTGATGTTCGGCGAGTCGACGCTGAAGGTGGCAGAGCGCGAAATGATTGCGCTAGTGGTATCAGCCACTAACAACTGCGCCTATAGCGTCAGCCACGTTGCAGACGCGCTCGCGCACTACGAAAAAGACAATAATCGCATGCAGGAAATTATTGCCGGTCGCAAGTTTCTCGGCATGACGGACCGGCAGGCGAAGATGTTGCACTACGCAACCAAGCTCACCAAGCAACCGGACAAGATGTCCGAAAAAGACGTCCAGAAGCTGCGCGACGTCGGACTCAGCGATCAGGAAATTCTCGAAGTGAACATGCTGACCGCGTACTTCAATTTCGCCAACCGCATTGCCTGCGGACTCGGCGTCGAGTTTGACGAGCATGAAATCAAAGGCTACAAGTCTCGCTGAACGCCTGCCCCGAATGCTCCCCTGAAAGACCGCCCCGAACGTTTGCCCTGAACGCTTCCTGAGAGACTGCCCTGAACGTCTGCCCTGAATGGCTTCTTCAACGATTGCCCTGAATGCCCCTCTGAACGACCACTCCACGACCATTCGACGACCGCTACCGCACCCGTGGCTGCTTCGGCTACCTCGTTGTAAACTTCTGGTCGCCGTTCAGCTCACGTCAGGTAAATTTCTCCAGGCATGGATCGATACCTTCGACCCGCCGGTGGCACGCACGGAAGCTACGTGTCGTAGAGCACGCTCAGCAGCAGTCTGCGTGTCAGCCCGTCTTTGAACGACCGGGGCTTGTCGAGACCCACCATGCGCAACAGTTCCTCAAACTCCGCGCCCGACCCGTTCGATCGTGATTTCCACAATTGCTTGGCAAGACCACCGCGTGACGCGGTCGCCGCGGCCAGTTTCTTGAGCGCACCGCCGAGCGCAATCTCGTTGTCGCTTAAATCGGTGCCCAGCGGAAACACGGTTAGCAGGCTGTCGCGATAGTCGCTGACCAGGCCCAGCACCCGCTCCGCTGTATTGTGGCGATACTCTTGTGGCACCTGATAATCGGCGGGCAGTTTTCCAACGGCTTTCGCCTGCTCCATCAGCTCATTCTGAAACTGACTGTCGGCGATATTGATCAGCATGGCGGCACACTCCGCGTCGCTGCGACCACGAAGATCGGCGCTGCCATATTCGGTGACGACAATGTCGCGCAAATGTCGCGGGATCGTGCAGTGAGCGTAGTTGAACACGATATTCGAGCGCAGTCCGTCTGCCGCCATATACGTTGAGCGAAGCTTGATGATCGAACGCGAGTGATCCAGCGCATGGGCCATCGCCACAAAGTTGTACTGCCCGCCGACGCCGCTGACAACGCGGGTATCGTTCAAACCGTCGGACACTACCGCGCCATTGAGTGTCACCATGAGGCACGTATTGATAAAGCGCGCGTTGTGCCGCTGAAGCCTGTCGAGCGCTTCACCGCGATACAGCTGGTTAATGCGATCAACGCCGGTCATTTTCAAAAGCTGTCGTTCTTCTTCGGTAAGATCACGCAGCGCCTGATAAAAGGCCTGATTGCCAAGATAAAACCCGCCGTGCATGACGCTCGGATCGCTGAGCTCCTGACCAAGCGCGGTCGTCACCAGAAAATCATGTGCGGCGTCTTTGACCGCAGGCAGTTCCAGCGTCACACCGTTGAAGCTGATTTCGGAGTTCTGGATTTTGGCCTGTTCATGCAGCACGCCGATTGACTGCAGATAGGTGGCACCGCGTACCGTGAGCGGATATTCAAACGCGCCGATCGACTCCAGCTTGTCGAGCGTCTGCGCATCTATAGTCGCCGTAATGCCGCCGGTGTTGATTAAACGCTGCACGTGTTCGTCGTCGTAAACGCGCCGACTCAAAATGCCGAGCTTGAACAAATGCAGGAAGCCGTCGACGAACATTTCCGTGGCGCCGTAAAGGCCCTCGGTGAACACGTTGTATCCGCCCACTCTTTTGTGAACGTCGAGGCTTTGCGGGGTACTGATGGCATGCACCAGCGCCCGGTACTCTTCATTGTGCGTATGTCGCAGTCCGAGGGCATTGGCGACGGCATCACCCAGGGAACCGATGCCGACCTGAAGCGTGCCGTCATCGCGCACCAAAGCGCTGGCGTGCAAACCGATCAGGTGATCGGTCAAACTTACAGATGCTTTTGGCGCACTGAACAGCGTGTACGGCTGTTCCGGCGTGTACAGCGCGTCAAAGAAATCGTTCGGGACGTCGGCGTCACCGTACAGATAGGGCAGTTGCTCGTTCACCTCGCCCACGGCCACGAACGCCCCTTCGGTCTCCCGCATGCGAGTAATCAGTTCGAGCGTGACGTCCGGATTACACGACAGACTGACGTTCCCTTCGCGGGCTCCGGTACCGGGACTCACCATCTGCACGGCGACATTGACGCCGCGACTGACCATGTCGCGCGCCACGTGGGTGTAGTTCGTACTGATATAGTCCTGCTGCGCCTGCTGATTGCGCAGAAACTTGCCAGGCCGCATGAAAAACTCGTGCACCCTGACATTGGGTGGCAGCGTACCCTGGCTGCGCGCCGTCGCGTAATCCAGATCCGGGTAGCCGCCAAACCATCGATCAATCAGC
Source organism: uncultured Gammaproteobacteria bacterium (assembly GCA_963922815.1). GTDB lineage: Bacteria > Pseudomonadota > Gammaproteobacteria > Steroidobacterales > SZUA-146 > SZUA-146. Next base: position 11,183 of record CAWUKD010000115.1, read on the forward strand.
GGCTGCATGAAGCGTTGTTCAAGGCCGGGCGCCGGGCGCGGCACTTCCAGCGTCAGCGCCGTAAAAAGGGTGACCCGAAGTTCGGGGTCGCGCAGCGCTCGCTGATAAATGGCGTTCAGCAGCAGATTGGCTTTCCCCAATCCGAGCGGTGTGCCAATGATCAGATGGCGACCAACCGATTCAATAATGTGGTCAACGCACTGTTCAATGTCCGTGTACTGTCTGGTCACACCTGATCCTTCCGCCATTAACCCTGATCACAACCTCTTAGTGTCGCAGTTTTTTCGTCAACATACAGGCCCTGCGCGCAAATCTTTGTTTGCGGTTATCCGCAGCGGTCTGCGGTTACCACCGATTCGCTCTTACCACTGGCACTATGCAGTCCTGAAAGTCAGATTTCGTCGATCCGTCGCGCCGTCGGTCAACGTGACACATTCGGCGGCCTGACGGATGGAACAAACGACCTTGGTTCTTCAATCCGCCGAACTACTGCGGTCACGTACCGTGAGGACCTGAACGCTTCTCGCAACACCCGACCCTCACGCAGTCTTCACGCCTGTATCAGCCCATGCCTGATGACGTGTACGTTAACGACGAAAAAACCGGCATCATTCGTTATTAACTGCGTCCGGAATATTGCAAAGCGCGGCGGCCAGCGCTAGCGTAGAAAGACTCGCTGCAACTGTGAATCGACATGCCCGTTTTGAAATACCTGATAGCCTGCTCTCTCGCCCTATGTATGTGTGTCGGCGTGTCGGCTGACTCCCGTGCACAGACCGAGCGGATCAAAGTGTTTATCGAGGCCGAAGCGCCCGGCGTAGCCGAGCATGTTTACCTGCAGCGAACCACGCGCAGCGTGTTTCTGTCCCGCCAACAGCAGCAAGCTTACGCCGAGAGTCTTTCAAGAGACCAGGACGTACTGGCGCGTCGCATTGCACCGTACGTTCTGACCGAACACAGCCGGCTTCGCGTTGCCCTGAACGGGTACAGAGCCTCGGTTCAGCGCGACAGTCTCGCCAAGCTGCGCTCGATACCCGGCGTAAAATCCGTCACACCGATACGGCATCACACGCTGGCCAACGTGGACAGCGTCCCGTGGGTGCAGGCGCC
>CAWUKD010000116.1:0-12279 GCA_963922815.1 uncultured Gammaproteobacteria bacterium
CGCCGGAAGGCTTAACGGATTCGCTGACCTCGAGCGCCATTAGACCGACACCGCACGATTGACTTCTTCGATGGTGGTTTCCAGCTCTCTGACCCGATCCATGCCGTCATCGGTAAGAGCGCGGATACCCCGTCGATTCATGTACTCGGTCAGGCTGTCCCGCGAAGGGCCGGACAACACCAACTGCTGAAGCTCGTCATCCACATCCAGAACTTCATGAATGCTCAAGCGCCCGCGATAACCGGAATCGTAACACTCTCGGCAGCCCTGCCCTTTCGCCAGCTGAGCCCGTTTGCCGTCGTCCCAGCCGTACTGTTGCACGATGTTGGGGGGTGCGAGCGTCGTAGACTTGCAGGCCGGACAAATCTTGCGCACCAGCCGCTGGGCCACAACGCCAATCAACGCAGATGACAACAGATAAGGCTCCACACCCATGTCAATCATTCGGGTAACGGCTCCTATGCTGTCATTGGTATGCAGCGTTGACAGCACGAGGTGTCCGGTCAAAGCGGCCTGAACCGCAATCTGAGCGGTTTCTCGTTCCCGGATCTCACCGACCATGATAATGTCCGGATCCTGACGCAGTACGTGCTTCAGAATTCTGGCGAAATCCAGCCCCACAGCCGGTCGAACCTGATTTTGATTGACTATATCAAGCTGATATTCAACCGGGTCTTCAATGGTAACGATATTCTTTTCAATACTGTTGAGGTGGTTCAGCGCCGCATACAGACTGGTGGTTTTGCCGCTTCCTGTCGGCCCGGTTACCAGCACCAGTCCGTGACTGCGTGATAGCAGACTCTTGAAGTTATCAAGGTTGTCCTGAGTCATGCCAAGCTTGTCGACATCGAGAATAGCGTTCCGTCGATCCAGAATTCGCAGAACCACCTTCTCACCGTACATGCCGGGCAACGAGCTGAATCGCAGGTCAACTGAACGCCCCTGAGTCTGTACCTGGATACGGCCATCCTGCGGCAGACGGCGCTCGGCGATATCCAGATTCGCCATGACTTTAAGCCGGGATACCAGCGACGGATGCAACTCCATGCGCATCGTTCGGTAGTCGTAAAGCACGCCATCAATCCGATAGCGAACGCGAGCCCGAGTCTTGGACGGTTCAATATGGATATCACTGGCTCCGTCCTGAACTGATCGCTGAATTATCGAATTGACCAGATTAATAACCGGACTTCCGGCAGCCACTTCATCAATCGCGGAGTAATCGTCCGGCAGCGAGTTGTCGATAAGCTCAAAGTCATCGTCCACTTCGGCCACAACGTCTTCAGAGAAATCGCTCCCTCCCGATTGCTGCTCGATCAGTCGCAGAATATCGTCCCGTTTGGCAAGTACGGGGCGCGCACTGCACCCGGTACGTTCTTCAATCTCCGTCAGGCTCGGAACGGCCTGCGGGGTAGAAGTGGCGACGTACAACAGGTCGCGCACGCGAAAAAGCGGGAATACGCCGAGACGCCTCGCAACACTGCGTTCGAGCATCGAAGAGGAATCCGGATCATAGGTCCCTGGTCGCAGCTTCACCACGGGGATGGATAGCTGCAGACTCAGAGCGCGCAACAAATCCTGCTCACTAACCCAGCCTTTCTCCACAACAATATGGCCGATACGCATTCCGGTCTGTTTTTGTAGCAGCGCGGCTTCCACTACCTGGTCTTCGTCAATCAGGCCCATGCCGACCAGAAGGTCACCGAGCCTCATGCGTGAGGGATCATTTCCGGTCAGCGGCTTGTCATCATCCTGACGGACGGTCGTATCAACCGACTTGAGGTAGCCCGTGATACCGCAGACATCAAACACCTCGAGTACCAGGGAATTCGCGTGCGTGTACTTTAACCACCCGCCGCGACGCAACAACTGGTCCTGGGCATCCAGCAGTGCTTCGAGACCCGCACTGTTGATCAACTGCACGCTGTTCAGATCGATAATTTGCTTGACGTGTCTTGAATCCGTTCCGGACTGTACACTGGCCCGGAACGCATCAATCATGACCGGTGTATTCAGGGAATCTCTTGGCGTAAGCCGAACCAGGGCCCCCACATGGGTGAGCGCCACATCGGGCATTTCAGTAGCAGTCGCAATACTCATGCGCTTTGTGCATCGGCCGTCGACAGTTCATGCAGCTGTTCCAGCAACGGCATGGGCTTTCCAATGTAATAGCCCTGCAGATAGTCCACACCAAGCTCTACCAGAATGTCGCTGATCTCGCCCGATTCGACAAACTCTGCAACCGTGCAGAGGCTCATCGTCTGACCGACCTGATTGATCGCAGACACCATGGCTGCAGATACCGGGTCCTTGGCCATATCGACGACAAAGCTTCCGTCAATCTTAAGATAATCGACGTCCAGAGCACGCAGGTTGGCAAATGAACTGACGCCTGCTCCGAAGTCATCCAGCGCGAACCGGCAGCCAAAGCCTTTGACGCGCGCTATAAAGTTTTCGGCATCGGCCAAATTCTTGATCGCCTCGCTCTCCGTGATTTCGAAACACAGCATCTCGGTGTTAACACTGGTCTTACGCAGCTGACTCAGCAGATACTCCATCGTGCGCTCATCGGTAATCGACTGACCGGACAAATTGATCGTGAAGACCGACCTGGCAGCTTCTCCTTCGGAGCACCACTGTTCCAGCATGGCAAGACCGTGTTCTATGACCCATCGATCAATCAGCGGCATCAAGTGGTAGCGCTCGGCGACCGGCAGGAATACAGCCGGCGACAGTATCTGACCTTTATCATCGAGCATGCGCAGCAGGATTTCGAAATGAGGCCTGCCACGAACGGTGTCCGTTGACTCAATCACCTGACTGTACAATCTGAAATCGCCGGACTTGAGCGCACTCTGAATCTTGCCAACCCAGTGCATCTGATGCTTGCGCTCCCGCATTTCTTCATCGTCTACACGATAGGCAAACGCAATATTTCGACCCTGTTCTTTAGCCACTGAACACGCCAGGTCTGCCGTTGCCATCGCGCCAATGACGCTGTCGTCGTCGGCATCAAGTTTGGTGACGCCTATACTGATACTGACATCGAGCTCGCGCGATCCCACCTGGCATTTAAGCTCTGACACACGTTCACATACCCGGTCGGCCATGCGCTTGGCGTTTTCCAGCGAACAATCCAGCAGGAGGATGCCAAATTCGTCGCCACCCAGTCGCGAAATGCAGTCGTTACCACGAAGTAACGTGGGTAGCGTCGTTGCGATTCTCTGAATCAGATCATCGCCTACATCATGGCCGAAGGTGTCGTTTACCAACTGCAGGCGATCCACGTTCGCGTGCAGCAGGCAAATGTCCCTGCCGCGTTTCGCTGCATCAGAGATCACCTCCGATACGGCCAGCTCGAATCCTTCACGGGTTATAAGCCCCGTAAGGCCATCGTAGTCTGCGCTTACAATTTTGGACAGTTTTTCGGCGATGACCGACAGCAGATTGCGATCGCCGTTATCAAACTCCCGGCTATGGGCATTGTTCAGTACAACAAAACTACCGTACAACCTGCCCTGATGGTCACGGATGGGAGCGGCGATAACCTTGATACCCTCGGGGAGCTCAACACCACAGGCTGACTTTTCCTCTTCCGTATTGAGTACAACGCTTGTGCTCTCAACGGACATCAGGCGCAGTATCGCTGTGCGCAGATGATCCAGGTCAAGTGTCATGGTCGCATCATCGCCATAGCGCCGACTGACCGTCGCGTCTGACTTCTCAGTCAAATACAATGCGGCCGCATCCACGTGCAGGTGGTCAATGCAGCTTTCTACAATATTCTGAAATACGGTTTCCTGTTCTGCCAGAGACCGAATGCCTTCGTCCGTGTTGTATACGAGATTCAGTTCTTCATAGCGACGAGCGAGCTCGTCCGTCATCGAATTAAGTTCGTTATTCAGCCCGTACTGGGTTTCAAGAAGATCACTCAGGCAAACAACGGCGCGATGAGCAGAACGCAGGCTTTCTATATCAGCGGCATGAGCATCGACTTCATGCACCAGGCACAGAAAGTACTTTACCATCCCATCTTCACTGTGAATCGAGTGCGCCAGCATCTGCGCCGACGGGCCCGCTGCACGGGACATCACCTGATTGTCATGCCGTTTCCAGCCGTCTTCCTCAGGGGCGATCCATCGGTCAAGCACCGTGTTCTCGGCTCCCTCGGCAGTGTGCTTCCAGACCTCTTTGCCGCGGACGTCGTAAATGGCGAAGCCGACGGCTCCGTCTACCAGATCCATCAGGAGTTTTGCACAGGCTCTGAGGCTTGCGCTTTCAATAATCAGCTGATTCACAACTCGACACCTTCGCCTGACAACTCCGGATTCAGAGCCTGTTTCAACTGTGCCATGAGCTTTCTAAGGCTCAACGGCTTTTCGATAAATGAAACGTTGTCAATTTGCCTTGCCCAGGTGCGGTGCTCTAACGCTGTCTTGGACGTCACCACTATGATCGGGAACGTCCGATCCGGAAATTCTTCGGCAATCTTTTTGCACAGCTCCTCTCCGGTCATCTTCGGCATATCAATGTCAGTAATCAGTGCGTCGGGGTGAGACTTGCGCAACAGCTCCCAGGCATCCTTGCCGTTGGCCGCCTGATCAACGTCGAAGCCGGCGTTGACCAGCGTCTTTATCATCAGCCTGCGGGCAATTGCTTCGTCATCCACTATCAGAATGCGTGACATGTCATACCACCTGCTTCATGGAAGGAGAAACTTTCCAAAGCTCAATGGTGAACTCGGTACCTACCCCTGGCGTACTTTCCACCAGCACGCTGCCATTGTGCAGTTCAATGATATCCTGCGCCAGCGCCAGTCCAAGACCGTGGCCAGTCAGCGCTCTCACTTCGTTCTCTTCTGATCTGTAGAACTTGTCGAAAATACGCGGAAGGTCTTCTTCCGTAATTCCTATACCCGTATCGGACACGCTGATGCGTACGACTTCATCGTGTTCTTCGACGCTCAGCGTAACCTTGCCGCCTGGCTTGTTGTACTTGACCGCGTTGGTCAGAAAGTTATTCAACGCAATTCTCAGCAGATCCTTATCCAGTTCCAGCGGGGTAATCTGTGTGGGCAGCTCGATGCTGAATTCCAGCCCTTCTGCCTGCTTCATGTGTTTCACGTTCTTGAACACGTCCTCCAGCAAATCGCGAATGCGCACGCGCTGTGTATCCACGTCGAGACTACCCATCTCGATTTTGGTAATGTTCAGCATGTTATTGATCAACGAAGATAATCTCCCAACTTCTTCCTCAATAACATTGGCGGCCTCGATGCGGGTTTCGGCATCGTCCGGGTCGGCCATTTGAAGTGACTCGCTGTAAAGCGACAGCACGTTGAGCGGTGTTTTAAATTCATGGGCAACATGCGCCACAAATTCTGCTCTGCCACGTCGCGCCAATGACTCAAGGGTAATGTCGCGAACGATAATCAGGCAGCCAATCGTTTCTGAACCATCCGGCATGAACAGCGGGTAGGCGGCAATGCCGTAGGTCTTCCCGGGTGCATTCTCAGTTTCAAACTCAACGGGCTCGGGCAGGTGTCGACCACCGTCCCTGCAATGATTCAGATACTCTCTGACATCATCGTGAGGACACCACTCCATCGATTCGGAACCCACTATGTCCTCGGCCTCGACTCCCAGAATTCCTTCCAGATGTCGATTGGCCACCGTTACGGCACCGGCTTCATTCAACAGCAGTATCCCTTCCGGAAAGGATTCGATCACCCTCAGAATACGCTCCTTGCGATACGACAGCAGCTTGGTCGAAGTCAGCACCCTTTCACGGTCGGCCTCTACCTCAGCGACTCGTTGATTGGAATACTCGACGAAGCGGTTGAAATTACTCATGAACTGCCCCAGTTCGCCGCTCGCCGAAATCTCTACCGCACGGAATTGTTCTCCAGAGAGCAAGTCTTTGATCTTGCTATCAGCCGCCGCCAGGGGACGTATCTCACGACGAACGAGAAAATAGAACAGTGGAGTAAGCAAGAAGATAATCAGAGCAAGAGTCGCCATAAACACGATTTGGGGTGGTGCAAGACCGAACCCCGGCTGGAAATACCCCAGGCGCAAATGACCGGCCAGCTCGCCCTGCTTTAACAAAGGCGCATGAAACTCGAGGATCGCGGGATGTTTTTCTGTCGCCTGAATGGCGCGCTCACCCAACCATGACGAGGGGTTATCAGGCGTTACGAAAGGCGGAATGATAAAGCCGTCAGAGGCCAGTTCAACGATGGGCCTGCCGTCGGTACCAACAATTGCCGCGTAAGCGAAGTGTTCTTTACTTTCATTGATCTTGAGGGTACCCAGCAACGCCGACGGATTCGATGCCGGGGCCAGCTGATCATAGGGCAATGTTGCCAGAACCCGAATCAGACCAACTCCTTTTGCCCGAACGTCATCTTCACGACTATCTCTCAGATAGTCGAAAAGCAGCAGCGAAATAGCCAGTATCGCCACAAGAGACGAAGCGATCATGCTCAAACCGAGCCGCTCTCGTTTCCAAAATGGTGATGATGAATTCGTCATGTCAATCGCTAAGCTTTGAGTAAGAAGCAGGCAAACACGCTTTCACGGCTACCTGGCTCAGCCACGCAATGCATTTTGAAGTTCATCAATTTCGCTTTGCGATTCAGCGATGATTTCGGGAAACGTTTCCGGCGTTACACCCATGCGCTTACATGACTCCACGTCGTCCAGGACCGAAGGCTCCACCGCCGCTCCGTGCTTCGAGATCAGATTCGACAGCAAGTTCGCCACTACCACAACATCCGCCAGATCCGCGTCTCCGTAGTGTTTGCGGTCACGCGTTTCGTGAAGCTCAATGGCCTCCTGGACGTGATCAGGGAATTTCCAGTTTTCGATGATGGATTTGCCAATGACCGTGTGCCAATCGTCGAGAATATGATCAATCGTCTCGTTGCTCGCATAGATCTCGGGATAGCTTTCGATGCGAGTGAGAATATAGAGTTTGCCAATATCGTGTACCAGCCCGACGAACATCGCCTCGTCAGGGTTAACACCCTTCACGCGTTTGGCCAGCGCGTATGAAACCGCCGCCACCTGAATACTGTGACTCCAGAGGAGGCTCAGATAGCTTTTGAGCTCTTCTACCGTTCGCGAGTCCATCAGGCTCTTCATGGCGAAAGACATCGCCGACGCACGGATCTGCTCGTGACCGAGACGGTTAAGGGCTGTCTTAAGATCAAGGATTTGCCGGCCAGAAGGATTCAGCGCCGCCGAATTCGCCATGGACAGCAGCCTGGAGGCCAGGCCGGGTTCCGACCCGACCACTCGAGTGATCAGCTGCGGAGAACTGTTCTCGTCCTCGAGAATACTTTTGACGCGCATGGCGACACTCGGGAACGACGGAATCTCGATGGCTTCGCGGCTATTCAAGTCCTTGGCGAGATCCTGGACGAAAGAAAACGTCGCTTTCTCGAGTGCGGTTTTTTCGTTGACCACAGTTGTGTCCATCGGTTTGGATTCCTTCTAGATTAATCATGGCTCTGATGCACCGGACCTGAGCTTGGTCCAGCTGTCTTATAGGTTAGCGGCAGAATTCCAAAAACCTGATAAGCAAATGCCATAAAAATCACCGCTTCGGGATACGTTATGTAAGATTGATCGCACCACGACAACGCAATGACGCAGCGCCCCGCAAACCGGGAGAACTGAGTCAGGAATCGAAGTAGAACGCGACACGGCAAAGACATCGGCGTCGGGATCGGGATCGGGTGCAGATTAGACACGAACTTCCAGGAGGATTGGCAGGACGCCAGATGCAATGAACATCGGCTTCTGCAATCGGGGTTTATCGCGTGTCAGAAAGGCGAAACAACGGCGCACTGTCGAACCGGCGCTCGTATGGGACAAGCTCGTATGCGACAGGCACCATCAGGAAAATCCGAGCTGGTTTCCTCGCGCCGGAGTTAACCGGGGTGAGGCACCAAACCGGCCAGGGTGCAGTCAGCGGGGCCTGCGGCTATGTATTTTCGGGTTCCAGAGGTGCCGGTGAAAACAGGACTCCAAACAATTCGCACCAGATCACGACGCTGCCGTACTCGTCGATATTGGTGCCGTCAGGTACAGGATAATTCTGATTCCCAACGTTTCCCTTGAGTTCACCCAGCTTGAGAAAACCATTGTCGGTAACGTCGCTGGCGCTGGCCGGTGACGGATGACGCGCCAGATAGACCACCAGCGCCGGGCCATTGGTGGTCCGAAAATTCTCAAATCGAACGACATGCCGGTCGTCGACCAGCTGATAAACCGATGCGCTTCCACTACCCTTGTGAACGGCATCCGCATCCACGAAGTTGCCACTGGACAACAGAATCGGAGCCTGAGCAGGCATAGCCTCGTCGCTCGAACGATCCGGCGCATTGGCAGCCGCCTGCATGATCTGCGGCTTCATTTTCTGACGTTCGTCCTCGCTCATGCTCGACACGTCGGCCAAAAAGTCTTCGTCAACCACCCGGTCGATAAACAACGGAGAGGCAAAAAACCATCCCGCGGCAAGGACCGCTACTGCCACAAGCCCAATCACTACCTTCTTCATGCTTTCTCCAGCTGGTTATGTTACTCAGTGGGTCCGAGTTTACGCATTCACGATCTCTGCGGTAATGTGAAACACTCTCACATTGAGCGACTATCCTCTCGCTCTGCCCGCAGCTCACACAGGACGAACCAGGCCGCCAGTTCGATCAGCTGCGGCGCCCTGATAACCAGCTTACCATCATCAGTACCCGGCCGGTGTCCTTCAAGCCTGCTCCTGCAGAACGCCCAGCTCCTCTGAAACGGCATTACGTGAGCGCGTTCCCTTTGCCAACAGCTTATAAAACGCAGGGACAATGTACAACGTCATCAGCGCACTGAGCAGCACCCCAAAGAACATGACTATGCCAAGATTCTGGCGACTGACCGAACCGGCACCAGACGCGAGCATCAAGGGCACTGCACCGGCTGACGTTGAGATTGTTGTCATCAGGACCGGACGCAATCGGATACGAGCCGCCTCAACAATCGAAGACTCAAAATCAACGCCGCTTTCGCGGACCTGGTTAATGAACTCCACAATCAGAATGCCGTTCTTGGTAGCGATGCCTATGAGTATTATCATCGCGATCTGACTGAAAATATTGAACGGCGTATCGGTGACGTAGAGCCCCAGCAGACCACCCGCTGCCGCCAGTGGCACGGCCACCATGATGACGATCGGATGAACGAAGCTTTCGAACTGCGCCGCCAACACGAGAAACACCACGAGCAGAGCAAGCCCGAACGTAAACATCAGTCCGCCACTGGCCTCCTTGAACTCAAGCGACTCGCCGTCGTAATCAAGCTGAGCGGTTGCCGGTAATTCTGCTCTAACCACCTGCTCAAGATAATCGAGCGCCTCCGGCAGCGAATAGTCGCCCACCAGGTTCGCACTGATGGTTACAGAGCGCAGTCGATTGAAGTGGTTTAACTGACTGGCACCGGAGCGCTCTTCGACCTGCACCAGGTTTGACAACGGGATCAGAGCATTGGACACCGATGATCGTACAAAAATATTCTGCAGATCGCTTTCACTCTGACGCTGACTGGCGTCGGCCTGCATGATGATTTCGTATTCCTCGCCGCCCACAACATAGGTCGCGACGCGCCGTTCAGCCATCATCGACTCGAGCGTGCTGCCGATTGTTTGTACCGATACTCCCAGCGCCGCGGCGCGTTGACGATCCACTTTCACCGAGACCTGCGGCTGCGTATCGTCGAGGTTCGACTGCACGCGTGTCAGGCCAGGGTTTTCGGCCGCGCGAGCCAACACGATATCCCGCCACTCTGCCAATTCGTCATAGTCTGTTCCACCGATAACTACCTGAACCGGCTGACCACCACCGCCTCGCGATAACCCGGACCGAACAAAACTGAACGCGCGCAGTCCGGGAATCTTGTTCCACTCTGCAGTGAGCTTGTTCTTGACCTCTTCAGTGCTGACTTCGGGTGGTCTTTCGGGATTCAGGGTGACAACGACAATGGCCGTATTGTTTCCTCTGCCGCCGAATCCTGGAATTCTAAGGAGTCCGCGCTGCATATCACCGGATTCGATGTACGGCATCATGGGCGCCTCAATCTGGTCGACAAAGTCGGCCATACGCTCGAAACTTGAGCCCTCAGCCGCTCGAAAACTCGCAATAAAAATGCCCTGATCTTCCTGCGGCGCGTACTCTTCGTCGACGTTATTGTACAAATACCAGCTCGCGCCAAACACCAGCGCCAAAGCGCCCGCAGCAACAATCGGCACGCGCAGCACAGCAGTCAGTGTTCGGGCATAGAAATCGGTCAGCCGCTCGAAACCGCGGTCAATGGCCGCGGCAATACGCCCCTGCTTGCCTTCCGGCTTGAAAAATTTGGAACACATCATCGGCGTCAGCGACAGCGCGAGGATGGTTGAGAAGATGATGGCAGCCGACACCGTAATGGCGAGTTCACCAAACAGCTGCCCGAGATTGTCATCCAGGAACATGATTGGTGTGAACACTGCCACCAGCACCAGAGTTGTAGCGATAACGGCAAAGCCAACCTGACGCGTACCCCTGTACGCGGCAAGCAGCGGCGCCTCACCATTTTCGATTCGTCTGTGGACGTTTTCAACGACCACGATGGCGTCATCGACAACCAGGCCGATACACAAAACCAGCGCCAACAGCGTAATCAGATTAATGGTCAGTCCGAAGCCGGAAAGCGCAATGAACGACGCGGTCAAACACACGGGGATCGTTACGGCGGGAATAATCGTTGCGCGCAAGGATCCGAGGAAGAACCACAAGACGGCACTGACCAGAGCGGTTGTTGCCAGAATGGTTAAAAACACGGAGCGGATGGCCGCGCGAATGTACAAAGAGTCGTCGCTACTTGGAATCAGGCTCATCTCACCAGGGAGGTCTTCGTTAATCGCCGTCACGGTATCCTTGACCGCCGCCAGAACGTCTACGGTATTCGCCGTGGACTGCTTGACCACGCCAAGCGCTACGGTGTTGGCGGCGTTGGCACGAAACACATTGCGGATGTTTTGCGGCGCCAGTTCCACGCGCGCGAGTTCGCCGAGTCGTATCAGATACCCGTCTTCACCACGCGCCACGACCATCGCCCGGAAATCGTCTTCGGTTTCATAATCTCGTGACAACCTGACCTGACGCTGCCGATCTCTCGACTCGAGCGTGCCGGCAGGAAGTTCGATGTTCTCGCGACGCAGTGCCGCTTCGACGTCCTGCACCGTAAGATTGCGGGCCGCGAGCGCGACCCGGTCAAGCCAGATACGCATCGACGGACGGCCAGAGCCGAATACGTCCATTCGCGAAACACCCGGAATCACATTGAACCGGTCGACCAGATAGCGCTCGGCATAGTCATTGAGCTCCATCGGAGACATGGCCCCGTCGCTGGTCAGGCTAAGGTACATGATGGGACGGGCATCCGAGTCACGCTTGGAGATCGACGGCAAGTCGACGCCTTCCGGTAACGACCTGGCGATGCGGCTGACGCGATCGCGGACATCGTTTGCCGCCTGATCGAGGTCGACGTCAAGTCCGAATTCGACATTAATGCGCGAGGACCCATCCTGACTGCGCGACGTCATCGTATTGATGCCTTCAATACCGGCAATCTGCTTTTCAAGCAGCTGCGTGATGCGGGTCTCGACAATGTTGGCCGATGCGCCGGCGTAATTCGTGCTGATCGAAATCACGGGGGGCACAATATCCGGGTACTCCCGCGTCGTCAGGTTTTGAAAGGACATGATGCCAAAGGCGATCAGCAGGAGGCTGAGTACCGTAGCAAAAACCGGTCTCTTTACGGATGTATCAGACAACCACATGACTAACCACCCTCCTGGTCACTGACACTGGCCGCTGCACTTTCCGGCTCCTCGATAACCGACACGGCGGCTCCGTCGCGGAGTTTTAGCAGACCCAGTACGGCCACTCGTTCATTCTCTTCAAGCCCGCTCAGTATTTCCACCAGGCCATTTGAACGCTGCCCTGATTTGACCACACGCTTCTCGGCCTTGCTATCGTCTCCAATGACATACACATACGCGTCTCTGTTGGTCGGAATAACAGACGCTTCAGGAACAGCGAGCGCATCACGCGAAGAGGTTTGCAGCTCAAGCGTGATCAGCATTCCCGGGCGCAACTCATAGTCGTCGTTTGGAAGCAGAGCCCGCACTGTGATGGTTCGGGTGACATCATTGACCCTGGAAGCGATACCGGTAACCGAGCCTTCAAACCTT
>CAWUKD010000117.1:0-12145 GCA_963922815.1 uncultured Gammaproteobacteria bacterium
GCAGCTTCCCTATTGCCAGTTGACCCTGGCGCTGCATCGGCAGCGTGATGGTAAAGGTAGATCCCCGATCGATTTCGCTGACCAGGTCCAGCGTCCCGCCCATGGCTTCAGTTAGCGAGCGCGTAATCAACAGCCCAAGCCCCGTGCCTGATTCCGGACTTCGTCCAGCCTGAGAAAAAGCCTCAAACAACGAATCAATCTGGGCGCTGTCCATTCCCAGCCCGCTGTCGCTGACTTTAAGAATGATGTCCTGTTTGTTTCCGAGTTGCTTCACACATTCGAGGCTGACCCGAATGAATCCGGTTTCCGTGTACTTGATCGAATTACTGATCAGGTTCGTGACGACTTGTCTGACTCGAAGGCTGTCTCCAATCAGCGTTTCCGGAAAGCTGCTTGGGCAGAAGAAGTAAAGATCAAGATTTTTATCTACCGCCGCCGGAGCCTGCATGACTACACATCTGTTAACCTCTTCAAACAGGTTGAACGGCAAGCTCTGAATATCGAGTTTGTTAGCCTCAATGCGCGACAGATTGAGCGTGTCGTCGATGATATCCAGAAGGCCGTGGGCCGCCTGCAGAGTTCTTTTAATGTAGTCCGCCTGTTGTTCGCTGTGGGGTGCTCTGCGCAGCAGCTGCAAGTGACCGATGATGCCGTTCATTGGTGTGCGAATTTCGTGACTGATATTGGCAAGAAACGAAGACTTCGCATGATTCGCTTCCACTGCGCGCCTCCGGGCAAGATCAAGTTCTACGTTCTTGATTTCCATTTCTTCCAGGCTTTGCGATACCTCCAGCGATGCATTCCGGACCTGTTCATCCAGCGAGTCTCTGGACTGACCCAGAACACGACCCAGGTGATTGATCGCCGATTGAATCGACATCAGTTCCAGGGGGCCATTCGTTTCGAGCGAGTCCTCGAAGTCAGCGTGTTCAAAGCGCTCGAAGGCCTTAACGATTTTATCGGTGCTGTCAGTCAGCACTGCGTGATGCGCTCGCAGCTGGCGCAGCGCCCACCACAAAACGATCAGACATAGTAGTGCCGCCAATAGAACCCAGGCAGCGATTCTGTACAGGAGTGGTCTGGTATCCAGGCTGACCGTAATGGTGCCACCGGATACGCCCGGCGCTTGAAGCAGGGGTACATTGCCCGATTGGCTGAACGGGCCCGAATGGGTGGGCGATGTTGGTAAACCAAATACCAGCGATCCTGAACTGTCGACGATGGCAAAGGTTGCCGACAGCCCTTGAAGTTCAAGCTCCGCGTGATAGTCGCGCAATTGGTTATTCAACAGATTGCTATTGGAGGGTGTGGCGGATCGCACGTAGAGCGTTCGGATTTTATCCGCCGCGATGGCGGCATGCGATTTGGCTGAGCTTTGAACGCCAGAATAGTGCAGCCAGCCTCCGGCAAGAATCACTGCCATAGCGACGCCGAACAGCGAGATGATCGCCGTGCGTGCTGTAGAACGAATGGATCGCTGCAAGTGCCGGATGGGTAGATGTTCCATGGGGCTAGTTTACCTGAGCATGACGCCGGATGAATCACCGAGCGAGAGCTGAGGCGATTTCAGGGCGATTCTGCTAAACTTCGCGTCCCCCGAGTAAAGGTATGAAAGCCGTGGCGCGCAAACGAAAACCCAGATTCAGAACGCATAGAGCTCTTATCGAAGATCTTGCCCACGACGGGCGCGGGGTGGCCCGGGTCGAAGGGAAAACCGTCTTTGTTCACGGGGCGCTGCCGGGTGAAGACGTCACGTTCACCACGTACAAGCGCAAACGCAGCTTCGAAGAGGCTGTGACCGACGAGGTTCATACGGCCAGCCCGCTTCGCGTTGAACCTCGCTGTGATGCCTTTGGACTCTGCGGCGGGTGCGTGCTTCAGCATCTCGACGATGCCAAGCAGCGCGACCATAAAAGGGAACATCTGAAGCATGATCTGACCCATATCGGAGGCGTATCACCAACCCACTGGCTTGACGACCTCACGGCATCACCCTGGAATTATCGACGTCGAGGCCGGCTCGGAGTTAAAGATGTTCCCGGGAAAGGGCGCGTCATGGTTGGATTCCGTGAGCGCAAAACGCCTTACATTGCCGACATGCATCGCTGTGAAATTCTGGCACAGCCGGTAGGCGAAATGCTCGACAAGTTGTCCGATATCATTGGACAGCTATCCATACGCAGCCGTGTTCCTCAAATTGAGCTTGCCGTCGGCGACGACGTGACGGCGCTGGTGCTTCGTATTCTCGACCCCATCACGGCGGAAGACGGTCTGTTACTGCATAAATTTGCGGCAGCCGAAGACGTTGATATTTACCTGCAGCCCGGCGGGCTGGACACGGTGACGCCTTTGTCTGAAGCCCGGCCGCTTGAATACGCTTTACCGGAATACGATGTCGTAGTCCGGTTTGAACCGCTCGATTTTGTGCAGGTGAACGGTCCGTTGAATGCGGCCATGATCAGCCACGTTCTGGAGCATATCGAGCTGCGCCCAGGCGATCGTGTGCTGGATTTGTACTGCGGGCTGGGCAATTTTTCACTGCCGCTCGCACGATGTGCCGAGCATGTTGTTGGCGTGGAAGGTGATAGCGGTCTGGTTAAGCGCGCGGAACAGAATGCGGAGCGAAACGGCATTGCAAACGTCGAGTTTCACGTGGCCAATCTGTTTGACCCGGAGCCGCAGTGGTCGTGGTTGCAATCGGACTATGACGTCGTAGTCATCGATCCGCCGCGTGCGGGCTCCCAGGAGATGCTACCTTCCATTGCCAAACTGAAACCGCGTGTCATCGCCTATGTGTCCTGTCATCCTGCGACGCTGGCAAGAGACGCGGGGCAGCTGGTGAAAGATTACGGCTACGTCATGCACAAGGCCGGCATCATGGATATGTTCCCCCATACCGGTCACGTTGAATCGGTGGCGCTGTTTGTCCGCGGCTAAGCAAAAAGTACGATCGCTGAGAGTCAGTCTGGAGACTCAAAGCGTAGAGTGTCTGGAAGGCCAGGATGTCATCAGGTCCTTTCCGGTCTCGACCGCGCGACTGGGGGCAGGACAATCTCAGGGGAGTTTTCAAACGCCGCTTGGGAGCCATATTATTCGGGCCAGGATTGGACAGCACGAGCCGGTAGGCGCCGTTTTTGTCGGCAGACGTCCAACGGGCGAACTGTGGACCCCACAGCTTCACGAGCAGTTTCCGGATCGCGACTGGATACTGACACGCATACTCTGGCTCAGCGGGACGGAGCCCGGTGTAAACCGTCTTGGCAACGTCGATACCATGCGTCGCTACATTTATATTCACGGGACGCCCGACAGCGAGCCGCTGGGGCAACCGGCATCCCATGGCTGCGTTCGCATGAACAGCACCGATCTTGTCTGGCTGTTTGACTGGGTTGATGTCGGGACGCCGGTAACTATCATAGACAAGGGGATTGAAACATGACGAAAGGTGCAGCCGCTGCCAATACGCCCGGACCTGTCATGGTTGACATTGAGGGTCACGATCTGACGGACGCCGACCGGCGAATTCTGGCGCACCCGTTGACCGGTGGGGTGATTCTGTTTACGCGCAATTTTGATAGTCCCGACCAGCTGCGCGCGCTGGTGAGCGATATACGTGCGGCAAGAACACCGTCGCTGATTGTCGCTGTTGACCAGGAAGGGGGGCGGGTGCAGCGCTTCCGCCAGGGATTTACGCGTATCCCCCCAATGCGAAACTTCGGCAAGCTCTACGACGACCAGCCCTATCTTGCCCTGCAGCGGGCGGAAGATTGCGGCTGGGTCATCGGTTGCGAGCTGCGTGAGATGGGTATTGATCTTGATTTCGCGCCGGTCGTCGATCTCGACTACGGCGTTAGTGAAGTTATCGGGGACCGCGCTTTTTCGGCCGATCCGCAAGCGGTCACAGTATTGGCCGGTGCCATCATGTCAGGTCTTCACAGCGCCGGGATCTCGAGCTGTATCAAACACTTTCCGGGTCATGGTTTTGTGACCGCTGATTCGCATGCGGAGCTGCCGGTGGATGGCCGTTCGCTTGACGAGTTTGAGGCAGACCTGCTGCCGTTTCGCCGCCTCTTGTCGCGAGCGCCTTCGGTCATGACCGCGCACCTGGTGGCGCAGTGTGAAGACTCTGAACCGGTCAGTTTTTCGCCGCGCTGGGTGAATCATAAGCTGCGAAGCGAACTCGGTTTTGGTGGCGTTGTGTTTAGCGATGATCTGTCCATGAAAGGCGCCGACTGTGAGGGTGGAATACTCGCGAAAGTTACGCGTGCCTATGCGGCGGGCTGTGATTTTCTACCGGTGTGCAACGACCGGGAAGCGGTTGTCGAGCTGTTTGAGCAGGCGCCTGACATTATGGGTTCGCCGAAGCTGGCCCGACTCAGGAGCGTTTGTCCACCGCCGGAAAACTTCAGGAACACTAAAAGATTTAGGGCGTTTGCAGACTTCTTAGCTCTGAACGAAGGTGTTTCTCATGGCGCATAACCGCGTGCTGACTTCCGCCGAATACGCTACCGTAGTGGCCAATTCCGACGTTCTGTTTAGCCGTGATCAGATTGAATCTGCCTATCAGACGCTTGCGCTAAAGCTCGATGAGCACTTTGAAGGCGTATTGCCCGTGATGCTCCCGGTCATGATGGGAGGCCTGATTCCCGTAGCCGGAATCTTGCGCCACCTGAGTATTCCGCATCAATTGGATTACGTTCATACGAGCCGTTACGGGCACGACCTGACGGGGCGTGAACTCAACTGGATCGTACCGCCATCGCCGTCACTCAAAGGGCGGTCCGTCGTGGTAGTGGATGATATTTTTGATCAGGGAACGACGCTGGAGGCGGTGGTTCAAAAGCTCAGAGAACTGCAGGTAGAGTCAGTAACCACAGTGGTACTCGCACGCAAGCGACATGACCGGGTCAGGACGAAGTTACGACCAGACCTGGTGGGAATTGAAGTGCCCGATCGATTTGTTTTTGGCTGCGGTCTGGATTACCACGGTGGTCTGCGCCACCTGCCGGATCTTCACGCTATAGCGGAGTGATTTTGGCGATCACACCGAAATACGGACTGTCAAAATAGTGCGCCTGCCGACTGATCATGCGACGCTGCGTGTCCAGGTGGTAGGTTTCTCCGTCGATCAGAACAGTAAGATCGATAACAAGTCGCAGGTAGCGTTCGCGAATTAACACGACGTGGCCGGAAACCAGTTCACCGGTGTCGGCGTTTCTCATGAGCAGTTTTCTGCGAGCTTCATCGCGCCCGAATCCGGGTTGCGTCCAGCCGGAGTGGCTTAACACGCGGAAATTTCTGGAGCGGCTGATTTTCTGAGCCATTGGCGACAGGGTGAATGCGGCAGGGTCGAGCGGTACGAATCGCTCTACAGGAAGCTCCGACTCGTCCTGCTCTATTTGCAGTGGAAACAGCTCCGATCCTGTCACCGGATTCAGATGCCGGACGACGATGAATTCAACCTGGTACTCCTGCAGCGGCGTATCCTGAGCCGTGGCTGCGACAGCGAGCAGCAGCACTAGTAAACTTGCCCAACGTTTCATGTGATTCCCATCAATTTCGTATTCAGGTGGCTGATTGTAACCCAGTTGACGCAGGCGTGACTGCAAAGCTTTCGGTCAGCCCGGTCAGAAATCTGAGGCGGTCTTTCATATCCGGCAGGTCGCGCGTAAATCGCAGCGTGTGCTCATCAACCAGCCGGTATCCCTGAGGGTTCTTCTGAATCAGTTGAATCAATACCGCAGGGTCAAGATTGGCGTGCGTATCAAATACGATGCGGCCGCCGCCTTCCGAGCAGTCTATTTTGGCGATGTTGGCGCGCTGGGCGAGCTGCCTCAGGGCCGCAATTTCGAACAACAGTTTGGTCGGGTCGGGGAGTAAACCGAAACGATCGATCATTTCTACCTGCAGTTCGCGAAGTTCCTCGGCGTCTTCTGCGCTCGTGATTCGTTTGTACAATATCAGTCGTGTATGCACGTCAGGAATAAAGTCGTCCGGGAGCAGGGCCGGTTCGTGTAGCTCGATTTCAGAGCCGCGAGCGGGCATGTCACCAAGGTCGGGCTCATGCCCCTGTTTCAGCGACTCGACGGCGCGCTCGAGCAGGTCCATATACAGCGTAAAGCCAATCTGGTGAATCTGGCCGCTCTGGTCGTCGCCAAGCAGTTCACCGGCCCCCCGAATTTCAAGGTCGTGGGTCGCCAGCGTAAAGCCGGCACCCAGGTCTTCCAGAGACTCAATGGCTTCGAGTCGTTTCACGGCATCCGGTGTCAGTGCCCGCAGGGGTGGAGCGATCATGTACGCGTAGGCGCGGTGGCTCGATCGACCTACACGTCCGCGCATTTGATGAAGCTGTGCCAGGCCAAATCGATCTGCCTGATTAATGATGATGGTATTGGCCGTGGGCACGTCAATACCGCTCTCGATGATGGTGGTACACAGCAGCAGATTGAATCGGCGATGATAAAAATCGAGCATGACCTGTTCCAGATCGCGCTCTTTCATCTGGCCGTGACCGATCTCTATCGAGGCTTCCGGAATCAGGTCGGCCAGTTGTGCTGCAATCTTTTCAATGTCGCGCACCGAATTGTGTACAAAATAGATTTGCCCGCCGCGATTGATCTCGCGCAAACACGCTTCACGAATGAGCTGATCATTCCACTGATTAACAAACGTTTTTATCGAGAGTCTGTCGGTGGGTGGTGTGGTGATCAGCGACAGTTCGCGTATGCCTCCAAGAGCCATGTTCAGGGTGCGCGGGATCGGCGTGGCTGTCAGAGTCAGCATGTCGACTTCGGCTC
Source organism: uncultured Gammaproteobacteria bacterium (assembly GCA_963922815.1). Lineage (GTDB taxonomy): Bacteria > Pseudomonadota > Gammaproteobacteria > Steroidobacterales > SZUA-146 > SZUA-146. The sequence goes on from CAWUKD010000117.1 coordinate 6,798, forward strand.
GCAGAGCCTTGAGCTGCTCCTTGTGGCGAACGCCGAAGCGCTGCTCTTCGTCAATAATGACCAGACCCAGATCGCTGAATTTGACATCAGCCTGCAATAGCTTGTGGGTGCCGATAACAATATCGATTTTCCCGTCTTTGAGTTCCTGAATGATCCTGTCGCTGTCTTTCTTGCTCTTGAAACGCGACAGCACTTCTACCCGAACCGGCCAGTCGGCGAAGCGGTCCTCGAAATTTTTACCGTGCTGCTCCGCCAGCAGCGTCGTAGGCACCAGAAGTGCGGTCTGTTTGCCCTGATGCACACACACAAATGCCGCTCGCAGCGCCACTTCGGTTTTTCCAAAGCCGACATCACCGCACACCAGCCGATCCATTGACTGCATGGAGGTCATGTCGTCAATAACGGCGGCGATGGCAGTTTCCTGATCTGGCGTGAGCTCGAACGGAAATCCTGCAGCAAACTGGCGGTATTCCGCCTCGTCCAGTCCGAAGCTCTGTCCGACGCGCGCGGCTCGCCGCGCATACAGATCGAGCAGATCGGCGGCGACGTCACGGATACGGCGCATCGCCTTGCGGCGCGCCTTGTCCCACTGGTCGCTGCCGAGCTTGTGGATGGGCGCTTTTTCCGGCGGCCCGCCCAGGTAGCGCGTGACAAAATTAAGGGCGTGTACCGGAACGTAGAGCTTATCGCTACCGGCGTACTCAATAGTCAGGAATTCGTTCTTGTCGCCTCCGATTTCCAGCAGCGTAAGTCCCTGGTAGCGGCCAATGCCGTGCAGTTCGTGCACCACCGGAGCGCCCACGCTTAGTTCATTGAGATTGCGAATGATGGCGTTAGGGTCTTTGTTCTTGTAGGCCCGTCGCGCCTTGCGTGTTGCGCTGTGACCGAACAGCTGGTTTTCGGCAATAATAGCCACGCCCGTATCGGGTAACAGCATGCCTTCCTGAATCAGCGCTTCGGTCAGGGCCAGGTCGTGACCGCTGGTGAAAAACTCTTCCCAGGACTCTACCTGCCGTGGCCGTTGCTGGTGATCGTTGAGCAGTGCGCGGACGGTTTCCCGTCGCCCTGGGCTTTCCGCCACGATCAGTATGCGGCCATCAAACTGTTGAATAAATTCGATCAGCCGACCGCTGCGGTGATCATCCGAGCTGATGGTAAGGTCGGGTAGAACACCGCTTTCATAGATCACACTGTCTTCGTCTTTGAAGTTCTTCAGTGTGATCTGGTCAAATCGTTCCAGCAGAGCCAGCCAGTCGGCCGGATTAAGCATGATTTCATCGGGAGCCATGAGCGGTCGGCTGCGGTCGTAGCGCAATTGCTCATAGCGCTGTTCGACTTCGCCCCAGTAATGTTGCTGCAGCTCATCGACATCCCCCGGAACTATGACGGTCGTGTTGTCCGGCAAATACTCAAAGAAGTTTGCGGTCGTTTCGAAAAACAGGGGAAGGTACTGTTCCGCGCCCGATGCACTAATACCTTCGGAGATGTGCTGGTACACCACAGATTCGGTCGGATTGCCTTCGAATCTTCGCCGAAATGCCTGACGGAACTGAGTGATGCCGGCCTCGTCGAGTGGATACTCGCGCGCGGGCAGCAGGCGAAGGCTGTCCAGCGTATCTTCGCTGCGCTGGGTGTCGGGATTGAAGTAGCGCAGCGACTCAATTTCATCGTCAAAGAGGTCGACGCGGACCGGTCGTTTGCTGCCAGCGGGAAAGATGTCGAATAACGATCCCCGAATGGCGAATTCGCCGTGCTCGTTCACCTGGCTGGTGGCATGGTAGCCGGCGTCCGAAAGTCTGCGTCGCAGTGCCTGTATATCCAGACGGTCTCCAGGTGCAAACAGAAACGCAGAGCCGTAAACAAACGAAGGAGGGGGTAACCGGGTTGCCGTGGTGCTCGGTCGACTGACAATAATGCCGTGCTTCAGGTTTTCCAGTGAAGACAGCGTGGCCAGCCGGTCAGAGACAATTCCCTGCGGAGGCGAGAAGCCGTCATAGGCGAGCGTTTCCCAGTCTGGAAACTCCAGTACGGGCAGTTGATCGTTTACGAAGAACCGCAGCTCGTTGGCCAGCAGCTCGCTTTCACGGGCGTCGTTCGTTAACACCAGCAGAGGTCCGTTTGCCTTTTTTGCAGCCGAGGCCAGAGCCAGGGCCAGCGCACAGCCTCGCAGTCCGGACCAGGCGGAGCGATGGGTGAGCGCAGGCGGATGCGTCGGTCTGGCAAGCTGGGGCATGAATGAACCTGGTCGTATGAATTCCATTGGGGCGTGGGGTGATGCCGGCCGCATCAACACAGACCCCCGGCGCCCGAGGTCAGTTCCGGTGCAGGGGGCTGTCGCCAGAACGGGCCAGCTATCGGCGGATGCCGATTATTACAAAGCCCTGCGGCTCATGAAAGCGTGAAATTGTCCAAAGCGGCGGGCCGGCGCTCAGGCCGTCATTGGCCTGGGCGCTGACGCCACTATGCGGTTGTTTTCTATCGGGTGATTTTGGCTACGCTGTGAATAACGTGGCGATACTCAAAATAGACGATAAAGCCTTCATATTCCCACCGGGTGATTGGCGGGTTGCCGACGGCAGCCTTGCGCATGGCCGGCGCGCCGTGGGACTGCTCGACCTGCGCCATCGTCATGCCGCGGGAAGGTAATGAGCCAGTTGCAGATGTCTGCAGGTTGGCGGCTTCGGCGCTGGTCACCGTTGCCAACGGCTGCGCGGCTGCTTCGGTGCGGGATGGATCCGTCTGTCCTGAGGCTGCGCCCGGGGCAGGTACGGTGGTCAGTGCGAGAATGGCAGATGAAATGATCAGAATGGCTTTCAACGCTTTGCTCCCTGAAATATCGAGAAAATACTCTATCGCAGGACCCTGCATGAACCAAAAGCAAAATACGCTGCATTGCAATAACCTCACTGACATTAAGGCCCTGCGCGGTCTGTCAGGGGGTTATTTAACCGGTAATATAAAACAACACTGCGCGAATGGAAGGCGACCAGTTCACGGTTCCAGTCCCGGATCATCGGGCCGGGCAGAAAATGCCTGCATGACGTGGAGGCTTGCGCTTAGCGCGCCGTGTCCATTGATGGTAATGAAACCGAACCCCTGGACAATCGGCGTGTCTGATTCACGGCAGGGTATTCCGTCCAAATAAAATCCCGATTTAGTAGGGAAAGCTATCAATATTCTTTAGAATGCGCCCATGAAGTCTCCCCTTGAGTTCTTTGTCGCCGGTCGCTATTTGCGAGCCAGGCGTTCCAGCCATTTTGCCGGGTTTATTTCCCGGGCCGCCATGGTCGGTATTGCTGTGGGCGTGGCAGCTTTGATCATTGTGATTTCCGTGATGAACGGGTTTGGCAATGACTTGCGTGAGCGTCTGGTCAGCCTGTCTGCCCACGTCACGATTTCGTCTGCTACGGACAGCCTCGATAACTCGGCGGCTGTGATCGAGCTGTCGCGCAGTGACGATCGGGTCACTGGCGCAGCGCCGTTTGTCGAAGGACAGGGCATGCTGGTCAACGGCTCCAATCTTAGCGGCGTTTCTATCCTGGGCGTGGATCCCGCGCTTGAGCCCCAGGTCTCGGGGCTCGGCAGCAGCATGGTGGTGGGGACTTTGAGCGATCTTGCTCCCGGTTCAAACGGGGTACTGCTTGGCAGCTACCTGGCTAACCGGCTGGGCGCAGTTGTGGGTAGCCGAATCAATATTCTGGTTCCACAGCCGACCGGGGACGGGCAGGGGGTTAAACCCTTCCTGCATCGTTTTACCGTGGTGGGTTTGTTTCGGGGCAACGTTCCCGATCAGTCACTGACGATGGCGTACGTACATATCGATGATGCGGCGGAGGTATTCGAGCTTGGAGATACCGTCTCCGGCGTGAAGCTCAAACTGTCCGATATGTTTGAAGCGCCTCAGGTGTCCGAGGCTGTATCAGCGCAATTGGGCGATGGTTACGAAGTCACGGACTGGACGGTGCAGCAGCGCATATTTTTTCGTGCGATCAAGATCGAAAAAATCATGGTGTTTTGTATCCTGCTGCTGGTCGTAGCCGTGGCGGCTTTCAATATCATTATGACGCAGGTCATGCTGGTCAATGACAAACGCATAGATGTCGCGATACTTCGCACGATGGGCGTAACGCCGAAGAGCATCATGGCGATCTTCCTGGTCCAGGGAAACCTCATAGGGATGGTGGGCGTGCTGGCCGGCGTTTTGATTGGTGTCGTGATTGGCGCCAATACGGCGGACATTACGGCAGGCGTCGAGCGCATGCTGGGCCTGAATTTTATCGACAGTAACGTGTTCTATCTGACACAGATCCCTTCAGACGTACGCTGGCCTGAAGTGCTTGCGATTGCGGTCGTGGGCCTGTTGCTGGCCGGTTTGTCTACGCTGTATCCAGCCTGGCGAGCGTCGCGAACCCAGCCGGCCGAGGCGCTGCGCTATGACTAGGTTTTACGAAGGCCAGGTAGCGTGGAAGTACACTCGTTCCGGAGCTAACGAATCGTTTATTACCTTTATTTCGAACGTGTCGATCGCGGGTATTGCACTCGGTGTGGCGGTTCTGATTGTGGTGATGTCGGTGATGAACGGATTCGAGGCAGAGCTCAGGGAACGCATTCTGAGCATCGCATCACATGCCACGATTAGCGGATCCGATGGCCGGCTTCCCCAGTGGGAAGATGTCCGGAGCGTAGCGTCGACCAACGATCGGGTGACCGATACAGCCCCGTTCATCGAGGGGCAGGGTATTTTTCTCAATGGGAAAAAACTGAGCGGTGCACTTGTGCGCGGGATCGTACCGGAACAGGAAGCCCGGGTTAGTCGCTTGCCGCCCCTGCAGGAAGTTAACGATTTGCTGGTACCGGGAGACTACAGCGTGGTGCTTGGCGCCAGCCTGGCCGATGCGCTGGATGTAGCGGTGGGCGATGACGTGCTGCTGATGATTTCGGATGCGAATGTCACTCCGGTCGGTCTGTTGCCGCGAATGCGCAAGTTCAAACTTGTGGGAACCTTCGAAATCGGCATGCATGAGTTCGACAGAAACCTTGCGTTTGTCCATTTGGATGATGCCGCGAAACTCTATCGCTATCGGGACGAAGTCAGCGGTATTCGACTACGGGTGACGGATCTTTTCGAAGCGCCTGACGTCGTTCGCAATGTGGCTGAGGAAGCAGGTGGTCTTCTTTACATTAATAACTGGACGGCAACTCACGCCAATTTTTTCAAGGCCATCCAGCTCACCAAGAGCGTGCTGTTTTTTATTCTTCTTTTAGTGGTAGCGGTGGCCGCGTTCAATATTATTTCGACGCTGGTGATGGTCGTCGTCACCGCGGCGGTAGCAGCGCGATACATCGCC
>CAWUKD010000118.1:0-11691 GCA_963922815.1 uncultured Gammaproteobacteria bacterium
GTCGGACTGATCAGCAATACACATCAATCGTTTGGGGATTTGTTGCAGTGGGTGCTCATGGCCTTTGGTCTGGACTACAAAGGCAAAGAGAAAGTTGAGTGCTACGAGGATTTTGTTAATTACGTGGTGAGTGAGTACGCGAAAAACAAGCGTACGGTGCTGATCATTGATGAAGCTCAGAATCTGTCCATTGATACTCTGGAGGAGCTGCGAATGCTCTCCAATATCAATGCCGACAAGAATCAGGTGCTGCAGCTGATACTGGTCGGGCAGCCGGAGTTGCGTTCAACCCTGATGCTGCCGAGTCTGCGTCAGTTTGCGCAGCGCATTTCTGTTAACTATCACCTCGAGGCGCTGAGTGCGCAGGAAACCGTTAGCTATATTCATCACCGCATCAAGACAGCCGGTGGCGATGAAGCGTTGTTTCCGGAGCGATCCTGTTCTCTGGTCTGGTACTACAGTCGCGGCATTCCGCGAGTGATCAACACCATATGCGATACCTCGCTCGTCTACGGCTTTGCGGAGCAGAGTGAGATCATAGAAACTTCGGTCGTCAAAGACGTTGTGCGTGACCGCAAGATGGGCGGTATTTTTGCGGGCCGTGACGATGATGGCGAAGATGCCGACGTGGCCCTGCAATCAGACGGCTCCGCCTGATCATGACCGTTCGCGCCATTGAGCGCGGAGTACTTCCGTGCTAGCGCGTTTACGGCGTAGCGAGTTTGTTGCCAACGTTGCCAAACTATTTGCCGGCAACGGTTTGGTGTTTGTCGTTTCCCTGTTCGCAATACCCGTTATATCGAGGCTTTATACGCCCGCCGACTATGGCGTAATCGGGCTGTTTATTTCCATCGTCTCCGTAGCGGCTGTCTTTGCTACCTTGAAATATGAAATGGCTGTTGTACTGCCTGAAAACGACGATACCGCTCGCCGACTGCTGAGGGCAACGCTGGTCGTCTCGGCGGGGGTTTCGCTCGGAATCCTGCTGCTGGTCAGCCTCGTTAGCGCGTGCTGCTCCGGACATCAGTTTTTCGCAGGTCTCGGAAGCTACATGTGGTGGCTGCCGCTGATCATTCTGCTTACCGCCGCTACCAAAATGCTGGTCAACGGCTGGCTCACGCGCAAAAAACAGTTTGGTCGTATCGCATTTTCGGCGATGGGGAATTCGCTGACCAACATTGCGATTCGAATTGGCCTGGGCTTTGCCATAGGCAGTACCGTATGGGGGCTGTTTGCCGGATTGCTGGCAGGACTGCTTGTTGGGTTGCTGGTCGCCTGGCCGGAGTCCAGGCACGGATTGAGCAAGCCTTCCGACGCAGCGCCCCTGTTTTCAGAGCTCGCCCAATACCGGGAGTTTCCCGCCTATTCGATGCCAGCCGATTTTGTTCGATCATTGGCACAGAACCTGCCGGTGCTGATGTTCGGGTTTATGTATTCACCGGCCACCGCCGGTCTTTTCTACATGGCGAATCGCCTCATCAAAGCGCCCGTGGAGTTGGGGTTGCGGGCGTTTCGCGGCGTGTTTTTGCAGAAAGTATCAGCAATGCACAATGTCGGCACACCGCTTCGCGGAATCTATCTTAAAACGTTACTGATCATGTTCCTGCTTGGCGCCGGACCGGCCTTTCTGCTGTTTGTCTGGGGCAAGGAGATTCTGACCTTTATTCTGGGAGCGGAATGGTCGGAGGCTGGCCTTTTCGCCGAAATACTCGCGCCGCTACTGCTGTCGTTCTGGGTGACATCACCGGCCGCCATGCTGCTGATAACGCTGCGGCGACAAAACTACTGGTTGGTGGTTCAGGCGACTATCGCGCTGTTGCAGGCAGGGGTTTTCGTATACGCCTACCTGAATGGGTTGTCTGCAATCTGGACATTGTCGGCGTTTGTGGCGGTACAGCTAGTGATTAATATTCTGATGAAAATTACCGTCTTCGGATTGCTCAATCAGAGTCCGGCCGAGGCAGGAGCAACCTGATGGGCAGCAACCTGCAGCCAGACCCGCTGAGAATTCTCGCCGGCTCCGGTCGCAGCGGTACGACGTGGTTACTGGATGTGCTGTGTGAAGCCAATGACCTGCATCCTGTTTTTGAGCCGCTGCACCCTGCGGGATGGAAAAAAGCCGGCAACCTGAGTCGGCGCTACACAAATGCAATGGAACCTGTCAGTGACAAGACGGGTCAGGTCAGTGATGAGATGGAAATTCTCTGGAATGCCTTGCTCACAGGTGATTATCCGTCTACCTGGATTGATTATCGGGTGCGCCCTGACAAGCTCATGCCTCAGTGGGTTCAGTTACGATCGCTGACCTTGTTTAAGCGCTATATTGCCCACTGGGTAAAACTGTGGCGACACAAATCGCGGTTTGCGCGGACTCCCCAGTCGAACTGTTTGATCAAAGTGATACGCGCGAACCTCTTGCTTCCGCTGTTATCCCGCCGTGCTGACACGGAGTGGGTACTGACGATGAGGCATCCGGCGGCGGTGGTTGAATCCCAGCTGCGATTTGACGGTGACTGGAACGCGCAGGAAATTGCGGCCTGTTATTCTGACGATGAGCTATTGGCATCGCGTCTCGGTTGCAACTGGAGTGACTGGACCGGCCAGATGCGCACGGACGCCGAATTACTTACCCTTGTCTGGTGTCTTGAAAATACCTTGCCGCTTGAAGACATTGATCGCCCGCAGGAGCGCGTGGTTTTCTACGAAAAGCTTGCCGCGAACGACCTCCCGGAGTGGGGCAGACTGCTTGACGGTCTGGCTTTGCAGCAGATGCCCGATTCGACTGCGCTGCGCAAACCGTCCCAGCAGTCCAGCGAAGTTTTGGTAAATCAGGCAGGCCCGCGAAAGACGTCGGCGCTGGATCGACTAACGACCGAAGACCGCGACGGGATTCAGCGGGTTCTGGACCTCATTGGCGTGACTTTTTATCATACCGGCTCGCTCATGCCGGAACCCGACAGGCTCATGGACAGTAAACCATGGCGTTCGAGTTAGACACAGTTTTGGAGAATCAGTGTGGATTTAACTGATAGTCAGTTTACTCAGCTTATCGTGGGTCTGTTGTTTGGCCTGATCATGTTCGTGATCGCGTATCTGGCCTCAGAGAAAAGCATTATTACGCTGCTGGTATTAATGATTCCGTTCCAGATGATCACCTCGGCGTATGGCACACTGAATACGGTGCTGGTCTATATGGTTGGATTCATTTTTCTTATCCGCGGCCAACTTCGATTATTTCCGCTGATGTGGTCGGCCCTGCTCATTTTGTTTGCCCTGTTGCTCTCGACGTCGCAGGCCCACAAGAGCACCTATCTGGATCATCTGTTTTACATCGTCACCATCGCGGCAAATTTTGTCATATTTTATCTGGTGTACAACTTCGTAGCGAAGTCCAAAACCAATGAGCGGTACGGGATCTACCTGATGGTATTCACCGGGGCTCTGGTGCTGCTGTTCAGTACGATCAAGCTGACCACCGGGTTTAATCCGGGACTGGCGCTGGGTATTGCCGAATTGGCAACTATGGATAACCTGGAAAGAAAGCAGCGGTTCATCGGTTCGTTCAGTGCAGCAGGCATTAACGGCGCTTTTCACGCGATGCAGCTTGTGCTGTTGGCCTTTATGCTTATTTATCAGCGCAAGCCAGGCGTTCGTATCGTGCTGCTGGGATTGTTTCTTGGCAACGCGGCGTTTCTGGTTGCAACAGGCAGTCGCGGAAGCTTTATCTCGATGATTTTCGGCATGTTGTTGTTGCTGACGTTTTCCGTCAAACAGATTGGCGCAGGCCGTGTGATAGCGCTTGTTTTTGTGTTGCCGATGGTATTCGCCACCGCTGCGTTCGTTATCATCAAGTTCACTGCCTACAACGTGCTGTTCGAGCGACTCCTTGAAACAGAGTTTAAGGGGCTGACGCCAGATACCAGAGACTTCAGCGTGGCCCTGGAAAAAATTCCGGACAAGCTGATTCTCGGACACGGACCTCGTCTCAGATTGCCTAACGAGTTTGTCAGGCGTATCCCGGGTTACGAGAGTATCCAGTACCCCCACAACCTGTATCTGCACGTGCTGTATACAACCGGCATCATCGGGCTCATTGCGTACCTCTCCTGGTTCCTGGCACTAACCGCACGCTATCTGCGACCGCTGCGTTACCGGAGCGAGTCCCCGTATCTGAATGCCGCTCCCCGTTTGGGTTTGATTCTGATGGCCATGTTTTTACTCGATGAAATGAAAATCGAGTTCCTGCGCTTCGGTTTTTCCGATTATCAACAATTTATGTTCGCAAGCTGGGCCGTATTCCTGGCGTTGTCCGATCGCGCGCGGGTTGAAGGGCGAAGAGACACACAGCTCGCGCGGTTGAAACGATATGAATGACAAGTCTTTGTCCGGTTGCACGGATCGACTGCCCGTGACAGGCATCTTGCCAGGCAAGGTCGCGGCAAATTACGCGAAGCGCGGAGCACGTGTGTGGGCTGTGCATCCTTTAGCGACTATAACGACCCGTTTGGCAGTAGTGAGTAGCAGACGACTATGAGCGTATTCCGGGAGCATCACGCATGACGATTACCCGTATCCGGATACTGGGTGTTCCGGTCGATGCCGTGACCATGGAGCAATCTGTGGAGCAGGCAAGGCAGTGGCTCAGGACGGGTGAGCAGGGCAATATTCTTGCCGTCAACCCGGAGAAAGTCATCACTGCCCAGGCTAATCCGGAAGTGCATGGTTTTCTGTCTTCTGCGCGACTCCTGATACCGGACGGTATTGGGGTAGTGCTTGGTGCGCGCTGGCTCGGCCTTGGCCGGTTTGAGCGAGTCGCCGGTGCTGATTTGATGCCCCAGCTGTGTGCGATGGCAGAGCGCGAGGGCTACCCGGTGTTCTTATACGGCGCCAGCGCCGAGGTTAATCAGGGTGCGTGCGACGAATTGATGCGTCGTCATCCGAATCTCCGTATTGCCGGTAGCAGTCACGGATTTGTGTCAGAAGACCAGATGGCCGGATTGATCTAGCAGATCAATGCCAGCGGTGCTCAGTTGGTATTCGTCGCCTTGGGAAGTCCCAGGCAGGAGCGCTGGATGCAGCGCTACATGCCGGAGCTGAAGGCCCGTGTGTTTCAGGGAGTGGGAGGGACGTTCGATGTGCTGGCGGGTTCAGTAGACCGTGCTCCGGCCGTGTTTCTTTCACTGAACCTTGAGTGGCTTTACCGTCTAATAAGCGACCCGCGGCGAATCATGCGCCAAACCGCGCTGCCCCGTTTTATGTTTAATATCGTGCGTGCAAAATTTGGTTTCGGGGGCAAAAACACTTCCGAATGAACCATTTCACAGTTAGAGCGGGGTAACTCGTGATAGCATGTGCGATCGAAAAAAAGAGGCCTATGTGGCCGAGAACTAACGCAATTAATGTAAGCCAAGACCCCATCCACGGAGAGAGCAGTTGAGTACTCATACATCTAAAATCGGTGGCGAACGTAACACCATAATCGGCCTTACTGCGCTGGTTGTAGCTCTACTCGGGCTACTGCTGACGTACTTTGATGGCCTCAAATTTATGGTGGGTGAGTGGTCGCAGGAAGAGTATAGCCATGGTTATCTGATTCCGGTCATTGCGCTGTTCTTGCTGTGGCAACAGCGCAAGGCCCTGTTTGAACTTCGCTGGCAGGGTGCGTGGTCTGGACTGGTGCTGCTGGTGCTCAGTACGTTTATTTTTGTGATGGGCGAGTTGAGTGCGCTCTACGTTATTATTCAGTACGCGTTTCTGGGGTCGCTTGTCGGTCTCTTCCTGACCATGATCGGCTGGCGCGGGATGAAATACGCCTGGGCGCCGCTGCTGTATTTGTGTTTCATGATTCCATTGCCGGATTTTCTGTACAACAACCTGTCCGCAAAACTGCAGCTTGTTTCGTCTGAGCTTGGCGTGGCGGTGATTCGTGCGTTCGGGATCAGCGTGTTTCTCGAAGGCAATGTGATCGACCTCGGTACCTATCAGCTCCAGGTAGTTGAGGCCTGTAGCGGCTTGCGTTATTTGTTTCCGCTGATGAGTTTCGGTTTTCTGCTGGCCTATATGTTCAAGGCGCCCATGTGGCAAAGGGCCGTCATTTTCCTGTCCACTATTCCAATCACGGTGCTGATGAACAGCTTCCGCATTGGCGTTATTGGCGTGCTTGTTGATCGCTGGGGCATCAGTCAGGCCGAAGGGTTTCTGCACGACTTCGAAGGCTGGATCATTTTCATGGCCTGCGTGGGTATTTTGCTGCTCATGATGAAGCTGTTCATGATTCTTTCAAAGGATAAGAAAGGCCTCAGAGATACACTCAGTCTCGAATCGGGAGATCCGGTGTCGCGCGAGAGCATCAGCCAGAACGGCGTGTTCGGCGTTCCTTTTTTCACTGCGGTCGCCGTCATCTGCATGGCGGCTCTGGGATCAACCTATCTCGACGAGCGCGAGGAAATTATTCCTGAACGCGAGCGATTCACTTCGTTCAATCTGAATATTAACGAGTGGGAAGGACGCAACATACCGGTCGAGTCGGTGTATCTCGACGTGCTGAAGATGGAAGATTATCTGAGCGCCCGGTTCGCCAATGAGAAGGAAAATTCGCTGGTAGACGTGTGGATCGCGTACTACTCGACACAGCGCAAAGGTGTTGCCATCCACTCTCCGAAAACCTGCCTGCCTGGCGGTGGTTGGAAAATCGAGACCTTTGAACAGGTTGTGGTCGACAACGTTCCGGGGGCGGTTAACGATCAGGTTGCGGTCAACCGTACGCTAATGACACAGGATCGGGCGCGCCTGCTGGTGTACTACTGGTTCAAGCAGCGAGAGCGCAACATTACTAATGAATACGCGATGAAATGGTATTTGTTCTGGGATTCCCTGACGCGCAAGCGGACGGACGGAGCCCTGATGCGTCTGATTGTGAATGTGCCGGAAGGCGCTGACCTTGAAGCGCAGGAAGAAACGCTTAGAAACTTCATGCGAGAGTCGTATTCATCGCTCACCGAGTACGTCCCGGACTAGCGATGATCCGGCCACTCTCCTGGTTGCTGCGGACAGGCATGTCTATCTCCCGATGTCGGGTTTCGAGCTCTCCGCTTGGCCGACGCGGTGCGTCGGGCCTCCGGCAGGTGTGGTCTTCTTTTACGCCTGCTGAGGGCTTGTCGGGTATGGCCACGGATGTAGGTGGTGCCGATACGGTGCGGGTGTTTCTCCATGGTCGCGGATAGCTCCCGATGAGCTTTTTTTCGAGCTTTTTCGTCGGGCTGCTGGTCTGCATGCTGCTCGTACCGCTGCTGATGCGCTATGCGAGCGCGCTGGGTCTGACCGACGTTGCGGATCATCGCAAGGTGCACGAAGGCGTTGTGCCGCGCTGTGGCGGCATTGCGATTGTCATCGGCTTTCTTGTCGCGTTGGCGCTGTTCTGGCCCACTGACCCTTTGTCCCTGATGATTGTCGTTGGCAGCCTGGTCATTGCCTTGTTCGGTTTTCTCGATGATCGCAGTGATCTGGACTACCGCTGGAAGTTTTTTGGCCAGCTCATCGCCGCGGTGCTGGTGGTGTCGGCCGGGCTGCATATCGACGTATGGCCGTTTTTTGGCATTGATCCCGTACCGGCGTATCTGTCTGCTCCCGTCACCGTGTTGTTCCTGATTGGCGTCACTAACGCCATGAATCTGTCAGACGGGCTCGATGGGCTGGCGGCCGGTGCCTCACTCATTACGCTGACGGCGCTGGCGTGGCTGTTCTGGACGGCCGGTAATTCCGCTATGGTCACGTTTGCCATGGCCACGATAGGCGCAGTGTGCGGCTTCCTGCGCTACAACAACCACCCGGCGGTGGTATTCATGGGGGACACCGGCAGTCAGTTTCTGGGGTTTATTACCGCGTGCCTGGCCGTCTATCTGTGTCAGAGAACCGATGTAGCCCTGAATCCGGCGCTGCTGCTTTTGCTGGTTGGACTGCCGATTCTCGATACGCTGGCGGTGATTCTGTGGCGCCTGCGAACCGGGCGGTCGCCGTTTTCACCGGACAGAAATCACTTTCATCACCGGCTGCTGGACTTTGGTTTGCTGCACTATGAGGCGGTTTCGGTCATTTATCTGGCCCAGGTGGCGCTGGTATCGCTGGCCATCGCAATTCGCTACGAAGGCGATGCGCTGGTGGTGGGCCTCTATCTGCTCTTTGCCGTTATGGTGGTCGGGTTTTTCAGGTGGGCGCGATCGCGGCAGTTCCGGCTGCGCGATGATCAAGCGAATGGCCAGCATCAGGAACGCAGAAACACCATGCTGCGCAGGATTCCGAACCTTCCCGATATCATGGTCCGGATCACCGAATTGCTCGCCAGCGGTTTTTTGATTTTCGCGGCCATATACCCAAAAAACGTTGATGAGCAGCTGGGGATGGGTGCGGCCATCATTGCGGCAATCGCCATGGCATCGGGCGTGGCTTCGGCCGCCTGGCGGAACAATCTGTTCCGCATGGTGATCTACATGACAGGAATCGCGGCCGTGTACTCGCTCCTGGGGGAGCCCCGGTTTGGGTTGCTGCAGAACTGGCAGATCAATGCGTACATGATTGGATTGGGCGTTTGTCTGGTTGCCAGTATTCGACTGACCCGACGCGAGGTGTTTCAAACGACGCCGCTGGACATACTTATAATAGTGTTTGTTCTGGCCGTCGTAATCGCCTCAACGCTGACAGAGCGATCGGAGCTGTCCACCCAGCTGGCGGATACCGCCATTCGCCTTGCCGTATTCTTTTACGTCAGTGAATATCTGTCGTCCCGTAGCGACGGATCGCTTCGATTGCTGCCAATGGCAGCCATGGGTGCACTGACGATTCTGGCCGCCAGAGGGCTCATGGCGGGATAACGTGCGTGCTGCAATCACATCGCAGTGCGTGAATGATTCATTAATTGGGCCCTATCTGCTTTAATAGCGGGCCGTGATCACCCGGATACCGGGAATCGATACTGAAAGACTGAGGAATTGACATGAAAAGACTGATAACCGTCGGGCTGTTGCTGACGATCGCGTTTGGTGTAGCGTCCTGTGGAGGCAAGGAGGGGCGTGCGGCTGAGTATCTGGACCGGGCCAAGCAATCGTTTGACCAGGGTGATTATGTCAAGGCGGAACTGGATGCCAAGAATACGCTTCAGATCGAACCCAATAATGTGGAAGCCACGCGACTGATGGCTGAGCTTGCCGACAAGCAGGATAAAACCCGCGAGCAGTTCCAGTATCTGCAAAAAGTCGTGCAGCTGGATCCGACGGACATTGACGCCCACGTCAAGATTGGTCGTGTCTACGCCGCCATTGGAAGGATGGAAGAGGCCCAGAGTCACGCGGACTCTGCGATGGCTGTCGATCCCAACAGCGGCGACGCCCATGTGCTTAACGCTACCATCGTCTTCAAGAGCGGAGATATCGAAGGCGGGCGGCAGATCGCCAATGACGTGCTGAGCAGAGAGCCACGGAATTCGTCGGCGCTGGCCTTCTTGGCGTCTACCTATCAGTCTTCGGAGCCGGACCGTTCGTTGAGTCTGCTGGACAGAGCGATTGAAGCCGATCCCGACAGCGAAGGCCTGCGCAAAGTCAAAATTGCGCTGCTCAACAATCTGGATCGCACCGAGCAGGTCGAGGCCGAGCTCAGGAAGGCGATTGCCGAATACCCTGATAGCAACGAGTATCGCTATTCGCTGGCCAATTATCTGGGCGAGCAGGGCAGTCTCGATGAGGCGCTCGAAGTCCTCGAGAATATCATTACGGCCAACCCTGATGATATGACGGCCAAGCTTTATTATGCGCAGTATCTGGGCAACAACAGGAGCGCTGAGGCCGCCATCGACGTATTGAAACAATACTCGGCCGATGAGCCTGACGTGATGCCGTACAAGTTTGCCCTGGCGCAGGTGTACGTCTTGACCAATCAGCGGGATCTGGCGCGCGACGTGTTCCAGAAGGTGATTGATTCCGATGCACGGGGACCCAGCGGAATTCAGGCGCGTACCAAGCTTGCCAGCTTAAGCATGCTGGAAGGCGATGAGGACGCGGCTAACGAGCTGATTGCCGGCGTGCTAAGCGACGAGCCTACGAATCCCGAAGCGCTGCTGATGCGGGCCAGTGTTGACCTCAAGGCACGAAATTCGACGTCTGCGATCAACGATCTGCGTACGATACTGCGAGATAATCCCGGTCAACAGAATGCCCGACTGCTTCTGGCCAAATCTCACGCGCAGGCCGGAGAGAACAATCTGGCGATCGAAGAGTACCGCCGCCTGATTGACGCCAATCCAAACAACCTGGAAGGTCGCCGCGATCTGGCGGTATTGCTGGTACAGGCCCAGCGCTGGGACGAAGTACGAGCTCTGCTCGAAGTGGGATTGCGCCAGGCACCTGAAGATCTGAAAATCTCCCGATTGCTCATTGATACCTATATGCGACAGCAGGAATGGGACCTTGCCGAGGGCGTTGCCCGCAATATCCTGGAGCGTGATCCGGAATCCGCCATGGGTCACTACGTGATCGCGCGAATTCTGCAGGCCAAGGGCCAGTTCAGAGAGAGCGTACCGGCCTTCCAGAGGGCGCTGGAGATCAATCCTGACGCCATCGAGAACATTACCGGCCTCGTGCGCAGTTTTGTCCGTCTGGACGATACGCAGGGGGCTCTGTCGTTTCTCGAGCAGTTCTCGGGGAATAATCCCGACAACGTGCAGGCATTGACCCTCTGGGGTGAAATGCTGGCCAGAAATGAAGACTGGTCAGGTGCCAGAGAGAAAAATGAAGCCGCGCTTGCCAAGGATCCCAAGTGGTTGCCTGCGTACCGCAATCTGATCGGAATCAGTCTGCGGGCCCGGGAGCTGAGTCAGGCCGATGCCGTTGTGCAGCGCGGTCTGGACAATGTGCCTGACAGCTCGGACCTTTTGATGATGCGGGCCACGATCTACGAACAACAGGAACGCTGGAACGATGCGATTGATCTGTATGAAAATCTGCTGTCCGGAAACTCTGGTCTGGACATTGCGGCGAACAATTACATTGCTTTGGTGGCTGATCACCGCGCAGATCCCGCTACCATGGACAAAGCGCTCGCCGTTGGTCAGCGATTTGTGAACTCCGATAACCCGATTTTTCAGGATACTTTGGGCTGGTTACTGTACAGAATGGGCGATTTTGAGCAGGCATTACCCCTGCTGGAGGCCGCCGTTTCGAAAGCTGGGCAGCTTCAGCAGTTAAGGTATCACCTCGGAATGACCTACTATCGTCTTGATCAGCTTGAAAATGCACGTCGCGAGCTTGAAGCGGCGACTCAGGATAAGGACGAGAGCTACGTGGGGATGGAGGAGGCTGAAGCGACACTGAAGCTGCTGTAAGTGTTTGCTGCGCCGCAATTTTACATAGTATTGCGGCGCAACGGACACGCTTGCACTTTGCGATCGGTTCGCCTAAAGTCTGGGTCAGTGAGAATCGTGACGTTTGTCACAGTTTGATCTTGATGGGGGGAGCATCCCAACCGTCGATTTTGTTAACACTTGTGTTGCCAAAGAAGACCAGGGGTTACCCAAAAGTTAGTAGAAATAAGGTATTAGGCCGCTTGGCACAGAACTTGTATCTACCAAGTATCAGCGTTCCGGCGTTGAGTTTGTGGGAACAAGAGAAAGTCAGCAATAAAAGCTTAAGCTTTCGGTTCGGCGGC
>CAWUKD010000119.1:0-11691 GCA_963922815.1 uncultured Gammaproteobacteria bacterium
CTGGCGCTCCAACACGGGGTCTTTGCAGCGTTTTTCACGCTCAATGAAGACGACTTTGAAGCGGGCCGCATGCCGCGTGCCCTGGAGGAAAACAAAGAGAAGCTGTTTGGTCTGACGATCGAATCCGCCAGGCTGCAGCAGATCCGCGAAGAACGCCGCCCTGACAGCCGATACGCGTCATCCCGCCAGGTAAGCTACGAACTCAGGGCTGCGGAAGCGCTGTTTCGAAAATACGGCGCGCCGCACCTGAACACCACTCATACGTCCATTGAGGAAATCGCCGCAAAGGTCATGTCCCATATGCACCTTAAACGGTACGAATAGCCGTTGGGGTTTAATTTGGCTTTTCTATTCTATTGTATTAACACAGGTTTTTGTCGTTTCGGTCAATATGTGAACCGAGTCGTAGTAACTTTTACATTACTCCATCAGGATAGCCTTTAATCAAGGGTCAATGGGGCCCTGTGTTATAGTGAAAACATGAGGTTAGACGAGAAATCAGTTCCAAAAAGTGACAGCAATCTGGGCTCAGCCTGGAATCTGCGTCCCGGAAGTTTTACAGCCCTTATGGCGCTCTACGAGAGCAACTACCTGAGGCTGAACTGGCTGCTTGATGAATTAGAGTTTCTGCGTGGAAGCTACCGTTCGGACAGCCCTGACGATTTCTCGCTTCATCTTTCGGTGCGCGAAGTAAGCCGCTACACCACCTCAATTCACTTGACCTACTGGTTTGACGGAGAAGGGCCGGAACCGCTGGCGGACCCGGACCTTGATATTCGGATATATCACGATGCGCGACTGGCTGAAGCCATGGCCTGTCGCCACAACAGACGTCACAAGATCCTTCAGGGCTTCATGACGGATCACGGTTCGGAACTCAGCCGGCGCTGGGCGAGGAACATGATGTTGAACAAGTGGCTGGAATACTGTGCCGACGCGAATCATCGATTTCGACCGGTCAGTGAAACGGCAAAGGTAGAGCAGGTCATGGGCCATTCGAGGTCAGACCAAACGAAGAGCTGAGCGTTACGTTTATGATAAATGATGCCAACAGAATGCTGGGTGAACATTCGTCCAGCGGCAAGAAAATGCGCGGGATATTCAAGCGTTCTCAAGACGAGAAGCTTCTGGATCTGTTTTGGAATCGCGCCGATTTGAAAAAGCAGTATTCAAACTCACGCGAAGACATATACGAACTGCAAAATCAGCTAAAGAGCGCCGAGAAGGAACTCAAGCGACAACAGAACGAAATGCGAGCTTTAGAGTCGCGCCTGGCGCATCCCGTTGCCGGTTACAACGCTATGGTGTATTTCCAGCTCAGAGATCTGTGGGGGCAGGCGCTCATCAAGCTTGAGGCCTTCTGCGAAGAACTGATTACTCAGCAAAAAGATCGTGAGCGCAAGAAACAGATCATGCAGTTCAACCAGGATCGGCAAAAACGATTAAAGGAATTGAACGAGCGAATTGTCAATATCAAGCAGGAGTCGGACGACGCCAAGCAAAAGTTTCAGGAAGTCGAAACTCGATATAACGAATTGACCGGCGTGCTCAACGTGATGAAGCGCAAGAACCTCAAGCCGTCACTCGATCACCACCGCGAAGAATATGAAAAAGTCAGAGAGCTGATTGAAAGCCTGTTCGATGAGCGCATCAAGATCGAAAGTGAACCATGGCCAGACTATCCCGGACTCACGGTTGAAGGTCGCCGGGTGATCAATATGGCGGTTATTGCTCTGGCGCAGCATCTTTGCGTACATTTTTCCGAGCACTCACTGTCTACGCTGGCGCGCACCGCGGTCACGCAAAAGATTCAGAAAGTCGAATACGGTGGCAAGAGCGACTGTGAATACCTGATGGGTAATATTCGCAATGCGGTTGTCAGCATGCAGGAAGACCGCAGCTTTGCCACTGAACTGAAAGCACGATCGAAGTGGCTGCGAAGCAAGGCCAAATATCGAAATGACGAAGATACGCGTCCTATCGCGGACAGCGTGGGCGGGATTCCGGTGTCGCTGCCAGGCGTTGACCTTGGCAATACCGTTGCCGGCATGCCCATCGAAATTAACGTGCTGGCCGAAGATTACTGGAATATTGAGCAGGTGCTCATTGACTGAAAATTGAGCCGCCGCCTCTGATTATCAGAGCAAATGTGCAAGACAACGAAAAACGCCTGAAGAAACCTTCAGGCGTTTTTTTATGTCTTAAGTCTTGCGGGCTTTACCGACCGACACGTTACCCGCCGTACGGAACACTTTGCGCGTCCATTTGGCAATGCCATCTACCATCGTATAGACGTAAGGCACGATGAACAGGGACGCAATGGTCGAGAAGGCGAGCCCCCCGATGATGGCGCGGGCCATCGGGAAGTAGGGCGGGCCGTCGCCACCGGCCTGAGTGGAGCCCATTGCCAATGGCAGCAGTCCGAGGATGGTGGTTGATACCGTCATGAGAATCGGGCGCAGGCGATCTTTACCCCCCTGAATCAGCGCTTCGTTTCTGCCCATGCCTTGCTTGCGCAAATGATTGACGTGATCCAGAAGGACAATGCCGTTATTAACGACGACCCCCATGAGTATTAGTATGCCGATCGAGGCCATGAACGAAAAGGTGGTTCCGGTAATTGCAAAGAACCAGTAGACGCCGACCACCGACAGCGCAATCGAAATCATGATGGAAAGGGGGTAGAGCAGGGACTCAAACATGGCCGCCATGACAAAGTAAATCAGCAGGACCGCCAGCAGCGTATTAATTAACATCTGCTGCTGAGCATCGCTGGCCTGGTCAAATCCTCTGCCCAGACGCCATTCGTAGCCGACCGGCAGGCTGTAGCTGGCCATCGCTCGTTCTACGTCCGGTTTGACCGCTTCGATCGAGCTGCCATCCTCAAAGTTGGCCTCGATAATAATGGCCGTGTTGCGCTTGACCCGACGGATCAGCTGCGGGCCGTAATTGACGTGGAAGCGTGCCACGGAGCTCAGTTCAATCAGTTCACCGTCCTGGGTGTAAAGCGGCAGCTTGGCCAGATTGACAATGGTCTGCTGCTGGTCATCCTGAAACGCCAGACGCACGTCCACTTCGCCGTTCTCGGCTCTAAATTCGCGCAGGTTTTCGCCGCGCATGGCTACCGACACCGCGGACGCAACCGCCATGGGTGACAGGCCAAACCGCGCGGCTTTTTCGCGATCGACAACCACCTGGAGTTCCTGCTCCTTCTCAAAGTTCTCGAGACGGACGTCTTTGAGTCCCTCAATCTGGCTGAGTATCGGTATGACCTCGCGCGCATTGATGGCCAGCTGTTCGCTGGAGTCTCCCATTATTTGCAGGGAGAAGCCGTCGCCTCCGCCTTCCTGATCGAACTTGAAGCTCGGCTTACCAATGATTATTTCGGGGAGCTCTTCGGTAATCAATTCAATGATTTCCTTGGTGCTCCGGGTTGCCAGATCATCGTCGGTCAGAAGCAGGGAGGACTGTGCTTCTTCCTCGTTGTAGTACGAGTAGACGGCGTCGATATTCAGACGCTCCTTGTTCTCGTACAGATAGTCTTCGACCTTGTTGACGGCCTGTTCGACCGTTTCCAGCGGGTAGTTGGCCTTCAGATAATACTGCAGAAACAGCCGGCGTCCGGCTTCCTGGGGGAACATGTCGACGTGTACAAGTTTGATCGCCATCACGCCGGAAGCCAGCAGAAGCAGTGTCAATACCAGCATTGTCCAGCGGCGCTTCAATGCACCGGCCAGCGAGCGGCCATACCATTCGGTCAGTCGGTTCATGAACGATGACGACGTTTTCTTCTTCGGGATCTTTACGCGCGACGCGAGCATCGGCACCAGCGTCTGGGATATCACCAGTGATGCCAGCATGGCGACCGTAATCGCCATAGCGACATGGGTCAGAAATATGGAAAGCTGGTTTTTCTCGCCAAAAATAATGGGTAGAAACACGCTGATCGAGGTGAACGTGCCGGCGATAACCGCCAGTCCAACTTCGTTAACGGCCTTGGTGCTTGTGGCAAGCGGATGGGAGTCATCCTCCTGCCTTCGTCGGAACACGTTTTCAGTGACCACAACGGCGTTGTCCACAAGCATACCAATGGCCAGCATCATGCCCATCATGGACAGCACGTTAAGCGACAGGCCGAAAAAGTACAGCGCGCCCAGCGTAATCAGCAGTGACAGTGGTACCGACAGCGTCACGATGAGTGTCGTTGAGAGCTGGCGTAAAAACAGGTAAAGAACACAAATAGCCAGCAGGGCACCGATAATTCCCGACAGCACCAGATCGTTCAGAGTCTCCCGAATGTTGTCGCCCTGGTTTTGCAGTTCGAAGATCTTGACGTCTCGCAGTTTGGGGGAGTCGCGAACTTTGTCGACCTCAGCGAGCACGCGGTCGGTGACTTCAACGATATTGGCGCCCGTGCTTTTGTAAATCTCCAGACCGATCGAATAATTGCGGTCGAGGTGTCGACCGTAGTTTCGTTCCGGAATGCGCAGTTCAATATCGGCAACGTCGTCGAGGATCAAATCGCCCGTGCCAATCTTGAACTGGCGAAACTGCTCAATTTCAGTGAACTCGCCTTCAGGACGCACGCTAAGGCGCATACCGTTGTCGGTAATGGTGCCAGCGCTCATGGAGAAGTTGGCGCGTCGCAGCGCGTCGCGCACTTCGCGGGCGTCAACGTTGTGTGCCGCCAGTCGACCTGCGTCGAGCAGGATGCGAATCTCGGAAGGGTCTACACCCTGCAGTTCAACGCGAGACACGCCTTCGACGCGTTCAATACGCCGCTTGAGTAGCTGGTCGAGCATGTCGTACGACTGGGAAAGGTCGCGCTCGCTCGAGATTCGCAGTACCAGCACAGGCTGATCGGCCAGCGAGCCGGTAAAGACAAAGACGTTGCGAACATCGTCGGGCAGCTGATCGCGGGCGGCATCAAGTCTGGCGCGGGCTTCAATACCTTTGGCCTGGGCTTCCTCGCCCAGTTTGAATTGAACGAAGATGCGTGACTCGTTGCTGTTGCTCCACGACTGCATATCTTCAACGCCGCTAAGCGTCGCCAGCGATTCCTCCAAAGGTCGTGTTATGACCCGCTCGACTTCCGCAGGCGTAGAACCCGGATAAGGGACCTGCACAAAAATACCCGGCCACTCAACGTCGGGCCACTTTTCAAGTGGCAGCAAGCGTGAGGCGATCAGACCCACGAGGCACAGAGCCACGAAAATCATGATGGTGGCGATCGGTCGTCGTATGGAGGTTTCTATGTGTTTCATTTGTTCAATACCGGCTGCGTGCTAACGGTGCCGCTGGTGTTGGCGTCAGCGACCTTGAACTTCTTCCGATCGAGCAATGAATACACAACCGGTATGACCAGCAGGGTCAGCGCGGTTGATGTAAGCAGGCCGCCGATAACCGTAATGGCCATGGGTGCACGTATTTCCGACCCTTCACCAAACCCTATGGCCATTGGCAGCAGACCCAGTGCGGTCGTCATTGTCGTAATCAAAATGGGGCGTAAACGTGTTTTACCGGCCTCGCGGATAGCCTGGATTTTTTCCATGCCTTCGCTTCGGAGCTGATTGATCAGGTCCACCAGCACAATGGCATTGTTTACGACAATACCAGCCAGCATGATCGCGCCGATAAAGACGACCACATTAATGGTGGTGCCTGTCACATAGAGAGCGAGTATGGCGCCGACAAAGGCCAGTGGGATGGTAAACAGAATGACCAGCGGGTGGATGATCGACTCAAACTGTGCCGCCATGACCAGGTAGACGAGGAAGATCGCCATGATCAGCGTAAACATCATGGAGGCGAAAGAATCCTGCATTTCGGTGTTTTGGCCGCCAATTTCGGTAACGGTGGTAGCGGGCAGGTCAAGGTCTGCGAGCGTAGCTTCCAGTTCCGTGACCGCCGTACCGAGATCCCCGCTGGCGAGACTGGCCGAGATGATCGCGACGCGTTCCTGATCGCTGCGGCGAATCTCGGTGGGGCCCATTTCAATCGATACATCGGCAACGGATTGAAGGGATACAGGTCGCTCGCTCAATGGATTGATAATCAGATTTCGCAGCTCGTCAACGGTGGCGTTCTGGGTGTTGACGCTTCGCACAAGCACGTCGATCTTGCGATCCCGGATGCTGTATCGGGTAGCAACATTACCGCGTACGTTGGCTACCACGGTGTCGGCCACATCGCGTACGCCGAGCCCAAGCTGATGAATACGAGCCTGGTCGAACCGAATCTGAACTTCCGGGTTGCCGTTTTCGATCGTGGTTTTTACGTCGTCGAAACGATCGTTGGCGCCAAGAGCCTCAACAATCTGATCGCTTGCGCGCTTGAGATCGGCCAGGTTGAAGCCGCGAACTTCAACTTCCAGAGGCGTACTCAGAGTGAACAGGGCGGGGCGTGAAAACTCGTATTGCACGCCGGCCATATTGCCCACGGCCTGGCGCATGGTTTCCATGGCCTCGGCTTCCGCCTGTTCCCCGGCGCCGGGTTTTAAGCGCAGGCTCAGCGTGGCCGTATTCTCACCCGCGTCGACCGGGCTCGCATCCAGACGGTTTCCGGACCCTGCAACAGAAAAACCTGTCTCAAGGGCGTCGATGGTCTTGGTCGCTTCAAAGGCTTTGCTGACCGCTTCATCGGACTGCGTCAGCGTGGCTCCAGCGGCCAGTCTCATGTCCACCTGAAACTCGCCCTGTGACAGCTGGGGAATCAGCTCGGTCCCGAGGCGGGGCACCAGGGAGACAGCGCCGAACAGGGCGCCAGCGGCCACCGCAACGATGATGAACCGGTGGTTCAGACTCCAGTTCAAAACGGGGGCGTAAATCTTCGCCAGCGCATTGTTCAGGCCCTGTACGATCCACACGAACGGCAGCGTGATGTAGCCCAGAAGCTTTGCGATCAGGAAGATGATGGCGCCGAAAAACCAGGCGATACGAGCAAATATTCGCGTCACAATGTTCGGTGGACGGGTGTCTTCGTGGTCGTGATAGTTTTCACGACCCTGCCAGCCGCTGATCATCGGAATAAGCGTTAACGCGACCAGAAGAGAGAAGATCAGCGCAAACGTGACGGTTAGCGCCTGGTCACGAAACAGCTGGCCGGCGATACCGCTGACAAACACCATGGGGAAGAACACTGCGATGGTCGTGAGCGTGGCTGCAATGACGGCGCCGCCGACTTCGCTGGTGCCTTTGCGGGCGGCGTCGAAAATGCCGGCGCCGTTCTCCCGGTGGCGCGATATGTTTTCGAGCACAACGATGGAGTTATCGACCAGCAACCCGACGGCAAGCGCAATCCCGCCGAGTGACATGATGTTCAGCGTCACGTCATACAGGTACATGAGCACGAAGGTGCCGATAACCGAGATGGGAATGGCAACCGCGACGAGCAGCGTTGCACGAAAATTACGCAGGAAGAAATAGAGCATCAATACGGCCAGCACGCCACCGATAGCCGCTGCCGACTTAACCTGATTGACAGCACCTGAAATGAAGGTGGATTCGTCGTACATCACGTCAAGCTGCATGTTGTCGGGAAGCGATTCTCGAATGCCTTCGAGCCCTTCCTTGAGGTTGTCTGCAACGCTCACGGTATTGGCGTCGCCTTCTTTATAAATCGCCAGCTCCACGCTCTCCCGGCCATCTATGCGGGTGATTGCCTCCCGTTCTTTGTTGCTGTTTGTAATCTGTGCAACATCGCGCAGGTAAACAGTTTGAAAGCCGGGAGCAGGGATAATGGAATCGCCGATTTCTTCGACGGACTGAAACTCGTTGATGGTGCGAACCATGTAGCGCTGAGATCCGTCTTCGAGCCTTCCGCCCGAGAGGTTGACGTTTTCAGCGCGCAATTGACCAATGATCTGATCAATGGAGACACCCAGCTGAGCGATTCGCTGTTGATCGACCAGTACCTGGATTTCTTCCTCGAGGCCGCCGCTGACTTTTACCGCGGCGGTACCTTCAACTGCCTCAAGGGAGTTCTTCAGCTCTTCGTCAGCGACCTGTCGAAAATAGCGCAATTCGTTTGATGAAATGGCCCCGGCAAGCTCCGGATTCTTCGACAGCGCAAGTCGCATAATAGGTTCGTTGGACGGATCGAACCTCAGAAGGAGGGGGCGGTCCGCGTCGTCGGGCAGGTCGAGCAAATCGAGTTTTTCCCGAACGTCTACGCCCGCGTAGTCCATTTCTGTGCCCCAGATAAACTCCAGGATCACATCAGACTGTCCCGAGCGAGATACGCTGCGGACCTTGCGGACGTTTTTAATCACGCCCACCGCTTCCTCAATGGGTTTGGTGATGAGGTTTTCCATCTCCAGGGGCGCTGCGCCTGTCATTTCGGTCCGGATGGTTACGGTGGGGTATGACAGGTCCGGGAGCAGGTTTACGCGTAGTCGCAGCAGCGACACGATGCCAAACACTACAATGGCAAAGGCGAACATTAGGACGGTGATGCGGCGTTCGGTGGCGATGTCTACGATGCGCATTGTCGGTATCTCAAGTGTGTTGTCGAAGGTTTGCGACGTTGTTGATTTTGTCGCCCGGCCTGTGACGGCCGGGCCCGTGTCCGTCTGTGTATTTAGCGGCCGTTTGTTTGCGCTTGTGCAACAGCCGTTTCGGTTTCCGCGTTGGTCGAATCGTTGCCGTCAGGCTCGTCGCCACCCACTATCTTGATGGGACCGTTGTCCTTGAGCCCGTTCTGGCCAATGACCACAACCATTTCGTCGCCGGTCAGTCCTTCAACGACCTGAATGTTCTGGCCGCTGACGTGTCCGGTTGTGATGATCTGCTGTCGGGCTTTATCGCCGTCGGCGATGAATACCGACGGGCGACCGTCACTTTCGACCACGGCACCACGGGGCAGCAGAACGGCATTCTCATAGGTGTCATAAACAATTGAGAGTCGACCAAACATGCCAGGCTTAAGGGCTGCGGAGTCGTCTTTGACCTCAATCGTGACTTTAAAGGTACCTGTGGCCGGATCAACAACAGGACTCACCCGAGCGATCGAGCCGGAATACTGTTTACCGGGAAGAGCATCGACCATCAGATTAACCTGTTGCTCGGATCTCAGTTTCTGGAAATCTTGCTCAGGTACGTACAGGTACGCGAGCAGGGGATCCAGATCGGTAATGGTAAAGACCGACTCGCCCATGTTGACGTTATTGCCCACCTTAATGACGCGCTCCGAGACCACACCGCTGATGGGGGCCCGAATGGTCGTGTAGCTTAATTCCAAACGGGTAAGTTCGTAGCTGGCCTTGAGCGCATCCAGGTCGTAGCGCTGACCTTCAAACACACCGGCCGGCAGCAGTCCTTTGTCGTGCAGCTCGATATTACGCTGATAGTCCTGGGCGACCTTATCGACATTGGCCTTGGCTCGCGCCAGTTCAATGCGCAGTCGTTCGTCGTCGATTTTGGCGAGGGGTTGACCCGCCTTGACGACGTCACCTTCTTCCACCAGCAGGCGCACAATCTCGCCGCCAACTTTTGCTTTTACCTGAGCTTCGCCATCGGCTTCCAGTGATGCCGTTCCGACGTAAACGGCATTAACGGTGCCGCGATCAACGGATGCGACCTCTACCGGCACAGGCTCCGGCGCTTTATCCTTGTCGTCTTCTTCGGCAACCTTGCCGTCGCCTCCGGGTGCCTGACAGGCCAAAAGTGCGAAAGTGCTCAGTACCAACCAGTACGTTTTACGGTTCATAGTGACATGCTCGTATTTAATGTAAGAAAAGAGTGACGTATTTGATGTGAATACGTGGTGTTTGGCTTTGTAGCGAATCCTGGTTCCCGGGCTGGCTGCACGGCGGTCTTCATACCTTTTTCGCCGGCGGACCGGTTTTGTTGCTGTGCGTTAGAAAACGCGGGGTAGGTAGACGCGATGTGCATGTGCCGTTCTCCGGGGCCCATAGGACTCTTAGTAGACTAGTGTTGTAGTAGAGTATAACACCATACTGCTTTATTGCAATAAATCGTTGCAATCCCAGATCGAAAATTAATAACTTATTGTAATTTAAGTGAATAAATAAGCAGCTAATGACCACCAGGCTGGAGTGGTGGTTTCGCGATGTCACCTGTTAGATGCATGAAGTCGGGAAAAGGTCACGGATTTACCCGTTTTATTCGAGACAAATGATCGGGATTCCGGGGTGAGAGTGGACAATAACTTTACATAACGATTAGATCCGGTGGGAAATGGGGCAATGGCCCGCCTGACAGGCCCTGTTTTGCGCTTCGGTAGAAGGTTGCCCGCCGGGTCTGAGAGCGGCCGTAGCGCAGGCGGATTGCGCGGAACTCAGCCGGCTAAGGTACGCATTCCAGCGTACTGGGGCCTGGTTGCCCGAAAAATGTGACGGTGATGGCAATGTAGTCGATAAATCCGATGGCGCCACTGGAGTCGATATCAACGACAGGATCGTAGCCGGGGTCACCGATCACCGAGCCAAAACTCGCCCGATATCGGATGATATCCAGAAAATTTACCGAACAGTTGTTATCAAAATCCGGATCGCACCGATTGCCAAAACCGTCGCCGTCCACGTCGATCTGGTCTACATTTGGTACGTTCGTGCAGTTGTCGATGTCATCTGGCACGCCGTCGCCATCAGAGTCCATCGGGCCTCTGGTTACCGGATCGGTAGAGGACGGATGTACACCAGCCTCCGAAATCACCTCGGCAACGGCAACGCTGTCGGCCTGCGGACGGGCTTCATCTGAATTGGCTGCGAGCGCTGTCGCAAGGCAAATGGCGAGCAGACAAAGTCGTAATTCAATCAGGTTGTCCACGACACGCTCCTCGATATGTAACGCTTACGAGTATTTACTCAGACTGGACTCTCACTGTATCACGCGTAGTCGATTTTGAAATTCCAGGCCGACGTTCATTGCTACGCACAGCCAGGTGAGCCGCGAAACCGGATATTCACAGGGCAAAAAAAAGCCGCCCGGAAGGGCGGCCTTTCCTGTTATTGCGGGCAGATATCAGTTGGTGCTCTCTGCACGAGCCGCTGCTGAGATCTGACCCAGAGAGAGCATGTCGGCCATGATCTCACCGGTTTCGTCGAGAATCGCGTCGAGATCTTCACGGTCCTCAAACTCTTCGGTATCTTCAAACGCTTCCAAACCGTGCGCAGCGCGGCGGATGTTTTCGTTTTCCAGACGTTTTTGCTCAATTTCCTCGCGCTCTTTCAGGCGCTGATCGAGATTCAAAGAGACGGACTCTCGGTTTCGCAGCTCGCTGGAACGAGAAATTTCTCGCTGCAGGTACAGAAGATCAGGATCAATCTTGCTGCGTTTGAGCACTTCTCGTTTAAGAACATCCACGTCGGGCTCGTAAGCTGAGCTGACGTTGGTGAACTTGGCCGTTTCGATTTCGTCCCAGGGCAGGGCGCTGTCACGCGTGCTCTCACCCACATCTTCAAGAGGTATTAAAGAGGGCAGTTCGATATCGGGAATAACGCCTTTGTGCTGCGTGCTGCCGCCGTTTACACGGTAGTACTTGCCCATAGTGAGGTTTAGTCGGCCGTACTGCTGATCGGGTTTGCGCGGCTGACGATCAAGCGGATATACGTTTTGGACGGAGCCTTTGCCAAAGGTTTGCTGACCGATAATGATGCCACGACCATAATCCTGAATGGCGGCCGCAAAAATCTCGGATGCCGAAGCGCTGAACCGGTTTACCACCACCCAT
>CAWUKD010000120.1:0-11599 GCA_963922815.1 uncultured Gammaproteobacteria bacterium
TTAAACAGTTTCCAGATCATGGTCGAAACAATCGCTGTAGTGTAAAGTAATCACCCTACTTCTGCCATCAGAAATCCACATCAAAAAGTACCCATTAAAGGGAGACAGTTCGTGACAATTTTTCCGGATGAAGCGCTAGGTGCAGGCGGCACTGCACCCCCGTCCCGTAAGCTGGAGACGTTTCCAAATCCTGCAGATGAGCGAGATTATACCATTCGCATGCGTATTCCGGAGTTCACCTGTGTATGCCCCAAAACCGGACAACCCGACTTTGCAACTCTCCACTTAGAGTACGTTCCCGATAAGCTATGTATCGAGCTGAAATCCCTCAAGCTTTACATGTGGAGCTACCGCGACGAGGGTGCTTTCCACGAAGCGGTCACCAATAAAATACTCAATGACCTGGCGGCTGCGTGCGCGCCAAAGTACATGCGTCTGACCGCCGAGTTTTTCGTTCGTGGCGGCATTTACACGACAATTGTAGCCAGCCACCGAAATGACGATTGGGAACCCCCGGCCTCCGTTGAACTGCCCTGATTTATAAGGCATTTTTCGGGCATTTCTGATCTCGAAAAAAGACCAAAAAATGTTGTATACATTTGGGATTATCGCTATATAATTGAGCGTTTTTCTGAACGGCAGACCTGCAAGAGGGATCAAAAATGGCGACGAAAAAGAAAGTAGCCAAGAAGACAGCAAAGAAGAAAGTGACCAAGAAGGTCGCGACGAGCAAGAAGACTGCCAAGAAAAAAACTGTGGCCAAGAAGAAAACTGTAGCCAAAAAGACCACAGCCAAGAAGACGACCGCAAAGAAAACCGCGAAGAAGAAAGTGGTGAAGAAGGCGGCCGCGAAAAAGACGACGGCAAAGAAAACGGCGACCAAGAAAACAACGGCCAAGAAAACCGTAACCAAAAAGGCGCCAGCCAGGAAAGCTTCATCCCGCCGCGCAGGTGCTGCCCTTTTGGCTCCGGCCAAGGTCAACCCGTACCAGCCGGCTCGTAATGAAGACTTCATGAACAGCAATCAGCGTGAACACTTCAAAACCATTTTGAGGGCGTGGAAAAACGAACTCATGGAAGAAGTCGATCGTACGGTTCACCACATGAAAGATGAGGCAGCCAACTTTCCGGATCCAAACGATCGTGCAACACAGGAAAGTGAGTTCAGTCTCGAACTGAGAACGCGTGATCGCGAGCGCAAGCTGATCAAGAAAATTGACGAGGCTCTGGCTATGGTCGGTACCGGCGACTACGGGTACTGCGAAGCGTGTGGCATTGAAATCAGCATCAGGCGTCTTGAAGCACGACCCACGGCAACGCTGTGTATCGATTGCAAGACACTCGACGAAATTCGTGAGCGACAGCTCGGCGGATAAATCGATCTGCATCGTCCAGCACGTACGTCGGTGCTGCGGCGACTGTGTTGAGTAAAACCGGCTCATCACTTTCATCCTATCGAGGGCGCTTTGCGCCCTCTCCCACTGGTCTGTTGCATTTTGGATCACTGGCCGCAGCCGCGGCCAGCTATCTGCGCGCGCGTCAGGCTGGCGGTGAGTGGTTGCTGCGGATTGAGGACATCGATCCGCCCCGGGAAATCGAAGGCGCCTCGGACGCTTTCCTTACGACGCTGGACCAGTTCGGCTTTGAATGGGATGGCGAGGTCACGTACCAAAGCCAGCGACACCAGCGATACCGCGACGTTCTTGACACGCTCAGGGAGCAGGATCTGGTTTACCGGTGCCGCTGCAGCCGTCGCGACATCAAAAACGCTATTGCTGCCCGCAATGGCATCGAAGGCGTATACCCCGGAACGTGCGACGGTAACGAGCCCGCCCAAGACGAAGAGACCAGCTGGCGGTTCAGAGCACAACAATCCCGGGTACTGTTTACCGATTTGCTGCAGGGAGAGCAGTCCGTTCAGTTTGGCACGGACCAGGGCGACTTTATTGTTTGGCGCAAGGACGACCTTCCCAGTTATCAGCTGGCGGTCACGGTTGATGACATGGATCAGTCAATCACCGAGGTGGTTCGTGGCATTGATTTGCTGCACGAAACCGCCGGCCAGATTCTCATTCGACGGGCGCTGTCCCGGACAACCCCTGACTGGGTTCACATACCGGTCGTGGTTAATCACAACGGCTACAAACTCTCAAAACAAACCGGCGCTGCAGCCGTAGATCCTGATCTTGCCGCGCAGCAATTGTGCGTAGCCCTTGGCGCTATCGGGCTCGAGGTCGATGACGCGCTCAAACGCGCTGCGGTGCGTGATATCTGGTCCTACGCTCTCGAGTCCTGGCAACCTAATAAGTTGTTTAAGAAAAAGAAAATCACTTTAGATTGAGTACAATTCTGATCTAATTGCAAAGCAGCATCACCGACGGTTACACTGGACAAATAGGAAAATGCCGCAGTGCATTCACGATGAATTCGTATTATTGCAGCATTCCACACTTCCGATAACTGACAGGCCCAGATTTTATGAGCGAATCACGCATTATCAAAAAATACCCGAACCGTCGCTTGTACGACACCGAAGAAAGCCGCTACATCACCCTCGCGGATATCCGAAACCTGGTACTTGAAAAAGTGGACTTTGTCGTTATCGACAAAAAATCCCAAACCGACATTACCCACAGCATTTTGCTGCAGGTCATCAGCGAACAGGAAGCCAGCGGCGAACCCATTTTCAGTCGCGATTTTCTGTCCCAGATCATTCGCTCATATGGCGGCGGTATGCAGGGCATGGTCAGCAGCTATATGGAACAAAGCCTCAAGTTGTTTATGGGCCAGCAGCAGCAAATTCGGTCACGTCTTAAGAACGTGGTGGGTGTCGACCCGGTCAGCGTCGTTACCGACATAGCCAAGAAGAACCTGTCTTTCTGGAAATCAGCTCAGGAAGAGCTGCTGAGAACGTTTACCGGTCCGCAGGACGGCGACGGCAAAAAACGCGACGACCGCGACTAGACGCAGACAAAATATAAGTCAAAAAAAACCCGGGCAAGGCCCGGGTTTTTTGTGCTCGATACTTTATCGGTATCAGGCCTCTTCTTTCGCCCCTTCAAGATCCCGCATGCTTAGGCGGATTCGACCCTGACGGTCGACTTCAAGGACTTTAACTTTGATTTCATCACCTTCAGACAGTTTGTCACTGACTTTCTCAACGCGCTCTTCAGAGATTTGAGAAATGTGCACAAGGCCGTCTTTGCCAGGAAGAATGGTCACGAACGCACCGAAGTCCATCAGGCGAGCCACTTTTCCGTCGTAGATCTTGCCGACTTCAACTTCTGCCGTAATCAGCTTGATGCGACGCTCCGCTTCACGACCCGAGGCACCTTCAACAGACGCGATACGTACCGTACCGTCATTGTCGATATCGATGGTTGCGCCAGTTTCTTCGGTGATCGCACGAATAACCGCACCACCTTTACCGATGACGTCGCGAATCTTTTCAGGATCGATCTTCATAGAAATGATGGTCGGTGCCCAATCAGACATTTGCTCACGCGGTGTGGAAATCACCTTCTTCATATTGTCGAGGATGAACAGACGCGCGTCTTTGGCCTGATCCAGCGCCGTAGACATGATGTCTTTTGTGATGCCCTGAATCTTGATGTCCATTTGCAGCGCAGTGATACCTTCTTCGGTACCGGCCACTTTAAAGTCCATGTCACCCAGGTGATCTTCATCACCCAGAATGTCGGTCAGGACTTTATGACGGTCACCGTCTTTGACGAGGCCCATGGCCACACCGGCCACTGGCGCTTTCGTCGGCACACCCGCATCCATCAGTGCCAGACTCGTGCCACACACTGAAGCCATTGAGCTTGAACCGTTGGATTCGGTAATCTCTGAGACGACGCGAATCACGTATGGAAACTCGTCCATATCGGGCATGACAGCGGCAATACCGCGCTTGGCAAGCTTGCCGTGCCCAATTTCGCGCCGCTTGGGACCAGACATGAAGCCCGTCTCACCAACACAGAATGGAGGAAAGTTGTAATGCAGCATGAACGGCTCTTTGTACTCGCCTTCGAGCGCATCAATGATCTGAGCGTCGCGGCCAGTACCCAAAGTGGTTGCTACGATTGCCTGGGTTTCGCCCCGGGTAAACAGCGCTGAGCCGTGGGTACGAGGCAGGACGCCAACGCGAACGTTAATCGGACGCACTGTCGTGGTGTCACGACCGTCGATACGAGGATGACCGTCCAGAACGCGATTTCGTACAATGTCACTCTCAAGCTTCTTGAGCATGCCACCGACTTCGTCGCTGCTGTAGTCAGCGTCTTCGCCACCGGCCAGGGCTTCCATAACGGCCGCCTTGGTTTCCTGTACTTTGTCCTGACGCGCCATCTTCTCGGAAATGTCGTAAGCGGCGTTAAGGCCTGCGGTTGCCTGCGATGCCACGAGATCTTTCAGTACCGTGTTCTCAGCAGGTCCTTCCCAGTTCCATGATTCCGTACCGACTTTGGCAGCAAGTTCGTTAATGTTCTGGATCGCTACCTGCATTTGCTCGTGACCGTAAACTACGGCACCCAGCATGACGTCTTCAGGGAGAATATTGGCTTCTGATTCCACCATGAGAACCGCGCCTTCTGTACCGGCAACGACCAGATCAAGATCTGAATCCTCCATCCAGGTACGTGTCGGGTTCAGAGCATATTGGCCGTCTTTATAGCCAACACGTGCGCCCGCAATCGGACCGGCAAACGGCATACCCGAAATGGCCAGCGCAGCTGAACAGCCGATGATGGCCGGAATGTCTGCATCGACATCAGGGTCGAGTGACATTACGGTAGCAATCACCTGAACTTCGTTTTTGAATCCTTTTGGAAACAGTGGACGAATCGGGCGATCAATCAGGCGGCAAATCAGCGTTTCTTTTTCAGAAGGCCGACCTTCCCGCTTAAAAAAGCCGCCTGGTATTTTACCGGCGGCATAGGTTTTTTCCTGATAGTTAACTGTCAGCGGAAAAAACGGACGACCTGGATCAGCTTCGCGCTTACCAACAGCCGTAACGAGTAGCGCTGTATCACCCACTGATACAACTACGGCCCCACTGGCCTGACGGGCAATCTCGCCCGTCTCTATCGTGACCTTCTGGTCACCGTACATAAATTCTTGCTTATGAATTGTCACAACTAACCGCCCCTAAACCCCTTGGTTTATAACGATGAAGTAGATTGACCCGTATTAGCGGGGAGTATTATCGGCGCAAGCCAAGCTCTGCGATCAGATCCTGGTAGCGTTTGAGATCTTTCTTTTTCAGGTAGTCCAGCAACTTGCGGCGCTGGTTGACCATCTTCAAAAGCCCACGACGTGAGTGATGGTCTTTCTTGTTATGCGCAAAATGTGCGGTCAGTCCGTTAATACGGGCGGACAACAGTGCGACCTGAATCTCCGGGCTGCCGGTGTCGGCATTCCCGCGTGAATGTTTCTCAATAATTCCTGCTTTTTGCTCGGTTGAAAGCGGCATGTCGTTCTTTCCTCTAAATCTTTCTATTTAAACCCTTTTTGGCAGCGCGCATTGTACCCGCAGCCACCCTATAGTCACAAGCGATTTCGGGTAAAAAACCGGCAATTTTCTCACCTGTTTTTTACCTGATTTCAGCGAAACAGGCGCTTTGGCGCCACCCGCCCATCGGGCAGTATTTCGCCCAGGCCGACGAGACCCATCTCGTCGACGTAGATCCTTACAGAACCCTCGTCCGGGGCTCCTGGGGCCTGTACAGGCTGCCCATTTAACAAATAGAACCCGGTATCCGGGTCCAGCTCGACTTTTGGCCAGTCCGTCAGAGCGTGGTCCAGCGGCAGCAACCAGCTGTCCGCCGATTCCGGCCCGTCCGCCTCAATTCGAGACTCCAGGTCCTCCAGAGTCACCAGATTCGCGTCATCGAACGGACCCGCGCCGGTTCTGCGCAGTACCGCCACGTGCCCCAGCGCACCCAGTTTCTCGGCAATATCCTCAATCAGGGTCCGGATATACGTGCCTTTCGAGCACTCGACGCGCAATGACATCGTCCCAGGGGCCGAATCCCGGCGTTCCAGACCATAAATCGTAATGTCGCGGGGCGGTCGTTCGACGACCTTGCCCTGACGCGCCAGTTTGTATAACCGTTTTCCATCCTGTTTCAGGGCGGAATACATGGGTGGTATTTGCTGCTGCGGGCCCAGAAACGAAGGAATAATCCGATCAATATCCTCAACTGAAGGGCAATGATCTGAGGTCTCCACCACTTCCCCGTCGGAATCACCCGTATCCGTACGTGCCCCGAACTGCGCCGTGACTTCGTACGTTTTTCGCGATTCAAGCAAATAGCCCGATACCTTGGTGGCATGCCCGAAACACAGAGGCAGCAATCCGCTGGCCAGTGGGTCCAGGCTGCCGGTATGACCGGCTTTGCGCGCAAACAACAGGCCTTTGGCTCTCTGAAGCGCCCGATTGGAAGTCAGTCCGCTCGGTTTATCCAACAGCAAGATGCCATTGACGTCGCGTCCCTTACGGCTTCGACCCATGTTCGTCACCGCCCTCTTCCGTCGCGTCGCCCGATTCGTCTTCGTTGCCACGACGCGCATCATCTCGTGACACCGCATTATCGATCAGAGCGCTCATGGCGCGTCCGCGAAGCTCTACTTCATCTTTGTAGAATCGCAGCTCGGGCGTCGTACGCAGGCGAATCTCGCGACCGACTTTGCTCCGAATAAACCCGGCGGCTTTTTGCAGCACCGTCGCAATTTCATCCAGATCAGCCTGATCATCGAGCGAAGTAAAATAAATCTTGGCGACCGTCAGGTCTTTGCTGAGCTGCAGGTCAGTAATTGTCACCAGTCCGACGCGCGGATCGTGCACTTCATTGCGCACGACATCGCTGACCAGACGGTGAAGCAGTTCTGAAACCCGCTCGCTTCGGTGAAACTCTTTAGGCATGACGCGATACGATTACAGTTGACGCGCAACTTCGATGCGTTCAAAGCATTCGATCTGATCGTTTACGCGTACGTCGTTGTAGTTCTTAACCCCGATACCACACTCGGTTCCCGAGCGAACTTCGTTGACGTTGTCCTTAAAGCGTCTGAGCGACTCAAGTTCCCCTTCGTAAATCACTACGTTGTCACGCAGCACACGAATCGGGAAACTTCGACGCACGTAGCCTTCCGACACGATGCAACCGGCAATCAGGCCCAGCTTCGGCGAAGTAAACACTTCTTTGACCTCTGCAAGACCAACGATCTGCTCTTTGATTTCCGGAGCCATCTTGCCGCTGATCGCACGTTTAACTTCGTCAATCGCTTCGTAAATAATGCTGTAGTAATGCAGGTCAACACCGGACTCTTTAATCACTGTGCGAGCAGCTGTGTCCGCACGCGTGTTAAAGCCAATAATGATGGCATTGGAAGCGGCCGCAAGATTGACGTCGGACTCGGTAATACCACCGACCCCACTCAACACAACCTTCACTTCCACGTCTTCCTGCGTCAGTCGAACCAGCGCATCACGCAAGGCTTCCGCACTGCCCTGCACGTCCGCTTTGATCACGAGGTTTACACTCTCGCGGTCACCCTGAGACATCTGGGAAAACACATCTTCAAGCCTTGAAGCCGACTGCTTGGCCAGCTTCTGGTCACGCATCTTGTCCTGACGATGCTGAGCGACTTCGCGGGCTTTGCGATCGTCTGCCAGCGTCAGAATATCGTCACCGGCATTCGGCGTACCAGACAGACCCAGCACTACGGCGGGTGTTGAAGGACCCGCTTTCTTGATCGGTTTGCCGAGCTCATCAAACATTGCCCGAACGCGACCAAACTCTGTGCCAGCCAGCAACGTGTCGCCCACTTTGAGCATACCCCGGCTAACCAGAACAGTAGCCACGGCACCGCGCCCTTTCTCCAGCGATGATTCAAGAACCACGCCTGCTGCCGGACCATCTTCGGTCGCAGTAAGCTCGAGAATCTCTGCCTGAAGCGAAATGTTTTCCAGCAAATCGTCCACGCCGTCACCGGTTTTCGCCGACACCGGAACAAACATGGTGTCGCCGCCCCAGTCTTCGGGAATGACGTCATGCTGAGCCATTTCATTCTTGACCCGTTCGATGTCCGACTCTTCCCGGTCCATCTTGTTAACCGCCACGATCACGGGAACGCCGGCGGCTTTCGAATGCTTGATCGCCTCAATGGTTTGAGGTTTGACGCCATCATCGCCGGCCACGACCAGAATCACGATATCGGTGACTTCGGCGCCACGTGCACGCATGGCCGTAAAGGCTTCGTGTCCGGGCGTATCAAGAAACGCGATATCGCCTTTGCTGGTAGCCACCCGATAGGCGCCAATATGCTGGGTGATGCCACCCGCTTCGCCGTCGGCCACTTTGGCGCGACGAATGTAATCCAGTAACGAGGTCTTGCCGTGATCAACGTGGCCCATCACGGTAACAACCGGCGCACGATGCACCTGATCACCCACGGCCTGACTTGCCACAACCACTTCGTCTTCGAGAACGTTCTCGCTGACGATAGACACTTTGTGGCCCATCTCTTCGACGACCAGCTGCGCGGTATCCTGATCGATAACCTGGTTAATGGTAACCATCGCGCCCATTCCCATCATGGTCTTGATGACTTCGTTGGCTTTGACCGCCATTTTTTGAGCCAGCTCGGCTACCGTGATGGTGTCGCCCAGGGCGACTTCACGCACCACGGGTGCGGTAGGTTTCTCGAAGCTCTGCGAATCGGCATTCACCGGAATCGCACGACGGCGCGACGGCTTCTTGGAACGGCGTCGACCGCTCTTGTCGCGAGCAACGTGTAGCTCTTTCCGGCCGTATTTGGTGTTCTTGTCGTCGGGTTTTTTGGCCTTGCGGGCAGCGTCCTGTTGTTTGCGACGCTCTTCTTCAACGCGCTTGCGTTCTTCCGCTTCGGCTTTGGTGCGCGCCTCAAGCGCTGCACGTTCAGATCGTTCCCGCTCAATTCGATCGGCTTCGGCTTTGCGTTTTTCTTCCGCCTCCCGGTGCTTGCGCTCCTGGGCTTCTTTCTCGGCGTTTTTCTCCGCCATTTCTTCCTGACGCTGAGCGTCGAGCTCGTCCTGCTTGGCCTTTGCTTCTTCTTCGAGCACACCACGATTAACGTAGGTGCGCTTCTTGCGTACTTCTACACTAACTGTGCGCGCACGCCCCTGGCCTCCGGACAGCCTGAGCTCACTTTGCTGCTTGCGCTTAAGAGTGATTTTCTTGGGCGCAGCTCCCTCGGTCGTGCGACCGTGAGATTTCTGCAAATGCGTCAGCAGCTGCAGCTTGGCATCTTCCGTGATGGTATCCGAAGCACCGTTCACGTCGATGCCTGCTTCAGCCAGTTGCTCAAGCAGTTTATCAACGGTCACTTTTAATACATCAGCGAATTGTGTGACAGTTACGTCAGCCATAATCTACTCCACGCCGCCTATTCGACGTCCTCAAACCAGTGAGCGCGTGCGGCCATAATCAGCTCCGCAGCACGTTCCGGACTTAGCGATTCAATCTCTTCAAGGTCGTCGACCGCTTGTTCGGCAAGATCTTCGCGTGTTACCACGCCTTTGCTGGCAAGTACAAAAGCCAGAGCTTCGTCCATACCTTCGAGCGACAGCAAATCTTCGGCAGGGGTCGCGTCACCGATTTGCTCTTCGCTTACAATCGCCTGTGTCAACAATACGTCGCGGGCACGGCTTCGTAATTCGTTTACAATGTCTTCATCAAATTCTTCGATGGCAACAAGCTCGCCTGTTGGCACGTAAGCCACTTCCTCGATACTTGAAAACCCTTCCTGCACCAGAATTACCGCGACTTCCTCGTCGACATCCAGCTGCTTGGTGAACAGTTCGATCAGCGTCTGCGTTTCCGTTTCAGATTTCTCTTCCGCATCCGCTTCCGTCATGACCTTCAGGTCCCATTCGGTCAGCTCGCTCGCCAGACGAATGTTCTGTCCGCCTTTACCGATGGCCAGGGAAAGACGATCTTCCTCAACGGCTATATCCATCGAGTGCTTTTCTTCATCCATCACGATGGACAATACTTCCGCCGGTGACATCGCGTTAATCACGTACTGCGCCGGGTTTTCATCCCACAAAATAATATCCACGCGTTCGCCGGCCAGTTCGTTGGACACGGCCTGAACGCGAGATCCGCGCATACCAACACACGCACCGACGGGGTCGATACGGTTGTCGTTAGTGCGAACAGCAATTTTGGCGCGATTGCCAGGGTCGCGTGCCGCACCGAGAATATCGATAAGGCCCTGCCCCACTTCAGGGACTTCAATCTTGAACAGCTCAACCAGAAAATCAGGCGACGTCCGGGTCATGAACAGCTGAGGCCCGCGGATTTCCGAGCGCACTTCGCGCAGCAAGCCTTTGACACGATCATTGGTGCGAATCGCTTCACGTGGAATCAGGTTTTCACGTGGAATAAACCCTTCGGCGTTTCCACCGAGATCAATGTAGGCACCATTGCGATCAACACGCTTGACGATACCGCTCAGCAGTTCGCCTTCGCGTTCCTTGAACTGCTCGACAACCTGAGCCCGCTCGGCCTCGCGTACCTTTTGAACAATGACCTGCTTGGCGGTTTGCGCCGCGATGCGTCCAAACTCTACCGATTCCATCGGCTCCTCGACGAATTCGCCGGGCTGGGCGTCCGGGTTGTATTCTACGGCGTCTTCAAGACGCAGTTCGCGGTCGGGGGTTTCGAGCTCGTTAGAGTCATCGGCAAACACCAGCCAGCGACGGAACGTTTCGTACCCGCCGGTTTCGCGATCAATGGCCACACGCACGTCGATATCTTCGCCGTGTCGCTTGCGGGTCGCCGACGCCAATGCCATTTCAATCGCTTCGAAAATGATGTCTTTGTCGACACCTTTTTCATTCGACACTGCATCTGCAACTAACAGGATTTCTTTATTCATGCCAACACCATCGCGTTATGCCTCATATACCGGCACCAGCCGGGTTTTCTCAATATTGTCCCGGCTCAATACCAGGGTTTCATCCTCTACCTTCAACGACACCTCGGTATCGTTAGCCGTTAGCAGCACGCCCGTGTATTTGCGTCGGTTCTGCTCCGGTCGTTTCAGCAGTACGTTCACTGCCAATCCTATAAACTCTTCATAGTGAGCCGTTGTTCGCAATACCCGGTCCAGTCCGGGAGACGACACTTCAAGGTCGTACTCGGTCTTGATCGGGTCTTCAACGTCCAAAATCCCACTAACCTGCCGGCTGACCTTCTCGCAGTCTTCCAGCGAGACGCCTTCGGGGCCATTGATATACAGCCTCAGCATGCCGTGCCGTGAACTGCTGTTAAACTCAAGGTCTACCAGCTCGTACCCCAACGCCTCGACTGATGGCTCAAGTAAATCAATCAGTTGCTGCGCCCTGCGGCTCATTTGGTCATTCTCCAGCGACAAAAAAAGGGCCATGCGGCCCCAATTACAACGCCCTGCCCCGATCGTCGGGATTGACGCTTCCTGTCTCAACGACAGGTGGCTTTCGCTTGAATCGAAAAAGCCCCTTGCGGGGCTCTTCCTTCAAAAAGCGATTGGTAGCGGGGGCAGGATTCGAACCTGCGACCTTCGGGTTATG
>CAWUKD010000121.1:0-11491 GCA_963922815.1 uncultured Gammaproteobacteria bacterium
TTCAAAGCGCGACGAAATTCGCGAAAGGGAGTCGCCTTTGCGAACGGTGTAACGAATTTTTCGACGCGTCCCGTCCGGGCTGGTGTCGGTAGATGCAGTGGCAGCCGGCGTCGACGTGCTGTTCTTGATCACCAGCGTTTTGCCCACGCTCAGGGTGTCGCCAGGTGCCATGCCGTTCCATCGTGCAAGCTGCCGGGTACCGACGCCGTGCTGCCGGGCGATGGTCCAGAAGGAGTCTCCGGACTTGACCGTGTAGCGAACGGTATTGGCGCCGTTGCGATCCAGGATTTTCTGCTCTCGCATGTTGGCTGACAAGCTGTAGCTCGAGTGGTCCCGGCTGCTGACCGGAATCAGCAGATGCTTGCCGGCACGAATTGAGGTGCCGCCAAGATTGTTCGCCTGCTTTAGCGCTGAGACGGTGGTGCCGTATTTGCGGGCCAGAGTGCTCAGTGAATCTCCGTTGGCAATTTTGTGCCGTTTCCATTGCAGTCGTTCGGTAGCAGGAAGTTCGTCAAGCCGGGCTTGTACGATTCCCGCGGATTCAATCGGTACCATGAGTTTGTGCGGTCCGTTGGGTGAGGTGGCCCAACGGTTATATCCGGAGTTAAGCCGGTAGATTTCCTGCACGTCAACGCCTGCGAACTCGGCGACAACCGCAAGGTCGATCTGACCCCCGGTCTGTACTTCCGCAAAATACGGCGCGCTGGACACAAATGGCAGCTGGAGATCGTACTTGTAGTAGTTCTTGACCAGATAGCTGATGGCAAGCAGTTTGGGCACGTAGGCGCGAGTTTCGCGAGGCAGGGCCAGGTTCCAGAAGTCAATCGGTTTGCCGGCCTTACGGTTCTTGCGTACGGCGCTGCGAACCCGTCCTTCTCCGGAGTTGTAGGCCGCAACGGCAAGCAACCAGTCACCGTCTACGCGTTCGTACAGATGCTGTAGATAGTCGAGCGCTGCGCGCGTCGATTCGACCGGATCACGACGGCCGTCGTACCACCAGTCTTGCTTGAGCTTGAACATTTTTCCGGTTGCCGGAACAAACTGCCAGAGTCCGGCGGCCCGACCGTGCGAGTAGGCAAACGGATCGAAGGCGCTTTCAACAACCGGCAGCAAGGCAAACTCCAGCGGCATACCTCGCGCACGAATCTCATTGACGATATGCGGCAGGTAACGTTTGGAGCGTTCAAAAACGCGATTCAGGTATTCGGGATTGCGGGCATACCAGTCGAGTTGAACCTGGGTGCGCTGGTTCAGGTCGACAGGCAGATAGAACTCCGCGCTGATACTGTCCAGCAGGCTATAGACGGGAATTGATTCAGCGCTTCCCACGGTGTGCGTAATGGCCGGATCAGCAGCGACCGGAGATTGTTCAAATCCGGTATCTGCAGCGTGCGAGGTTGTCAGCGATCCCAGAGAGAGCACGAGGGCAATGACACCTGCGCGGTACAGGGCCGGCGCCGAAATCGAGTGGTTGAGCGGGTGAATCATCAGATCAGGTGCTCCCAGTTGCGGGGTAGGTTTCATCTTCGTCACCAGGCAGGCGCCCGGCTCAGTTTGTGCAGACGGAAACTCAGTATCCTACGCAAAAAAACCGGCCAGAAAAACCGCGTGCGTAAAAAAAAGCATGCTGGCGCCAAAGCGGGTATTCTATGGCCTATGAGCCAATCACCAGACAGCAATCCCACTGCAACCCGATCGGCCGCCTGGCTGGAAGGCCCGGTTGGGCGGCGCCTGCTGGCTTTGGAGGAGCAGATAATCTGCGACAAGCTGGAGCAGGTATTTGGCTTCCAGCTGCTGCAAATTGGTACCTGGGGCGAGAGTCACAGGTTTGTGCAGCACAGCAAAACATTGCGACACAGCGTGTTGTGTGCCGAAGCCTGTGAGGGGGTAGACGTGATTGGCCATGCCGACGAGTTGCCGATTGCCAGCGATTCGGTAGATGCGGTCATTCTGCCACACACACTCGAGCAGCATAACGACCCACATCAGGTGCTGCGGGAAGTTCAGCGGGTGCTGGTCTGCGACGGTCACGTAATTATTATGGGCTTTACCAGAATGAGCGCACTGGGATTGCGCCAACTGCTGACACCCGGCAAGAGTACGATTGGCCATCCTTTGGCCGAACGGCGCATTACCGACTGGCTAAGGCTCCTGAATCTGGAGCCCATCGGGAGCACGCGATACTTCTATACGCCACCCATCGAGCACGAGGGATTGCTGGAACGGACGGCGGGTCTGGAGCACTTCGGGCGAAAATGGTGGCCGTTTCTGAACGGCGCCTATGCGCTGACGGCCAAGAAATCCATGGTGCGAGTGTCAATGGTCGGACCAAGATGGCATCGACGGCGTCGTGTTGTGGGCGGGCTTGCCGAGCCGGCGACCCGTACGGCCGACGCCAGCGCACGTCAGCACAGATGAGTCCCACTGACGCCGGAAAAACGGACGCGTTGCCGTCCGTAACCATCTATACGGACGGCGCGTGCCGCGGAAACCCCGGCCCGGGCGGGTGGGGAGCCAGACTGGAAGCGGGTAGCCACGTCAAGGAAATCTACGGCGGCGAACTCGATACGACCAACAACCGGATGGAATTATGCGCCGCTATTGAGGCGTTGAATCTGCTTAACCGCCCGTGCAAAATTCTGCTGGTGACCGATTCGAAATACGTCATGCAGGGCGTGACGGAGTGGATGGATAACTGGAAACGGCGTGGCTGGCAAACCGCCGCCAAAAAGCCGGTAAAAAACCAGGATTTGTGGCAACGACTTGATCAGGCTCTGACAGGGCACGATGTGCATTGGCGCTGGGTCAAGGGCCATGCAGGCAACGAAGGTAACGAGCGTGCCGACGCACTCGCAAATCTCGGTATTGATGAACTCTAGCGTCGAAGCGACTGTTCGTATCATGGTTCAGACGCCTGCAGAATGATCGGTCACTCAATCTTACAAACGTTCTTCTAAGGACACGCTATGCGCCAAATTGTGCTGGATACGGAAACCACAGGACTCAATCCTGATCAGGGTCACCGCGTCATCGAGATCGGTTGCGTCGAACTCGTCAATCGACGCGCTACCGGGGAAACGTATCATGTCTATTTGAACCCCGATCGCGATATCGACGAAGGAGCCGTTGCTGTTCACGGTCTAAGCCGCGAGTTTCTGGACGACAAACCGCGCTTTGCCGATATCGTCGATGAGTTTCTGGATTTCGTTGACGATGCTCAACTCCTGATTCACAACGCGCCGTTCGATATTGGTTTTCTCGATATGGAGTTGCGACGGCTTAAAAACCCGTATGCCCTTATGGGTGCACGCTGCGAGGTGGTCGATACGCTGGTCATCGCACGGCAGCGTCACCCGGGCCAGCGCAACTCTCTCGACGCGCTTTGCAAGCGTTACCATGTGGATAACAGCGGTCGAACACTTCACGGCGCGCTGCTTGATTCGCAGCTTCTGGGTGAAATGTATCTGGCCATGACCGGTGGCCAGGGCAAGCTGCTGCTCAGTGAAGATACCGAAGATTCGTCCGGACTGGCCAACTCGACCCGGCGCCCGGTGAGCAGAGAGGGTCTCGAGCTTGTCGTCCATCGGGCTACGTCGACAGAGGCGGATGCGCACGAACAGAAACTAGATCAGATTGAGCAATCATACGGTTCGACGAGCGTTTGGCGGTCGTTGGAAGGCAGCGCCTGACGCTGAAATCAGGGCTCGAAGTATCCCGGCAGATCAATATTGCCAGCCCCAACCTCTACTGGTTCTCATTTTGAGACAATTACTCCCCTACATACGTGGTCCGCGAGCGCTTAACAGCTTATAATCCGGGCCTTGTCGTTTTTTTGTTCAACACGAGGTAAGGCTAAATGACTACCTACAGCGGATCGAACCAGGGCGTTTTAAACGCTTTGTGGAGAAACTTTCTGGGCAATTCGCCGGAATGGTACAAGATGCTCATTGTTGGTTTCCTCGTGATCAATATGATCGTGTACTACGGACTTGGCGACGCGGGACCAAAGATCGCCGGCTGGATGGTTGTACTGGAATTCATATTTACGCTGGCCATGGCATTGAAGTGCTATCCGTTGCAACCAGGCGGGTTGCTCGCGATTCAGGCTGCAGCGATTGGTCTGGCAAAAGTAAAAACCGTTTTCCATGAAGTGGAAGAAAATCTCGAAGTGGTACTTCTGCTCGTTTTCATGGTCGCCGGTATTTAC
The DNA here is from genome assembly GCA_963922815.1 of uncultured Gammaproteobacteria bacterium. Lineage (GTDB taxonomy): Bacteria > Pseudomonadota > Gammaproteobacteria > Steroidobacterales > SZUA-146 > SZUA-146. The sequence continues at coordinate 4,208 of CAWUKD010000121.1, forward strand.
TTTCTCAAAGATCTGCTGATGTTTATCTTCACCAAGATCGTGCTGAAAGTCCGTTCGAAGCGACTGCTGTCTCTGGCCTTCAGTTTTACGGCGGCAGTACTGTCTGCATTCCTGGATGCCCTGACTGTTACCGCAGTTGTGATTACGGTCGCCGCCGGATTCTACGGTGTGTACCACCGCGTGGCTTCAGGTAAACAGTTTCACGACGACCACGATCACTCTGACGACGATGGCGTGTGTGAAACACATGAAAGCGATCTTGAACAGTTTCGTCGCTTCCTTCGAAACCTGATGATGCACGCAGCGGTCGGTACTGCGCTTGGCGGCGTGATGACGACTGTAGGCGAACCTCAAAACCTGCTTATCAGTGGCATCATGGGCTGGGAGTTTGTGGAGTTCTTCCTGCGCATGCTGCCGGTAACGCTTCCTGTTTTCTTCGTGGGCCTGATCACCTGTTTCATGGTGGAAAAATTCCGCATATTTAACTACGGTGCCGAACTTCCGGAGCGCGTGAGAGGGATTCTGCAGGACTATGACGATGGAGAAGCCAAAAAGCGAAATTCCCAGGACGTTGTGAAGCTTTGGGCACAGGGTCTGGTTGTGGTGTTTCTGGTGCTGGCTCTGGGCTTTCATGTCGCCCCTGTTGGATTGATTGGCCTGGCTGTGATTGTTCTGGCCACCGTGTTTACCGGGGTTACCGAAGAGCATCGAATCGGTCATGCGTTTGAAGAGGCGCTGCCGTTTACGGCGCTGCTGGTAGTGTTTTTTGGCGTGGTTGCCATCATCAAGGATCAGGGCCTGTTTCAGCCGATCATTCAGTGGGTGTTTACCCAGGACCGGGAGGCGCAGATTCCGCTGTTCTATATGGCCAACGGCCTGCTCTCCATGATCAGCGACAACGTGTTTGTTGCCACAGTCTATATATCGGAAGTCAAAGCGGCTTTTGATTCCGGTGCAATTGATCAGGCGCATTTCAATGAGCTGGCCATTGCCATCAATACAGGTACCAATATTCCAAGTGTGGCCACGCCAAACGGTCAGGCGGCGTTTCTGTTTCTGCTGACCTCTGCGGTGGCACCCCTGATCAGGTTGAGTTACACAAGAATGATGCTGCTTGCCTTGCCCTACACCATAACAATGTCAATCACGGGGCTTCTGGCCACGATCTACTTGTTGTAGGCAAAGGATTTTTGCAGATTGCAGTTTATTTATAAGGATAGAAGATGACAGACTTGAAAGACGTTCGAATCGGTGTGGTTGGACTGGGATATGTGGGACTGCCGCTGGCCGTTTCGTTCGGTAACAAATTTCCAACTGTGGGTTTTGATATCAATACAGCGCGTATTGCGGAACTTGGCCGTGGCGAAGATAACACTCTCGAAGTGGATGAGGATGAGCTTAAAGGTTCAAAACACTTGAGCTTCAGCGCCGACCCGGACGCTCTGAAGGACTGCAATATTCTGATCGCGACGGTTCCAACGCCTATTGACGAGCATAAAAGGCCAGATCTGTCGCCACTGGAGTCGGCGAGCCGAACTCTTGGTGCGCAGCTCAAGAAGGGCGATATTGTCATTTACGAGTCAACCGTTTATCCCGGTGCTACCGAAGAAGTCTGTGTGCCCATTCTGGAGCACGTTTCCGGATTGACCTTCAATGAGGATTTCTTTGTTGGTTACAGTCCCGAGCGTATTAATCCCGGTGACAAAGAGCATCGACTTGAATCTATTTTGAAAGTGACTTCCGGCTCGACGCCGGAAATTGCCGATAAAGTAGATGCGCTCTATGGCGCAATTATCACGGCGGGCACTTTCAAGGCGTCTTCGATTCGGGTTGCAGAGGCGGCCAAAGTTATTGAGAACACTCAGCGTGACGTTAACATAGCACTCATCAATGAGCTCGCCCTGATTTTTAACCGGCTCGGTATTGATACGGGTGAGGTGCTGGCCGCTGCCGGCACCAAGTGGAACTTCCTGCCGTTTCGTCCGGGACTGGTAGGCGGGCACTGCATTGGTGTAGATCCTTATTATCTGACGCATAAATCGCAGGAAATGGGCTATCACCCTGAGATGATTCTTGCAGGTCGTCGAATTAACGACAATATGGGCATCTATGTGGTGTCACAGGTAACGCGTTTGATGACGCAGAAGCGCATCCACGTGGTCGGTTCGGATGTGCTGATTCTCGGATTCACGTTCAAGGAAAATTGCCCGGACGTTCGCAACACCCGGGTTATCGATATGGTTCGCGAACTCGAATCGTTCGACGCCAACGTAGACGTCTATGATCCGTGGGCAAATACGGCCGAAACAGAACACGAGTACGGCGTATCCCTGGTTTCGGAGCTAAAACCAGGTTCATACGACGCCATTATTCTGGCGGTATCGCACAACGAGTTTATCGAGATGGGCGTTGACAGCGTGCACAAGCTGGGCCGCGATAACCACGTGTTGTTCGATATCAAACACCTGTTTTCGCCCGATGATGTTGATGGACGCCTGTAGGCGCTGAGTAAAGACTATGAAGTATTTGGTAACCGGTGCCGCCGGGTTTATTGGTAGTCACGTCACGCGCTCATTACTGGCTCGCGGAGACTCCGTTGTAGGGCTCGACAACCTGAGCGATTATTACGACGTCAATCTTAAAAAAGCCCGGCTCGCTCAATTTGAAGGTCACCCCGAATTTACGTTTGAATTAGTGGACCTTGTCGACCGACCCGAAATGGAGCGAGTCTTCAAGACGCACGGGTTTGATCGCGTGATTCATTTGGCAGCGCAGGCTGGCGTGCGATATTCGATCGAGAATCCCCATGCCTACATTGACGCAAACCTCGTTGGCTACCTGCATATTATCGAGGGTTGCCGTCACCACGAAGTCGAGCATCTCGTGTACGCGTCGACCAGTTCCGTCTATGGCGCCCATACGAATATGCCATTTTCGGTTACGCGGAGTGTTGATCATCCGCTGACGCTTTATGCGGCGACCAAAAAGGCCAATGAGCTGATCGCCCACTCCTATTCAAATTTGTACAATATTCCCACAACCGGACTGCGCTTCTTTACCGTTTATGGCCCGTGGGGGCGACCCGATATGGCGCTGTTCCTGTTTGCCAAGAACATTATCGAAGGGAAACCCATCGACGTATTCAACTATGGCAAGCACCGCCGCGACTTTACGTACGTTGACGATATCGTCGAGGGCGTAATTCGCACCAGTGATAATGTCGCTCAGGCCGACGCGACCTGGGACAGTGATAACCCGGATCCGAGCCGCAGTTCGGCGCCGTACCGCGTTTACAACATTGGTAACAATCAGCCGGTCGAACTGATGAAGTATATTTCCGTACTTGAGGATTGTCTGGGGCGCAAGGCGGAAGTTAACCTGCTGCCACTGCAGCCCGGGGACGTGCCTGATACTTACGCTGATGTTTCCGAGCTTATCAGCGATGTTGGTTATAAGCCGGATACGAGCGTCGAGGTTGGCGTCGAAAATTTCGTTAAGTGGTATCGCGAATACTACAAGAGCTGACCTTTGAGGCAGTCACTACTGTAGCGCTGGTTTGTGTACCAGAGCGCACAGAATTGGAGAATTGAATGAAAGTCACGATCTTCGGCTCAGGCTATGTTGGGCTGGTCACCGGGGCATGCCTTGCCGAAACAGGCAATCAAGTAGTTTGCGTGGACGTCGACCATGAAAAAGTGTCGATGTTGAAACGTGGGCAAATACCCATTTACGAGCCGGGACTGCAGGAGATTGTTACACGAAATATTGAATCGGGCCGGTTGACTTTTACCACAGATGCGCGTGAAGGCGTTGAGCACGGCTTGTTCCAGTTTATTGCCGTTGGTACTCCGCCTGCCGAGGATGGGTCGGCAGATTTTCGCTATGTTATGGCTGTGGCCGAGACTATTGGCAAATACACTGACGAATACAAGGTTGTGGTAAACAAGTCGACGGTACCCGTTGGTACGGCCGCGCGTGTACGTTCGGCAATCGAGGAGATACTGAAAGAACGCGGCGTCGAGATCGACTTTGACGTTACTTCAAATCCGGAGTTTCTGAAGGAAGGCGCAGCCGTTACCGATTTCATGCGTCCGGACAGAATTATCGTCGGGGTCGATAATCCACGAACTACGGAGTTGTTCCGGACACTGTATGACCCGTTTACCCGGAATCGTGATCGACTGATTACCATGGATATTCAGTCAGCTGAGCTAACCAAGTACGCCGCCAATGCGATGCTGGCGACCAAAATCAGCTTCATGAACGAAATCGCCAACATGGCCGAACAGGTCGGTGCCGACATCGAGCATGTACGTCTTGGCATTGGATCCGATCCCCGTATCGGATATCACTTTATTTATCCCGGATGCGGTTTTGGCGGCTCGTGCTTTCCAAAAGACGTAAAGGCATTGATTGGCTCGGCCGAAGCCCAGGGCCAGGATATGCAGCTATTGAAAGCCGTTCGTGATGTTAACGAACGCCAAAAGCACGTGTTGTTTGACAAGATTAACCGCTATTACGAAGGAGACCTTGCCGGCAAGACTATTGCCGTCTGGGGTCTTGCGTTTAAACCCAATACAGACGATCTGCGCGAAGCGCCAAGTTTGAATCTGCTTAATTCGCTGTGGTCGGCAGGCGCCAACGTCAGGGCGTTTGATCCGGTTGCGGCTGACAACGTGGGCGCGCTTTTCGGTGAGCGCGATGATCTTGTACTGGCGGATTCCGCCATGGATGCCGTGAAAGGGGCTGATGCACTGGTTTTGGTAACTGAATGGACGGAATTCAGAAGCCCCGATTTTCCGGGTATTCACGCATCAATGAAGTCACCGGTTATTTTTGACGGGCGTAACGTTTACGAACCCGATCTAATGGCGAGTCACGGTTTTGAATATTTCGGCATTGGCCGGGGCCTGCGGGTTTAGCCTGTCCGCATGGCGAACTCACAAGCATGACACAACCAAGGGGTAGTACGATGATAGTTCCAGTAGTTCTCTCAGGCGGCTCTGGTACCCGATTGTGGCCACTGTCACGTGGGCTATATCCGAAGCAGTTGCTGCCGCTGGTTTCCGACAAGACGATGCTTCAGGACACCGTTGGCCGTCTCGATGGCATGGATGACTGTGGTGCACCTTTGATTGTGTGTAACGAAGCGCACCGATTTCTGGTCGCCGAACAGCTGCGCAAGATTGACTGCATGCCTGCAGGTATTCTGCTGGAGCCTATCGGTCGCAATACGGCGCCTGCCGTTGCCGTTGCCGCCATGCAGCTGATTATTGCCAGCGATGCGGACGCTAATGACATTGTTATGCTGGTGCTGCCCGCAGATCACGTTATTCACGATATTGCGGCCTTCCAGAAAGCAGTTTCTGCAGGGTTCGAGCTGGCGTCCAGCGGCAAGCTGGTCACGTTTGGTATTGTTCCGGACAAACCGGAGACGGGGTATGGCTACATTAGAAAAGGCCCATCGGCGGGCGCGAATGCATGCGAAGTCGATGAGTTTGTAGAAAAACCCGACGGCGCAACCGCCGCAGAGTACCTGGCGTCAGGACGTTATTTATGGAATAGCGGCATGTTCATGTTTCGCGTCAGTCAGTTTCTCGAAGAGCTGGAGCAGTTCAACCCCGACATGATTACCCATTGCCGACTGGCCGTCACCGAAGCTCACACCGATCTTGATTTTGTCCGCCTGGGTGAAGAGGCATTTGGCGCCTCACCGTCCGATTCAATCGACTATGCCCTTATGGAAAAAACCTCCAATGCCGTGGTCGTGCCGCTGGATGCCGGGTGGAGTGACGTTGGTAACTGGGGCAGTTTGCACGCCAGTAAGGAGTCGGACGAAAACAATAATGTAACCGTCGGCGATGTGGTGCTTGAAGGCTGTGACAACTGTTACGCGCACGCTACGACGCGCATGGTGGCGGCCGTCGGGCTGTCAGATCACGTCATCGTCGAGACTGCGGATGCGGTAATGGTGGCGCCGAAAGGGCGCTCGCAGGACGTTAAACGTATTGTTGAACACCTGAAAGCAAAAGGACGCGATGAAGTCAGCCTGCATCGCGAGGTTTTCCGTCCGTGGGGATCTTACGACAGCATCGACAACGGCAACCGGTATCAGGTGAAAAGACTAACCGTCAAACCAGGGGCAGTACTGTCGCTGCAGATGCACCATCATCGGGCCGAGCACTGGATAGTGGTAACCGGAACCGCCGAGATTACGCGCGGCGAAGAAACGTTCTTGCTAACGGAGAACCAGTCGACCTATATCCCGCTGGGAACGGTCCATCGAATCGCCAACCCCGGCAATGTGCCTTTGGAAATTATTGAAGTTCAGTCAGGCAGCTATCTCGGTGAAGACGACATTGTGCGCTACGAAGATACCTACGGCCGTGCTGGACGAACCGACTAATTACTGCATCGACCAGAATCAGGAAAAATGATGACTGACTACGATCCTATCGAAATAACCTGTTTTAAAGCCTATGACGTCCGCGGACAGCTCCCCGAGCAACTCAATGAAGAAATCGCGTATCGCATTGGACGCGCCTACGCCGAGTTTCTGTCGCCGGACCAGGTGATTGTCGGTCGAGACATTCGCAAGTCCAGCGAAGAGCTCAAGGATGCGCTGTGCCAGGGGCTAACTGATGGCGGCGCAAACGTTCTCGACATTGGGCTGTGTGGGACAGAGGAAGTGTATTTTGCAACGTTCGATCGGGAAGTTTCCGGCGGCATCATGGTTACCGCAAGTCACAATCCCATAGACTACAACGGTCTTAAATTTGTGCGGGAACAAAGTCGCCCGATCAGTGGAGACAATGGCCTGATAGATATTCGCAAGATTGCCGAATCGGGCAAGTTTGAGAAACGGGAAAAGGGTCAGATCACAGCCCTTGATAACGAATCTCGTTATATAGAACATTTGCTCGGCTACGTTGACATCGATTCGTTAAAACCGCTTAAGATTGTGTGTAATTCAGGCAATGCCGGTGCCGGTAAAGTTATCGATCTGCTTGAGTCGCATCTGCCGTTCGATTTCGTCCGCGTGCATCATGATATCGATGACAATTTTCCTCACGGCATTCCAAACCCGCTGCTTGAAGAAAACCGACAGCCGACGATTGATGCGGTGAAAGAGCACAGCGCCGACATGGGTATTGCCTGGGATGGCGATTACGATCGATGTTTCTTTTTTGATGAGTCAGGGGAATTCATCGAAGGTTACTATGTGGTGGGTCTGCTGGCCGCCAGTTTTCTTGCCAAGCGATCGAATCAGGCGATTGTGCACGA
>CAWUKD010000122.1:0-11300 GCA_963922815.1 uncultured Gammaproteobacteria bacterium
GGTACCCATTCGCTGAGCCCGCATTCACTCGAAGAGCGCATAGCGGTTGATGTCATTTTCGGTCGTATGCCCGGGACGCGCCAGCCGGATGGCATCCTGGCCGTTCTGGACGCAACCAACCTCTACCAGGGCCTGTTTCTCGTTCAGCAGCTCGTTGAGCTGAATATACCCACCGTAATCGCTCTGACCATGACCGACGCCGCAGAGCGATCCGGACTGCGAGTGAACGTCGACGCACTCAGCACGTTGCTCAGTGGAGCCCCGGTGTTACCCGTTGTCGCCACGACAGGGGCCGGCATTAGTACGCTTAAGCAGCAGCTGGCCAAATCACCGATTGCCGCGGCGGCGACTCGACTGGATGTTTGGCCGGAACTGGGCCGGGCGGCGCAGAAGCTTGCCGAACATTCAGCTAAGCCAGTAAACCTGGCCGAACTTGAGCGAGTGCTTATCGATGGTGCAAACGATGCGAACAGCTCTCTGATTAAAACACTGCATCCTGAACAACAGCGCCAACTGGAAGCCACGCGCGAATCGCTGTTCGGCAACGAGCCCGCGATCGCCAAAGATGCCCGAATACGCTATGCGTGGGTAATGGATGCACTTAAATCGGTACAAGATTCCACACCACCCTATCGGTCCTGGCTCAATCACGTAACGTCGTTCATAAACCGACCCGTGCCGGGCACCATTGGTCTATTTGTTGTCATGGCTATTGTGTTTCAGGCCGTATTCGCCTGGGCAACACCGCTTATGGACCTGATTGACGGCGCGACGTCTTTGCTTGGTACGAAGGCGATCGACATATTGGGAGACGGCGCGTTTGCCAGCCTGATTGCGGACGGCATTATTGCCGGTGTCGGCAGCGTGGTGATCTTCCTGCCCCAGATTCTGATCCTGTTTATCTTCATCATTTTGCTGGAGGACTCAGGCTACCTCGCTCGGGCAGCGTACCTTATGGACCGGGTTATGCGGTCAGTTGGGCTTTCGGGCCAGTCCATCATTCCGATGATATCGAGCTTTGCGTGTGCCGTCCCCGGCATCATGGCAACCCGGGTCATTCCAAACCGGCGAGACCGCATCGCCACCATTATCGCCGCTCCCTTTATGACCTGTTCCGCCCGGCTGCCGGTTTATGCGTTATTGATTGCCGCGTTTGTACCAGCGACGCACGTTGGGTTTTTGAACGTTCAGGGGCTCGTGCTGTTCGGGCTTTATCTGTTTGGAATTGTGGCCGGCATTCTGACCGCACTACTGATTCGCAAAACTGCACTGCGAGGCCCCAAGCCCTCGTTCGCGCTTATGCTACCGGCATTTCGGCGACCCAACCTGCAAACCGTTTTCATTCAGCTGCTCGGGCGTGCGAAGGTCTTTCTGTACCGCGCAGGCACCGTAATTTTCGTGGTCTCGGTATTGATCTGGGCGCTGGCCTACTACCCGCGATCCGACGCGCTGATCGCCCAGTACGATCAACAAAGAACCACGGTTGCCCAGTCCCTGTCGGGCGAAGATCTTAGTGCCGAGAGAGAGCGAATTGACAATCTGGCCGCGGCGGCTCAACTGGAACAAAGCTGGCTGGGTCGGGCCGGTCGTTTTGTCGAACCGGTGTTTGCCCCGCTTGGCTGGGACTGGCGCGTATCGTCCGCCGTCATCGCCGGCTTCCCCGCGCGAGAGGTGGTGATCGCCGTGCTCGGCACCGTGTATGCAGTCGGTGACGAAGCCGACGAACAAACCCTGTCTGGCCGACTCAAGGCGTCGGTCTGGCCAAACGGAGATCCGGTGTTTACGCTGCCTATGGTGATCGGGCTGCTGATTTTCTACGCGTGCTGTCTTCAATGCGCCGCCACCATCGCGGTCATACGCCGTGAAACCAACTCGTGGCGCTGGCCCGTTTTCGCCTGGGCCTACATGACGACGATCGGGTATCTGGGTGCTCTGGCTTCATTTCAACTCGGGAGCGCCTGACGGGGTACCGCGATTGTTCCCGGCGCAATGCCCGTCGTGTCAGATGTGCCCGGGTGGTGAACTCGGACTGCAGTGCGACACGTAGCGCTGGAAGGTCGAACGTGAATTGAGAAGATCGCTATAATGAGCAACTTCTAACTGTCGGTGCGCGGCATCGATCTACCAGAGCGATCACCATGACGAACGACGCCATTTTTCTGATTTTCTTCGCCAGCGTTATCGTCGCTATAGTCCTTGGGATTGCGATACGCCGAATTCTAACCAGAAAAAAACTCGATGCGCTTTACGCTGAGCCGCTGCCCGACCACTGGCTACCGCTGCTTGAGCAGCACGTGGCTCTCTATCGCCTGCTGCCCGAATCACTTCGCACATTGCTCCATGGTCACATCACTTATTTTCTCAGCACCAAGACAATCGCGGGCTGTAACGGCATGGTAGTGGACGACACGGTCCGACTAACCATCGCTGCCAACGCCTGCCTGCTGGTGCTCTCCGAGCGCGAACCCATTTATCCAACGTTCGAGACAATTCTGGTCTACCCGGACACCTACGTTGCCACACGGGTCTCTCACCAGAACAGCATCAATACAGAGCATCAACACGCCATGGCCGGCGAATCGTGGTACCGGGGGCCCGTTGTTCTGTCGTGGGACTCCGTCATTCGGGGATCGCAGGATCCTAACGACGGACATAATGTGGTCATGCATGAGTTTGCCCACAAGCTCGACGAACAAAGCGGCGCTGTAAACGGCATGCCGAGGCTACGCAGTCACGCAGAGTATACCCACTGGGTGCAAGTACTGAATGATGAATACAGCGACTTTCTAAAACGCGTCAAGCTGAATCGAAATCACATTATTGATGAATACGGAAGCGTTTCACCCCCGGAGTTTTTCGCGGTCGCCACAGAGTCTTTCTTTGAAAAACCCCAGCGTATGAAACGTGAATTACCAGAACTCTACGAGCAGCTTCAAAACGTCTATCAGATTGATCCGGCGAACTGGTTCGACGGTAACCGGGAACGGCGCTGATTCATCGAATTTCGTTATTCCAGTGAAGATCACGTCAATACCTGGCCTTTTATCGCTCCAAAGGCCGCTAAGGCGGTGCAATCAGGCGGCATTCGTGATCTGCGCTTGGATTTCGTCAATGCGATGTGCTAATAAGAGGGCATGATGCACAAGTTGGGTAATACATTGCTGATCCTGATTGCCACGATGCTCGTGGCCGATCCGGTAATGGCGTGCTGCCTGACAGGTTCTCAGCCCGCCGATTCAGGCGCTACCCAGACGGAAACCCCTCCTTGCCATGGCAAGAAGTCTCTGACTGCCGACACCGAACAATCGATCACCAGCCCCGCCGTTTTTGATCTAAGCGCCCAGTCGTGCCCTGGTTGCGGCGACTGCGCAACCTCTATGGCGGCGGTCGATCATCAGTCCCAATACTTCGTAGCAACGACGGCAACCGACAGCGATGAACCAGAGCCTCAGGATCTGACCGCTCGTGCATCGTCTTGGGCTCGCCATGCGCTAGATCCTCCGATACCGAGCGAGCCCCCGCTACGCCCGTTCGACACTCTGCAGTCTCTGAACCAACTCCTCCTGATTTAAACAGCGCTTTGCTCTTCTGCGGTGATCGCGGTTCGTCCGCACGCCCGCCCTTTGCGTTGATTAATCTGGAGTTCGAACATGTTTTTGTCCCTATTGCGTTGGTCCTGGCTGGTGTCAGGTGCTGCCCTGACTTCCTTGTCAGTTCATGCCCAGAACTTTGTGGTTCTTGAAGAGACCCTGAGGCAGCATCCGTCACTGGTGCAGCTCGAACATCAGGCACTCGCCAGTCGCGAACACGCTACCGCCTCGTATGCGCTACCGGATCCGAAGCTATCGCTCGGTGTCAACAACCTTCCGTTGAACAGTCTCTCATTTGACCGCTACCTGCCGACCAACAAAGCGATCGGCCTGGTCCAGTCTATCCCCAACCGGGCGGCCCGCAGCGCCCGGCGCGCGCGCATGCAGGAAAGCGCAAGCCAATTTGATGCGCTTGTCGAGGCGCACTACGCCGAGCTGCGCGGTCAGCTCATTGCCCAATTGTTGCACCTCAAGCGCATTGAGCAGCAGCGCGCGCTGGCGAACGCCAGATACCGCAAGTACGACGAACTGGCCAACGTCGTGATGACGGAAATTGATGCGGGCAGACCCGCGCTTTACAGACTCGCCGAAATAGAGAGTGAGCGTGCTGAAGTCGCAGGGTCGCTGGTGAATCTTGAGGGGCAAGCCGCGCAGTTACACGTCTCGCTAGTTGAAAAACTCGGGTTTGTACCCGACACACCGCCACCGGCCGTCGAGCAGATCATATGGTCCGGTGAACCCCGTGATTTTCACGCGGTGCGTGTGGCATCAATGGATACTTCGATTGCAGACGCCGGACTGGACGAAGCCAAGGCCTCCTGGAAAACCAACTGGGGCGTTCACCTGACCTACCAGCAGCGCTCCTCCGGTCGCGGCGGACCGGATAGCACCTTCGGTGGCGACGACTGGTTTTCTGCTGGTGTGTCTTTCACGCTGCCGGTCTGGGGCAAGCGCAAGCAGGCACCAAACGTCAGAGCCGCGATGGCCGAGCGCTCGTCCGCGCACCTGCACGAGCAGGCGCTGGCGCAGCAGAGTATCGCGAGGTTCAACGGCTTGCGCGCCGAGCAAGCGACCGCCGAAGCCAATCGTCGCGTACTACTGGAAAAAATATCTGCCATGCGTTCGGAAATTGCGGCTCAACAAACGCACTACGAGTCTGGCGAAGGGGATTACGCGCCAATTATTGACGGCGAGATTGCCATTCTTACCCTCCAGGCCCAGATAGCTGCCGAAAAAACCCGCGCACTCTCTGCCATAGCCCGCTCAAACGCCCTGCTGGTGACACCATGAGAATCTTACTAACCTTTCTGATCCCTTTACTCGTGTCGCTGGCGGCCTGTGATGCCGCACGAAACGAATCCATCAACAGCACGGCAGCGCTGGATAACGAACCGCAGGCCTCCGTTCTTTATCAGTGTCCGATGCATCCGCACTTTACCTCCACAAATGCCAACGACTCCTGCCCGATTTGCGGTATGTCGCTCGTTCAGGTTGACGGTAGCAGCGGAAGGAGTGACAGCTCAGCGGTCGTCATCTCGGTTGAACCAGAAATGATTCAGACCATGGGGGTAAGAACGGTTGAAGCCAAAGTGACCACGCTGGATCGAACCCTCCGTGCGTTTGGGACCGTGGAGACCAACGAACGACGTGAAAACGTTACGGTGTCGAGACTCGAAGGCTGGATCGATTCGCTTCGACCCAGAGCAGAAGGTGATGCGGTTCAACCTGGCTCCCTGCTCTATCGCATATACAGCCCGGATTTGATCGCAGCACAAAAAGACTATGTGAATTCCCTTGCGATCGGTAACGACAAGCGCATTGCTTCCGTTAGCCAGCGACTAAAGTCTCTCGGTATGCAAGACGCCGTGTTTGACGCACTCAGAAAACACAAGAAGGTCGTCGAACGAGTGCCGGTGTACGCGGAAGCCGGCGGCATAGTCGCTCAGCTCGACGTACGCGAAGGTGACTACGTTAAACCCGGCACACCGATCATGCGCCTGCAGTCGTACGAAAGCGTCTGGGTGATCGCCAGCATACCCGAGCAGGACCTTGCGCTGGTCACAATGGGCCTTCCTGCCAAACTAGAATTTCCCAGTGCTCCAGGTGCTGCCGTTGCGGGCGAGATTAACTACATCTATCCCACCATTGACGCAAAAACGCGTACCGCGAAGGTGCGGATCGAAGTCGACAATGCGCTAGGGTTCCTGCGACCCGGCGCGTATGCAGACATTCAGTTCGATCTGACCGACACGCCGCGTTTGTCGATACCCACGGAGGCCGTACTGCGTGACAGCCGGGGCAGCCACGTGATCCTCGCACTCGGAGAAGGCCGCTTTACCAGTCGCTCTATCGAGACAGGCATCAATACGCTGGGACGCACGGAAGTGATACACGGCCTGGAGCCGGGCGAGCGAGTCGTCACCAGCGCGCAGTTTCTGCTGGACAGCGAAGTTAATTTACGAGAAGGACTATCGAAACTCGGATCATCCAATGAGCATTCCGATGAGCATTCCGGCGAAGACGACCAGGAGAGCGACCATGCCGGCCATCAGCACTAATTCTGCGGCAGATTTTGCCAAGGTCTTGTCATGACAGATAACGCGTCGCTCAGCACGGTCACAAACCCCTCGCAGTCGTACGTTGCAAAGGTCATTCAATGGTCTGCGGACAATCCGATCATTGTCTTCATTCTCGCCGGCGGGCTCGCCGTGTTTGGCTGGCTTGCAATGCTATCAACACCGCTCGATGCGGTTCCGGACATGACCGATACCCAGGTCATTATTCGCACAGACTTTCCAGGCCAAAGCCCGCAGATTGTCGAGGACCTGGTTACCTATCCGCTGTCAACGCGGCTGCTCGGACTGCCCCGAACACAGGATGTTCGCGGTGCGTCGATGTTTGGCGCAAGTTTTGTGTACGTCGTGTTTGACGACGACGTGGACCTGTACTGGGCGCGTTCCCGCGTCGCTGAAGCGCTCCTGCGCATTGGTTCAGAGCTGCCGGCCGCCGCGACGCCACAGATCGGTCCGGATGCAACCGGCGTTGGCTGGGTTTACCAGTACGCGCTTGTCGATCGATCGGGTAACACCGACCTCGCGGAGCTGCGTTCGATCCAGGACTGGTTCATCAAGCTCGAACTTGCCGGCGTGGCCGGTGTTTCAGAGGTCGCGTCAGTCGGCGGTTTTGTTCGCGAGTACCAGGTGCTGATCGACCCAAACCTGCTTCGCGCTTACGACATTCCACTTCGCCGCGTAACGGAGGCGATACGAAACGCCTCAAGCGAAGTCGGCGGTCGAGTGCTTGAACAGGCTGAAAGTGAATACGTGATTCGCTCGTCAGGCTACATCGATCAGTTGCACGACCTGGAGCAGGTGGTCGTGTTTGCCAAAGACGGCACCCCCGTTCTGCTCTCGGACGTATCCCGAATCGTTTCAGGCCCTGCCCTGCGTCGCGGCGTAGTGGAACTCAACGGCGAAGGCGAAACCGTATCCGGCATTGTCATCATACGCGACGGCGAAAACGCGCTCGACGTGATTTCACGCGTCAAGGCACGGCTTGCGGAACTCAGGCGCGGGCTTCCCGAAGGCGTAGAAATTGTGACCGTCTATGATCGCTCGCCGCTGATTGAAGGGTCCGTTCGGTATCTGAAAGACAAGCTTCTGGAAGAAGGGCTGGCCGTCGCTCTGGTCATCGTTATATTTTTGCTACATATACGCTCTGCGTTCGTCGCTGTGATCACCCTGCCTCTTGGCATTCTGGGCGCGTTTCTGATCATGCGCTGGCAAGGCATCACCGCGAACATCATGTCGCTGGGCGGCATCGCAATTGCCATCGGCGCGATGGTTGACGCGTCCATCGTACTGGTTGAAAACGTCAGTCGGAGGCTGTCCGCGCTGGAACCCGGGTATGACGATTCCGCCCGGCGGCGGGCCATCGTTGAAGCGGCCCAGGAAGTTGGACCTGGCATATTCTATTCTCTGCTTATCATCACCGTATCGTTTCTGCCTGTTTTCGTTCTGACCGGCGCAAGCTATCGCCTGTTCAGTCCACTGGCGTTTACCAAAACCTATGCTATGGCATTCGCCGCGGTCCTGGCCATTACACTTGTGCCGGTACTAATGCTGTGGCTCATGCGCGGTCGATTTCGCCGTGAGCAGGCCAACCCGGTTAACCGGATATTTATCTGGCTCTATCGGCCCGTGCTGTCACTGGCGCTGCGCTTTCGGTGGCTCGTGCTGGTGCTGGCCCTGGCGCTGATTGCAAGTACGATTGTTCCGTCGAGTCGGCTGGGCTCCGAGTTCATGCCGTCACTGTATGAGGGCGAGCTGCTCTACATGCCAACCACCCTGCCAGGCGTATCCTCAACCAAGATGCGGGAAATTCTCGGGCAGACCAATCGATTGATCAAAACCGTACCCGAGGTAGAGCGCGTGTTTGGAAAGGCAGGTCGTGCGACCACGGCCACGGATCCGGCGCCGCTGTCGATGATCGAAACCTGGATCCGGCTCAAGCCCAAAACGCAGTGGCGCAGCGGTGTGACAATTGAAACCATTATTGACGAGCTTGACCAAAAGCTTCAGATGCCAGGGCTGGTAAACTCCTGGGGCTATCCCATCAAGATTCGCATGGACATGGTATCCACCGGCGTACGTACGCCTGTTGGCATCAAGGTTACGGGCACCGACCTGGCGCAGATCGATCAGGTTGCACAGCACGTCGAAATGGTGGCCAAAGGTATCGCCGGAACGCGGTCCGCGTTCGCCGACCGTGTTCTCGGCGGCAAGTATCTTGAAATCTTGCCGGACCGTTCTGAACTGGCCCGGCGAAACATTGACATGGCCGTGTTTCAGTCCGTGGTGCAAACCGCACTGGGTGGTATGAGCCTGTCCAAAAGCGTGGAAGGTCGCGAACGCTACAACATCATTCTCCGCTACGACCGACCGTTTCGTGAAAGCCCGGATGATCTGGTCAATATTCTGGTGCCCACTCCCGATGGCGGTCATATCCCTCTGGGCGAGCTCGCCACGATTGACTATGTTGAAGGACCGCCGATGATTCGGTCGGAGAATGCCCGGCTGACCGGATGGGTCTTTGTCGATATTGCCGACCGCGACATTGGCACATACGTCGCCGAACTTAGGTCCGTTCTTGACAGCACGGTCGCGCTACCCGCCGGTTCATCGCTTGAGATTGCCGGCCAGTTCGAGCAGCTCGAAAACGCCAGGCAACGACTCAACATCGCCGTCCCTGCAACGGGCGCTCTGATTTTTCTGCTGCTGATGCTGCACTTTGGTCGGCTCGACCGTACGGTGCTGGTCATGCTGTCTCTGCCCTTCGGCCTGATTGGCGGCCTGTGGGCCGTATACCTCGCCGGGTACAACCTGTCCGTGGCGGTTGCCGTCGGCTTTATTGCGCTCGCCGGGATTGCGGTCGAAACCTCGGTCATCATGCTGCTGTACATCGACGCACAGGTACGAAAGACGCAGCCTCAAACCTTTGAAGCCCTCACCGACGCGATCAAACACGGTGCGATACAGCGCCTGCGACCCAAGCTGATGACCGTTATCACGATTTTTGCGGGATTGACGCCAATCTTTCTGACCGAAGGACCGGGCTCGGACGTCATGCGGCGTATTGCGCTGCCGATGGTGGGCGGCATGGTGTCGACACTGGCGCTGACACTGATTGTGGTTCCCGTGATCTATTTGCTCTGGATTGGAAGATCGCTGCCAAAAGAAACGCCAACGACCTCTCAATAAACAACGACCCGACTCAGGTCCAATGCGGCCGCCTGAGCGTTAGTTCGGGTTGTACTCCCATTGCCAGGGCATCCGCGTTTCACCCAGAATTCGCTCCGTGATCGCCGGGAAAATGCGTTCCGCACGCACGTCGTTGGCCAGCATTACCAGGCATCGCTGCCCGGCTTCCAGACACAGCACCAGGTTACCGGTCCACGGATTGTGCCCGCCCTTGAACCACGCCGGGCCCGACGCGTCGCGAAACGTGACCAGACCCAGCCCTGCCGCCAGGTTTATCTCTGCGTTTTTAATTTCAATGTCGGTTGTCAGCGTTGGAAACTGATGCGACGATCGGATGAGCGCCTGAGGACGCACAAGCTCGGCCCGCGAGCTATCGGACAGCCCGTCACCTCGCATGACGGCCGCCCACAGTTTGGCCTGATCGGCAATGGTGGTATCCATCGACCCGGCCGCACTTACGTTGGAACGCTCGTCGTGAGGTTCCATCGTACCGTCCACCCCGTAGCCGTCCGCCAGGTTGTCGGCGAAGTCAGGCCGCCAGTCCATGCTGGTGTTGGTCATGCCAAAGCGATCAAAGATCCGGGTTTGCATCTCATAGCCGACATCGAGCCCCAACCCTTCTTCAAGAATAAACTGGAGTATGTAGAACCCTTCGGCCGAATACGTATAGCGAGTGCCGGGATCAAAGTGAAACTTGAGCGTTTTATCGTCTTCCAGAAACCGAAAATTGGCAAAGCCGGTCGTTTGATTAAGAATGATGCGCGGCGTCAGATCTGGCCAGCGCGGGTCATCGGCCAGATCGCTGTAGTCGTTGTCTCCGTCGGCGTATTCCGGCAACGGTTTAGGAAGCAGGTTGGCCACCGATTCATCAAGATCGATCAGGCCCTCATCGACAAGCTGCAGGACCATGTAAGCGAACGCCGTTTTGGTCAGGGACGCACCGTACATGATCGTATCAGGCGTTAACGGCAAATCGCGTTCGACGTTGCGCTTGCCGTAAGCGGCAACGTGAGCGATTTCGCCATTCTCAATAATGGCAATCGCCAGACCCTGCACATCGCTACTGTCCATGAGCCTTTTGATATCAGCATCTATGGTTGCACCATCGTGCCATCGCACTGTTTGGGTGAAGAGTGCACAGCCCGCCAGGCCGGCAATCAATATACACAAGAATATTCTCGACACGCGCTATCTCACTTTCTAAACCCCAGGCATGCCTGCAGTATAGTCAACTCTGACGGATTGGACAGTTTCAGACGTTTCCGGTGGTCGCAGAAACCGTATGGCCCTACTCCCGGATGGCTTCTAGAATGTACTCGGGCACAAGCACGTTCTGGCTGTGACGCGACATTGCCGCACTATAATTACCTCCAAAGAAGGCAACCAATAGATCCAGCTCCGGAATTCCCAGAACCAGCTGACCGCCATTCCCCCCGGCGAAGAAGGCCTTAACGGTTCGTTCTTTGTAGGGATATTCTGCGATCCACCACTGATACCCGTAGGCGCGACCATTGAGATTGCTCTGCTCTGCAACGGAGTCGCGCACCCACTCCTCGGAAACAATACGCTCGCCGTTCCAGGTACCTCCGTTCAGCATGACCTGCCCGAGCTTCATAAAATCTCTGGGTAGCCACTGCGCACCTCCGCCCAGGTACACCTCTCCCGTCGGCTGCAATCCAAGATAGTACCGCTTGATATTGAGAGGTTTGGCAATGTAGTCAGCAAACAGATCACGAACCGAGCGGCCGGTTTTGGCACTCAGCACGGCGCCAATCATGTTTGAATTGGCACTGCAGTAGATGCCCTTATCTCCGGGATCATCGCTCATCGGTAACGCAAGCGTATATCGATACCAGTCCGGCTCTTCCTGCTGTTCCTGCATCGTGTTCTCATTGCCCGGTGCACGGTCATCATTGTCGTCGCAATAAAAGCCGGATGACATGGTCAGCAG
>CAWUKD010000123.1:0-11111 GCA_963922815.1 uncultured Gammaproteobacteria bacterium
CTCGCATGGGCCTGCCTGAACGTAGACTCGCTGATAGGTGGCAGCGATGCCGGCGCAGCGCCGGTAGCCGCGGCCGAAGCCGAAGGCATTGGTTGCTGTGTCGCAGGCGGTGCTGCCGCTGGTGCTTCAGCTGCCGGTGTGGCAGCCGGAGCCGATTCCGTTTTAGCCTGGGATTCGCACAGGGCAATCACCGTGCCGGCTGACACACGGTCACCCACATTAACGGTGACCTGCTTGATGGTTCCAGCTACCTCGGCAGGAACGTCCATGGTGGCTTTATCCGTCTCGAGCGTCAGCAGAGGCGACTCAAGTTCGATGGTGTCACCGGCCTTGATCAAGACCTCAATTACTTCGACATCGTCAAAGTCACCGATATTCGGAACCGTGACCTCGACCAGTGCCGGAGCAAGTATGGTCGTGGCATCGCCTGCCGATGCTGCCTGCGTCGCTGGCGCGTCTGGCGCTGCAGCAGCAGGTGCTTCGCCGACCACATCGTCGGTATCGAGTGCCACCACAACCGCGCCTTCGGACACTTTGTCGCCCGCTGCGACGGCAATGGATGCCACGGTGCCCGCATGAGGCGACGGCACATCCATAGCGGCCTTGTCCGTCTCGAGCGTGACCAGGCCATCTTCGACGTTGACGCTTTGCCCGACTTCCACCAGAACCTCAATGACTTCAACGTCACTGAATTCGCCGATATCGGGTACCCGTACTTCGATGCGATTACTCACGTTGTTCTCCTACACCGAACTCGGATTGGGTTTGCCCACGTCAACAC
This sequence comes from uncultured Gammaproteobacteria bacterium, assembly GCA_963922815.1. GTDB lineage: Bacteria > Pseudomonadota > Gammaproteobacteria > Steroidobacterales > SZUA-146 > SZUA-146. The sequence goes on from CAWUKD010000123.1 coordinate 782, forward strand.
CAAAGCGCCGTATTGCATCTTTCACCGTATCGGCACCAATAGCACCATCGTCGGCTAAAGCACTCAGCGCGCTGATCGCAATGTAGTACCGATCAACTTCGAAATGACGACGCAGCGCCGCTCTCCCGTCACTGCGACCAAAGCCGTCTGTTCCCAGTACGTGGTAGCGACCCGGCACCCAGTTACGAATCTGGTCGGGCACTATTCTCATGTAGTCACTGGCTGCCACAAACGGGCCTTTGACGCCTTCAAGACATTCGGTCACGTACGGTTTTCGGGGCGTACTGCCAGGATGCAGCATATTCCAGCGATCCTTTCTGGCGCCGTCGCGGCGCAGCTCGTTATAGCTCGTTACGCTCCAGACGTCGGACGGTATTTCAAACTCTTCGGCCAGCAAATCGCTGGCTGCCAGCACTTCGCGCAAGATGGTGCCAGAGCCAAACAACTGCACCCGCAGCTTGCCACTCTTGCCTTCCCTCAGACGGTACATGCCACTGAGAATGCCTTTCTCGGCACCTTCCGGCATGGCAGGGTGCAAATAGTTTTCGTTCATGCACGTGAGGTAATAAAACACGTTCTGCTGCTCTTCATGCATGCGACGCATACCGTCCTGCACAATCACAGCAAGCTCGTAAGCGTACGCCGGGTCATAAGACAGGCAGTTTGGAATGGTAGACGCCAGAACCAGGCTGTGCCCGTCCTGATGCTGCAAGCCTTCGCCTGCCAGCGTCGTGCGTCCAGCCGTACCACCCACGTAAAAACCACGTGCCTGCATGTCTGCCGCAGCCCACATGAAATCACCCACGCGTTGAAAGCCAAACATGGAATAGAACAGATAAAACGGAATCGCACTCACGCCATGGTTGGCATAGGCCGTACCCGCCGCAATCCATGAGCAGGTCGCCCCTGCTTCGTTAATGCCTTCCTGAAGAATCTGGCCAGACTTGTCTTCGCGATAGTACATGAGCTGATCCGCATCCTGCGGCGTGTACAGCTGACCCACAGAAGAGTAGATACCCACTTGACGAAACAGCCCTTCCATGCCGAAGGTTCTTGCTTCATCGGGCACGATCGGAACAATGTGTTTGCCCAGCTCCTTGTCTTTCAACAGCTGGGAAATGATGCGCACCATGGCCATGGTCGTTGACGCTTCACGTTCGCCTGTGCCTTTTAACTGAGAATCGAACGAACTGAGCGGTGGCGCCTTGAGTACAGGCGCCGACGTTGTTCGCGCCGGCAGCGAGCCGCCCAGACGCTTGCGCCTGTCTTTGAGATATTCAAGTTCGGCACTGCCTTCCGGCAACTTGCAAAACGGAACTTCGAGCAGGTCTTTGTCACTGACCGGAATATTGAATCGATCGCGGTAGTGCCTCAGCGCTTCCTCATCCATTTTCTTCTTTTGGTGAGTGATGTTCTGCCCCTCACCCGCGGCACCCATTCCAAAACCTTTTACCGTTTTGGCCAGAATGACAGTGGGTCGTCCGGAAGGCTTGACTGCCTCAGCGTAAGCTGCATAAACCTTTTGCAGATCGTGGCCACCGCGCTTGAGCTTCCAGATGTCCTCGTCGGACATGTTGGCAACCATCGCCTTAAGCTCGGGGTACTTGCCAAAGAAGTGTTCGCGCGTGTACGCGCCGCCTTTGGATTTGAAATTCTGATACTCGCCATCAACGGCCTCTTCCATGCGCTTGCGCAGCAAGCCCTTGTGGTCTTTTGCCAGCAGCGGATCCCAGCGCGAACCCCAAACCACCTTGATGACGTTCCAGCCTGCGCCCGTAAAGGCCGCTTCCAACTCCTGAATAATCTTGCCGTTGCCGCGAACGGGACCGTCGAGTCGCTGCAGGTTGCAGTTCACGACGAAAATCAGATTATCGAGTTTTTCGCGAACCGGCATGGTGATGGCGCCCAGGCTCTCGGGCTCATCCATTTCGCCGTCACCCAAAAAGCACCAGATCTTGCGATCCTGCGCGTCCAGCATGTCTCTGTTCTGCAAATAGCGCATAAAGCGCGCCTGGTAAATGGCCATCATCGGACCGAGCCCCATCGATACGGTCGGGAACTGCCAGAAGTTAGGCATCAGCCAGGGGTGAGGATACGAGGACAGGCCACCGCCTCCCACTTCCTGACGAAAGCGCAGCAAATCTTCTTCTTCGAGCCGACCTTCGAGAAAGGCCCGGGCGTAAATGCCCGGCGAGACGTGGCCCTGGATGAAGACCATGTCACCACCAAAGTCTTTGGTGCGCGCGCGCCAGAAGTGATTGAACCCGACTTCGTAAAGAACCGCTGACGATGCGTAACTGGCAATATGTCCGCCATACTCCGAACTCAGCTTGTTCGCGTGCACCACCATGGCCATGGCATTCCAGCGCAAATACGCAAGAATCCGTTTCTCGATGGCAATGTCTCCAGGGTACAGCGGTTCCTTACCGACAGGCAGCGTATTCAGATACGCCGTGTTCGGTGTGAACGGCAAATAGGCGCCGGAACGACGCGCATGATCGACCAGATGGTCGATCAGAAAGTGAGCTCTTTCAGGTCCGTGAACCTTGAGTACGGAGTCGATTGAGTCTAGCCAGTCCCGCGTTTCTGCCGGATCGACATCTGGATTGGATTTGCCGTCGCGCATAAAAGATGTTCCTTTCGTTCTGATGTCTCGACATCAGCGAAAATCAAGCGATAGAAGTGACGAAACGAATTTAGCGCCAGACGGCGCTATACAATCTGTATAATCCAGAATTCAACAAATTAGGTCAAGGACTATAGTGGTAAATCTACTTCCAAAAGCAACCAAATTGGTGGTGCACGACCATCAGTCAAAACCAACCGCTGCACAGATCAAAGCAGCGGATCATGTGTTTCTGCTGGAGCCAAAACCAGCCAAAATCCGCCTGCTGGACAAAACACCCATGGAGTCCCTGCTGAAGCATTTGCGTGCAGCAACAGGAAACAAGCCATCTTTGGCCACATCGGCCGGAACCGCAGCGTCGCCCGGACTGACCTACTACAGCTACAGCAAAGCCCCTGACTCCTTTGCCTGCCTGACGGCGGCGCGCAAACTGTTTGGAGCTCTGGGGCCCATCAACCCGCGGCGCATCATGGTGATCTGCAATGACCAGTCTGAACAAATACGCGCCCGTTTTGCTGAAGCCATCGCAGCAGCCGGGCACGCAGCAATTTGCCCTCTTGCAACTTTCAAGAAGCGCTCAAAGCCAAATCGACGGCTTCGCTACCTCGATATCTACTTGTGCCCGCAGCTGGATGCGGCGCGATTAAAAGCAGAAGCCAACGGCAATAATCTGGCCCGGGTACTTTCTGCGCTGCCGCCCAACCTGCTGAACGCACCCAATTACATCGACGTCTGTCGCGACATTGCGGCTCGGCACGGCTTTGAGATTACCGTGTACGGTCAGGCTGAACTCAAGCGGATGGGGGCCGAAGCCTTTCTGGCCGTCGCTCGTGGCAACCCCCACGGCAGCGCCGGCATTGTGCGCCTGCGTCGTGCCGGCACCGACGCAAATCCCTGGGTCTCGCTTGTGGGCAAAGGCGTTTGCTTTGATACGGGCGGCATTAATGTCAAAAGCGCCGACGGCATGCAGGGTATGCACGAAGACATGCAAGGTAGCGCCGTCGCGCTCGGCAGTTTCATAGCTCTTAGCGAACTCGAACCCGATCGCACCCTCGAATGCTGGCTCGCCATCACCGAGAACCGCATTGACGGTGATGCTCACACGCCTACTGAAATCATTACAGCCGCCAATGGCACAACCATCGAGGTCGTTCACAGCGACGCAGAGGGCCGCATGGCGCTGTGCGACACACTGCATTTTGCCTGTCAGCAAAAACCACAGTTCGTCATTGATTACGCTACATTGACCGGTGCCTGCGTGAACGCATTGACCGAACGCTATTCCGGAGCATTCAGCAATCGCGACACCCTCAACGCCGTGGTGACCGCCGCCGGCAGCACGAGCGGCGAACGGGCCTGGCCGTTTCCAATGGACGAGGACTATGACGAATTACTCGAGTCCAAATACGCAGATGTCGTGCAATGCCCGGTCAGCGGGAAAGGCGACCATATTGCGGCCGCCCGGTTTCTCAGTCATTTTGTCGACGCACGTACTCCCTGGGTGCATATTGATCTGGCCGCCGGCAATAAACGCGGCGGACTCGCGCACATCGGCACCGACACCACCGGTTTCGGGATACGTTTGACGACCCACCTGTTAATTGACCATAAGGCCCACAGTCACCTGTAGGTGCGCAACAGAAACACGGCCGTGACAACGTAAACTGTGCTGGCTTCAGCCCGATTCCATCTGATTTTGTCGGGCATGTGCGGCCAGATACGGCAACAACCAGTTTTTTTCGCTTGATAGACGGATAACGCTTTGACTTCGACATCAACACAAACATTGACGATCACACGTCCTGACGATTGGCACCTTCATCTTCGCGACGGCGAAGCCATGCGCAGTCTGGTCGTACACACAGCGGCCCGATTTGGCCGTGCAGTGGTGATGCCTAATCTTGTACCGCCTGTAACGACGGTTGAAGCCGCCCTGGCGTATCGCGATCGAATTGTGGCTGCGCTGCCCGACGACTCGTCTTTCGATCCGCTAATGGCGCTCTATCTGACGGCCGGCATGTGCGCGGATGACATTGCCAATGCATCCGCAAATAAACACATTATTGGCGTCAAATGGTACCCGGCAGGCGCGACCACCAACTCAGAGTTTGGCGTGCATGACATCAGAAAATGCGACGAGACCCTGGAAGCCATGGCGGAATACGGCGTTCCGCTGCTGGTTCATGGCGAGGTTACCGAAGCATCAGTCGATACGTTTGACCGGGAAGCCGTCTTTATCGACACCATTCTTGACCCCCTTCTTCAGCGGCTACCAAAGCTTCGGGTGGTACTGGAACACATTACAACGAGTCAGGGAACGGACTTTGTCGCCGCACATGGGCGCAACGTTGCCGGCACACTGACGCCGCAGCATCTGCTGCTGAACCGAACGGCGCTCTTCCAGGGCGGTCTTCGACCCCACCACTATTGTCTGCCCATTCTGAAACGGGAATCTCATCGCGTGCGACTGCTCGAGGCAGCCGTCAGCGGCGATCCGAGCTTCTTCCTCGGTACAGACAGTGCTCCACACAGCAAAGGTGCCAAGGAGTCGGACTGTGGCTGTGCCGGGATTTTCTCGGCTCATGCGGGCATAGAATTGTACGCCGAAGCCTTTGAAGAAGCGGATGCACTTGACCGGCTCGAGGGGTTTGCCAGCCTGAATGGTCCCGAATTCTACGGACTGCCACCAAATACTGATACCATTACGCTCGCTCGAGAGGCATGGCAGGTTCCCGATCATTATCCGATGGGTAACGAGACCCTGGTACCCTTTCGTGCAGGAGGCCAGATGACGTGGTCAATGCGTTGATTGTCATGACGTACACCGCCGGCGCCTAAGCGGTCCTGAAGAAACGGTCGCAGGAAAGCCCCTGGCCTCTCTGCATTCACACCCTCGAAAGATCAACCAAGAAAGTGCCTCAATGAATGAAGATCTGGCCCACCCACCTTTAAAAGATCGCTTTCGCGGCTTTCTGCCCGTGGTGGTTGATGTTGAAACGGGAGGTTTTAATCACCATACGGACGCCCTGCTGGAGATCGCAGCTGTATTTGTCCATATGGACGCCGACGAGCATATTCACAGAGGCGAAACCGTAAGATTTCACGTCAAACCCTTTGAAGGCGCCAACTTGAGCCCGGCGTCACTCGAGGTAAACGGTATCGACCCGCATCACCCTCTGCGTCCGGCCATCAACGAAAAAGACGCGCTTCAAAGAGTCTTTCGGGAAGTGCGTCAGCAAATGCGCGACAACCTGTGCACCCGGGCCGTGCTGGTCGGTCACAATTCGGCGTTTGACCTGAATTTCCTCAACGCGGCCGTCGAGCGCACCGGCATCAAGCGCAACCCGTTTCACCCCTTCAGCAGTTTCGACACTGCGACACTGGCCGGCGTTGCCTTCGGACAGACCGTTCTGGCGCGCGCGGTCAAAGCCAGTGGTAAAGACTGGGCCAGCGACGAAGCGCATAGCGCCGCCTACGACGCGGAACAAACGGCCGACCTTTTTTGCGAAATCGTCAATCGCTTTCAACCCGTCTACGCGTCCAGACAGAGCCTCGCCCGCAACAAAGACTGATCCTGCATCGCCAATAAAAACACCCGGCTGATTGCTCAACCGGGCGTCGGGTTTCTCATGGAATACGGATCAGGCGCTACGACCCAGCGCCTCATCCACGGCGGTTTTCAGCTCACCGTTCTTATACATTTCAATCACGATATCGCAGCCACCCATCAGCTCGCCCTTGATATAGAGCTGCGGAAAGGTAGGCCAGTTGGAATACACTTTGAGGCCTTCGCGCACATCCTGATCTTCAAAAATATTGATGTACGCAAAATCGGCGTCCACATGCTTGAGTGCAGCAACGGCCTGCGCCGAAAAACCGCATTGGGGAAAATCCGGAGTGCCTTTCATGTAAAGCAGAATAGGGTTGCTGTTGAGCTGCTGCTCAATGCGCTGGTTCAGTTCGGTCGTCATTTCAGGTTCCTGATGTTCAGTAAAATAAAACGGGTAAGTTAATCGGTTTTGGCCGGCGCACGTAGCACCAGCTTGTTGACGACGGATTTGACGCCAACAATATCACGGGCAATGTCTTCAGCTCGCTGCTGCTCGACATAGGAGCCAACCGAGCCGTTCAGCGTTACCACACCATCGTAGGTATCAATGTTGATAGCCAGCGCTTTGACATACTTGTCGGCGGCATAGCGGGTCTTGATGGACGCGGTAATCGTACCATCATCCAGAATCTGCTTGGCCGACCGCTCGTCCTTGCCCACGGCGTATCCGCCTGCAGCAGCTCCACCGATCAGCAACGCCGCACAGCCGCTCAATCCGAACAGACTAATGGCTAACAGTATTAACAGTGGTTTTTTGGATCGCATTACAGCTTCCTCCAGTAGTCAGATTGAGCATCATCGCATAAACCTTCTATGCCGGTGCGTACCACATCAGGCCCCGTTGCTTCTCTGGTTCAGCTTGTCTTCGCGGCTCTTGATTTCGAGCATAATCGCCGCCTTTTGCAAAGAAGACAATCGTGACCACAAGGATATCTCAGAGAGCGTTCGCAGGCAGCCGACACACACGTTTTCCTCATCAAGCTGACAGACGCCTATGCACGGCGACTCTACATTAGAAATACTCAAAATTTACCAATCCTTGTCGTTGTATCTGGATGGACAGTGTCAATCACCGATGGTTCGATCGCTGCCCGGTCAATCGTCCCTGTGAGTTCGAGCTTCACCCGGTGGCCTCCGGGTGAGCGCAGTCTACCAAGTCAGCCCCAATTATGAACCCGGCGGGCCGACGCGCCCGAGACCCTGAGCGCCAGAGCCCCGGGGATTCGGTCATACTCTGGCCTGTGTCCCACAAATATCCCGCACTCGACAGGGGTAAAAACGTCGATTTCGACATACCCGCCCGGCGTTCAAATCCGTATACTACGCACTCGTTTGTGAGGGGAACATCATGACCGCCTACTGGAAAGACAGCGTGGCACCAACTGTGGCGCTGGCGCTAAAAGAAGACGTGCAGGACGGCGACGCAACCGCGAACCTGGTGCCTGCCGATGCGCTGGTTTTGGCACGGGTGATATCCCGTGAGGCCGGTGTAGTCTGCGGACGGCCCTGGTTTGACGAGGTCTTTGCACAGCTGGATGAGCGCATAACGATTGAATGGTCGGTGGAGGAAGGCGATTCGGTATCACCCGACAGCCTCTTGTGCCGCATCAAAGGCCCGGCACGCCCTATCCTCACCGGCGAGCGTACCGCATTGAATTTCCTTCAAACGCTGTCCGGTACGGCGAGCGTTACGGCCCGCCATGCCCACGAGCTCAGGGGAACCAATTGTGAGGTTCTGGATACCCGCAAGACCCTGCCCGGCCTTCGCATGGCGCAAAAATACGCCGTCATGACAGCAGGCGGGCGCAATCACAGGATCGGTCTGTATGACGCCATCCTGATTAAAGAGAACCACATAATGGCCTGCGGTGGGATTGCTGAAGCTATCGAAAAAGCGCGCGAACTGTCTCCGGACCTTCTGCTGGAGGTTGAAGTCGAGAACCTTGACCAGTTCTCCACCGCATTGAGCGCCAACCCCGACGTCATCATGCTTGATAATTTCTCGATTCAACAAATGAAGAAAGCCGTTGCCAAGACCGAGTTTCTGGGCCTCGACAGACCCAAACTTGAGGTCTCGGGCAACGTCGAAATTGACCGGTTAAGAATGATTGCAAAAACAGGGGTCGACTATGTTTCGGTTGGCGCCTTGACCAAGCACGTCCAGGCGCTGGATCTCTCTATGCGCTTTGAAGAATAAAAACAAAGAGTTAGAAAGTCTTTCAGAAAAAAACATCACCTCCAGGGCCAGGCCACCGGGATTTGTTGCTTTGCAGCGTTCATAGTAAACTCAGGGGTACCGCGGTGACCGGCGCCCTGCTCACTCAGGCGCGACATGACGACTCTTATAGTCGCTGACTCTGGTATTCACCGCCTTCATTTGAGAGGACTGCCCGTGTCAGTACTGACTTTTAGCATCATCTGCCTGCTCGTATTCATTGCCCTCGCCTATACCAACCAGTCAATCAAAATCTGGGGCGTAGCGGCGGCTGGACTGCTGCTTCTCAAACAGCTTACGAGCGGCGATTTCTCGCTGCTTTCCTGGATTATCCTGGGCGCGCTGGTTATACCGTTCGCGAATACCGGCGTTCGCCGCCAGCTGTTCAGTGAACGTATTTACAAGTGGTATCGCTCGGTTCTCCCCGCCATGTCCGATACCGAAAAAACCGCCATTGACGCAGGTTCGGTCTGGTGGGAAAAAGACCTGTTCAGCGGCCGCCCCGAATGGAACAAGATGCTGGCCTATCCGGCCGCGACGCTCTCACCCGAAGAGCAGGCATTTCTGGATGGCCCCACCGAAGAGTTGTGCAACATGCTCAACGACTGGGAAATCTTCGAAGCCAACGATCTTCCGGCCGAAGTCTGGCAGTTCATCAAGGACAACGGTTTCCTCGGCATGATTATTCCCAAAAAATTTGGCGGACTTGAGTTTTCGGCCCGCGCGCAGTCCGAAGTCGTGATGAAAATTTCCACGCGATGCGGGCCAGCGGCCGTCTCCGTGATGGTGCCCAACTCCCTGGGCCCCGGTGAGCTCCTGTTGCACTACGGAACGAAAGAGCAGCAAGACCACTACCTGCCACGTCTGGCAAAAGGCCAGGAGATTCCCGCATTTGGCCTGACCGGACCGCACGCCGGTTCTGATGCAGGTGGCATCCCTGACACGGGCGTGGTGTGCGAAGGCGAGTACAATGGCCGCAAGGTTCTTGGTTTTCGCACCAACTGGAAAAAACGCTACATCACGCTTGGGCTTGTTTGCACCGTTCTTGGCCTGGCGTTCAAAGCTGAAGACCCCGACGGTCTGCTGGGTGGTGATGAAGATCTTGGCATTACCTGCGCGCTGATACCCACGAACACACCCGGTGTCACCATCGGCGACCGCCACAGCGTAGGATCCGCGTTTCAAAACGGCCCCAATACAGGCGAAGACGTATTTGTTCCCATGGACTGGGTGATCGGCGGACAGGAACGAATTGGCGACGGCTGGCTCATGCTCACCGACTGCCTGTCTGTGGGTCGCGCCATTTCTCTGCCGGCCCTGGGCACAGCTGCCGGTAAAGCCGCCTCCAGACTGACCGGCGCCTACTCGCGTATCCGTCGCCAGTTCAAACTACCGATTGGCAAGTTTGAAGGGGTTGAAGAAGCGCTTGGACGCATTGGCGGTCTCACGTACCGAATGGACGCGGCCCGGATATTTACCACCGTCGCACTCGATCTGGGCGAAAAGCCGTCTGTATTGAGCGCCATTCTCAAATACCACAATACCGAAGCCATGCGTGTCGTCATTAACGATGCCATGGACATCCACGGTGGTAAGGCCATCTGCATGGGCCCGAGCAACTACCTTGGCACGGTTTACCGGGCAGTACCGGTCGCCATTACGGTAGAAGGCGCCAACATTCTTACCCGCACCATGATTATTTTCGGTCAGGGTGCGATTCGCTGCCACCCGCATATCCTCGATGAAATGCGTGCCGTCGCCAATGAAGACATGCATCAGGGTCTGATTGATTTTGACAAGGCCTTTTTTGGCCACGTTGGATTCACCGTGAGCAACGCCGTTCGCGCTCTGGTCATGGGACTGACCGGTTCGCTGTTCG
>CAWUKD010000124.1:0-10929 GCA_963922815.1 uncultured Gammaproteobacteria bacterium
AGCAGAACTGAAATACACGGCGAGCCATGAATGGATTCGTCAAAACGACGAAGGCAACCTGGTTATCGGGATAACCGATCATGCTCAGGCAGCACTTGGAGATCTGGTGTTTGTCGAGCTGCCCGAAGTGGATGCAGAGCTCGAAGCCGGTGATTCGTGCATTGTCGTCGAATCTGTAAAAGCCGCCTCCGACGTTTACTGTCCGGTTGCCGGTACCGTCGTGGCGGTGAACGAAGGGCTTGATGAAGCTCCTGAGCTGGTAAACAGCGAACCGTTTGGTGAAGGCTGGCTGATGGTGATTGCACCGTCGAACGCTGATGATCTCGACGGATTGCTCGACGCCGATGCCTATAAACAGTCCATAGACGAAGAATAAATCAGAGGTTCGAACACATGAGTCAGGTAACACTCAAGGGTAACCCCGTCAGCGTAGCGGGAACCATGCCCGAAATCGGCAATCGTGCGCCGGAGCTGCGTTTGACCACGACCGATCTTCGGGACGTGAGTCTGAACGAATGGTCGGGCAAGCGAAAACTGCTTAGTATTTTTCCGAGCATTGATACTGGCGTCTGCGCGCTGTCAACGAAAAAATTTAACGATCATGCGCGTGCAAACGAAGATGTTGTGATGCTCATGATATCCGGTGACCTGCCTTTTGCGCATCAAAGATTCTGCGGCGACGAAGGTCTCGAAAACGTGGTTAATTTGTCTACCATGCGCAATCAGAACTTTGCCAAGGACTACGGCGTGCTGTTGGAAGACGGTCCACTTGCGGGACTTACGGCGCGCGCCATTGTTGTGCTTGATGAAAACAATACGGTTGTGCATACCGAACTGGTAGAAGAAATTTCAACCGAGCCGAACTATCTGGCAGCACTGCGTGCGCTGGGCATAGAGGCAAGCGCTGCAGACACCTGACTCGGAACATTCCTGAATAATCCGGCCCTGTTCCGACTTATCCAGATTACTAATCGCCTGAGCAGCGGACTGCTGGCTGGGGTGGCTTAACCACGCATACCATCCTCTGATGTCGGGCAGTGCCCGGGACCAGAACACAGTTTAGGAGAATTAACATGGCGGCACTTGTGTGTGGCTCGCTCGCGTACGACACCATTATGGTTTTTGATGGCAAATTCAGAGACCACATTCTGGCCGACAAGATACATATGTTAAATGTATCGTTTCTCGTTCCGAACATGCGTCGGGAGTTTGGTGGGTGCGCCGGTAATATTGTTTACAACATGAAGCTGCTGGGTGTGGAAGCTCACGCCATGGGCGTCGTGGGGCATGATTTTGCACCGTATCGGGCCTGGATGGAGAAGTATCAGCTGAGCCAGCGCCATGTGTTGGAACTTAGCAATGAATTTACGGCCCAAGCTTATATTACGACGGATCTTGACGATAACCAGATAACGGCATTTCACCCCGGGGCGATGAATCACTCGGCAGAAATCGTTGTTCCGGATGACGGCTCGATCAGCATTGGCATTGTGGCCCCTGACGGCCGGGACGGAATGATTCGGCACGCCACGCAGTTTGTGGAGGCCGATATTCCTTTCGTATTTGATCCGGGCCAGGGTTTGCCCATGTTCGACGGTGATGATCTGACGAGGTTTATTGATCAGGCGAGCTGGGTCACTGTTAATGATTACGAGATGCAGTTGGTACAGGAACGTACGGGTCTGTCACCCAATGAAGTAGCGAAGCGCGTCAACGCCCTGATTGTTACCAGAGGTGGGCAAGGGTCATTGATATACACGGGCGACAAACGAATCGAGATTCCGCCCGCGAAGGTTTCCGAAGTGTCAGATCCCACCGGTTGTGGCGACGCATACCGGGCGGGCCTGCTGTACGGCCTGATGAACGATCTGGATCTGGAAGTTACCGGGCGCATCGCGTCACTGATGGGGGCGGTCAAGATCGAGCAGCACGGCACGCAAAACCATCATTTTACGAAAGAAGAATTCGCGAATCGTTATCGCGACAGCTTTAGTCAGGAGATCGTTATTTGATGACGAGTATGCAGACACGAACCCACCGCGCCACGCAGTCGAGCCTGTCTCTGGTGGTCCTGCTATTGCTTGGAAGTCTGGCAATGGCACCCGGTGCACACGCCGACGCCAGTCGAACCGACTGGAGCCGCACGCTGGAGAAAATCTCGTCGGGCGTGGTGTCCATTCGGGTGGATGTGACCCGTGCGTTTGATACCGACTGGAGTCAGTCAACTCAGGCCACCGGGTTTGTGGTGGATGCCGAACGCGGACTCATCCTGACCAACCGGCACGTCGTTACGGCGAGCCCGGTAGTGGCGCAGGCCGTGTTTTTAAATCATGAAGAGGTCGAGCTCTATCCGGTGTATCGCGACCCTGTTCATGATTTCGGATTTTATCGATACGACCCAAGCCAGCTGCGCTATATCGAACCCTTTGAGTTTCGACTGAACAAGGCGAACGCCCAGATCGGCCGCGAAATTCGCGTGGTTGGAAACGATGCAGGTGAACAGCTCTCCATTCTGGCCGGTACGATTGCCAAGCTTGATCGCGAGGCACCTGATTACGGGGCCGGCAAATACAACGATTTCAACACGTTTTACCTTCAGGCCGCTTCGGGCACCTCGGGCGGTTCTTCGGGGTCGCCGGTCATTGATATCAACGGTGACGTCGTGGCACTCAACGCAGGCGCCAACTCCACGGCGGCCAGCAGCTTTTTTCTGCCGCTCGATCGCATTGAGCGTGCGCTAACCCTGCTGCAGGAGGGGCGCCCGATCACACGCGGTACGTTGCAAACCGTGTTTGTTCACAGGCCGTTTGATGAACTCAAGCGTCTGGGGCTGACCGACGAAAGCGAGCGACTGGCCAGGCAGCTCGACGAAAACTACAACGGCATGCTCGTTGTGGATCAGGTAGTTCCCGGCGGACCTGCTTTTGATGTACTGCAGTCCGGCGATATCTTGCTAAAGCTCAACGGTCAGCCGCTGGCATCATTTATTCCGCTTGAGACGGTGCTTGATTCGGAGGTCGGAAACGATATTACCCTGACCATGGAGCGCGTGGGCACAGAGCTTACGCACACGATCAAAGTTCAGGACCTGCATGCAATATCTCCCAGCAAGTTTATTCAGGTAGGAGACGCGATTCTGCACCAGCTTTCCTACCAGCAGGCACGGCACTTCAACCTGCCGGCCAAAGGCATATACGTTGCGGACCCTGGCTATATATTCTCCACGGCCGCTATTCCAAGGGCTGCCGTCATCTCGGAAATCAACGGGGCTCCTACGCCCGATTTGCCGGCGTTGCACAAAGTGCTTGCGCAATTGGCTGACGGGGACCGTGCTCAGGTCCGGTATTTTACGTACGCCGACACGGCCAACAGTGTTGTCGGTGTCGTGCGCATGGACCGCAAATGGTTTCCCGCCGCAAGCTGCGAGCGCGATGACGCACTGGGCTACTGGCCATGCGAGGCACTGCATCCGGGGCCGTCTGAACGCAAGCCGGTGTCGGCTGCGTACGCCACGTTTCCTCAATCGGATGATGCTCGCTCTGAGCGGCTGGCGCCGAGCCTGGTGAGAGTCAATTTCGATATGCCGTATACTGCTTCGGGCGTTGGCGACCTGCACTATCACGGCACCGGCGTGATCGTGGACACCGAAAGAGGCCTTGTGGTGGTGGATCGAAATACCGTTCCTGTGGCCCTGGGCGACGTGAAAATTACGGTAGCGGGTTCGATAGAGATTCCTGCGCGGGTTCGCTACATACATCCGCTGCACAATCTCTCGGTGATTTCGTACGACCCTGAGCTGCTCGGCGATACGCCCGTACGTGCCGCAGAATTTGATACGCGTGAAGTTAAACCCGGTGACAAACTCTGGGTGGTTGGGCTTAAGATTGACGACAGCGTGCGAAGCGTCGCCACTGAAGTGGCGTCCATTGATCCCGTGTCGTTTCCGCTGTCCCGCACGTTCCGGTTTCGCGATACCAATCTCGACACCGTGTCAGTGGTAAACGCGGCTAACAACGTCGACGGCGTGCTTGCCGACAAACGCGGTCGCGTGGTGTCACTGTGGTCGAGCTTTGCCTTTCAGGGCGGGCAATCGATCAACCAGACGAATATGGGAGTGCCCGCCGAAGTCGTAGTTGATCTGATTGATCATGTGATTAGCGGAACCCCGATTTATTCGCTCGAGGTCGAGTTCGTCAAAATTCCGCTGTCGGCGGCGCGACGGCTGGATCTGCCGGATGACTGGGTGGCCAAGCTTGAAGCCCACGACCCGCGCAAGCGACAGGTACTGAAGGTGCAGCGCACGGTCGCCGGTTCGGATGCTTCCCGGCTGTTCAGGCCCGGAGATCTGGTGCTGGCCGTTAATGGCGAGATCGTCAACCGTTTTCGTGAAGTCGAAAAGGGCACGCAACAGCCTGAAGTTAATGTGACGATATGGCGCGGCACTGAAGTCATGAGCTTCGATGTAAAGACCGCTACCCCGGACACCATCGGTATTCAGCGAGCACTGCTGTGGGCAGGCGCGCTGCTTCAGGAGCCTCATCGTGCTCTTGCGGCTCAGCGGGGTATCAAGCCTGAAGGCGTGTACGTCGCGTATTTCTCCTACGGCTCTCCGTCTACACGTTATGGCCTTTGGGGCGGACGTCGGGTGACCGCGGTCGACGGTAAACGGATCGAAAATCTCGACAGTTTCATTGAGGCCATTGCGGACAAACAGGATCGGGATTCTGTGCGGCTGAAGACGGTCACCTGGAACAATATCGTGGAAGTGATCACGCTCAAGCTCGACCACAAGTACTGGCCGACGTTTGAGGTGTTGTTTGACGGGGAGACCTGGGTCAGGCGTCCTCTGAGCGCCGATGCCATGATGCCCGAAGATCGGGTGGTCAGGCAGGACGCCGTACCGGCCGCTGGCGGTGGCGCCCAAAAGTAGTCAGAACGGTACGCTTTCTGGTTGTGCCGGAGTCCTGGCGCTATTTCAGCTTCTTGAGCGCCTGCGCGAACGAGGCACGGTTAGTCAGCGGCGCGCTGCAGTGGGTGCCCTCGCACACATAGGCCACGCCACCGTCGCGAGGTTCGCGTACCCGTAGCGCTTCCGGCAGGCCCACCGCATCGTCAGGAATACCAAAACTCATGCGTCCCGGCGCGTAGGTGGATTGTACGACCGGCATCCATTCGGCCAGATCGGCCTGCGGAGCACGAACAATGATGCACGGAACCGGATGCAGAATTTCATCAAGCGCATCCAGCATGGTGCAGTGACCGTGAGGCACGCTGTTAAGTACCGGCCAGGCGAGGGCAACGGTGCGTTCCGCTGCCTCGATATAGCGGGGCTCGGCGAGCAGATGGCCGAGTCGGTTTAATGCCTTTGCAGCGATACCATTGCCGTTGGGGCTGGCATCGTCGGCAAACGGCTTCATTCGATGCAGCAAAGCTTCGTGGTCTTCGGCGGTGAAAAAGAAGCCCCCGTCGAGCGGGTCGTAGAACTGTTCCAGCAACGTATCCGCCAGTCTGATCGAGAAGGCCATGATGTCGCTGCTCCAGCGTTCCTGGAGTAATTCCAGCGTCGCGTCGAGAAGGTAGGCGTAATCGGTCAGGTAGGCGGGCAGCGTCGCTTTTCCATCAGCGTAGCTTGTAAGCAGCCGGTCATCGCGCCACAAATGCTTTATCACAAACGTAAGCGTCTCGAAGGCGGCGGTGGCCAGATCGTCCCGCTCAAGGTGGCGCGCCGCAATCGCAAGACTGCGAATAGCGAGCGCATTGGAAGAGGCCAGACACTTGGTGTCACAAAACGGTTGTTCGCGTTCGTTACGCACGGTGAACAATGCGGCGCGGGCCGCTGCCAGCTGGCCGCGTACCGTGGCCAGGTCGAGATTCATGGATGCACTGATGTGTTCCGCCGAATTTGCCAGGTAAAAATGCCAGGCGCCTTCAAAGTTGGGTTCCTCCCCAAGCCCAAATCGGGCCGCAACGATAGCGTAGACGTCCGGTTCGAGGCGAGCGGCGACATCCTTTGCATCCCAAACGTAGAACTTGCCTTCATGACCTTCGGAATCGGCATCCAGGGCAGTATAAAAGCCGTTGTGAGGTCCGCGCATTTCACGCAGCATCCAGTCGGCGGTCTCGTGGGCTATACGACCGAACAGTCCGTCCCCGGTTGCGCGCCAGGCTTCGCTGTACAGCGCGAGCAGCTGGGCATTGTCGTACAGCATTTTCTCAAAATGCGGAATACGCCACTCCTGGTCCACCGTGTAGCGATAGAAGCCGCCGCCGAGTTGGTCGAACAGTCCGCCCCGGGCCATCTGGGTTAACGTTTGCGATACGGCAAACAGGCTTTGCAGATCGGGCTTGGGTTCAAACGCACTGCGCCGCCAGGTACGCATAAGCCGTTCTATGCTCGGACATTGAGGAAACTTCGGGGCGCCTCCAAAGCCACCAAGTTTGGTATCGAATATCCCGAGCAATGCCCGGGAAGCGCCCAGCAGCGGGGCCGCATCGAATTCCAGGTCGCCTTGAGGGCTCGGGTTACTATCGCGAAACACCTGCATAAGCGATTCACTTTGTTCGGTGATCTTGTCCTGCTGCGTGTGATAAAACTCCGAGATCCGAACCAGCAAATCCTTGAATGCCGGTAGTCCGTGGGCCGGCGTTGGCGGAAAGTAGGTTCCCCCAAAAAACGGTATGTGCCCTTCAGGGGTCAGAAACATGGTCAGCGGCCAGCCACCGCCACGCTGGGTCAGCATTTGATGCGCGAGCTGATAGATCTGATCGAGATCAGGGCGTTCCTCTCGATCGAGTTTGATATTGACGAAGTGTTCGTTCATGACCGCCGCCGTCTCGGCGTCTTCAAATGACTCATGAGCCATGACATGACACCAGTGACAGGCTGAGTACCCGACCGACAGCAGTATCGGTTTGTTTTCCTTCGCTGCCAGGCTCAGCGCCTCGGCATCCCACGGCTGCCAGTGCACCGGATTTTCAGCGTGCTGCAGCAAGTAAGGGCTGGTTTCCTGATCGAGACGGTTGCGAATCATAGCGGGGTACCTTGAATTTTCTGCACTATATCAAACCCGCGTAGTTCGAGTGTACAAATTCGCGACACAAAGCGGCGTGTTTTTCGGGCAGAAAACGGTCGGCGGTGATACACTTCCTCGCCATGGAATTCCCGAATTTTGATCCCAATATCATCAGCTTCGGCAAGTTTGCGATTCGCTGGTACAGCCTCATGTACGTCATCGGATTCGCTACGGCCTGGTGGTTATTGACGCGCCGGGCCGGCCGCACCGACCAGGCGCAGTCGTTTGTTTCCTGGCAGCGTACCGACATTGAAGATTTGATCTTCTTCGCCGCGCTCGGCGTCATTATCGGCGGCCGGTTCGGGTACGTGTTTTTCTATGGCTTCGACCGTTTTCTCGACAACCCCCTTTATCTGTTCAAAATTTACGAAGGCGGCATGTCGTTTCATGGGGGTCTGCTGGGCGTAATTCTGGGAATGGCGTACTTCGCCAGATCGCGTGGCCGTCACTGGATGGATGTCACGGATTTTCTGGCACCGGCCGGACCGCTCGGTCTGTTTTTCGGTCGCGTCGGTAATTTCATTAACGGCGAGCTATGGGGCAAGCCGACGGACTTACCCTGGGGATTTATTGTCGATGGCGTCAAGAGGCATCCTTCTCAGCTTTACGAAGGTGTGCTGGAAGGGCTGCTGCTGTTTATTATCTTGTGGTTTTACAGCAGGAAAACGAGACCTCGTATGGCAGTGTCCGGCCTGTTCCTGCTTGGCTACGGCACGTTCCGATTCCTGGTTGAATTCGTGCGCCTGCCCGACGCCGACAAAGGCTATATTCTGTTTGACTGGGTCACCATGGGGCAAATACTGTCAGCGCCGATGATGGTCGCCGGTTTATTGATGGTCATTGTGGCTTATCGAAACAACGTCATTGGTGGCGAGGTGAGTAAACGAAAATGAAGCAATATCTTGGTCTGATCCGGCACATTATGGACGAGGGTGCTGTTAAAACTGACCGCACCGGAACCGGCACCAGAAGCGTGTTTGGTCACCAGATGCGCTTTGATCTTCAGAAAGGGTTTCCGCTGGTCACCACCAAGAAGCTGCATTTGCGGTCGATCATTTATGAATTGCTCTGGTTTCTGAAAGGCGACACCAACATCGCGTGGCTCAAAGAAAACGGCGTCAGTATCTGGGATGAGTGGGCCGACGAGAACGGTGATCTGGGGCCCGTGTATGGTGCCCAGTGGCGCTCCTGGCCGGCTCGTGACGGTACGGCCATTGATCAGATATCCGTCGTTATCGATCAGCTCAAAACCCAGCCTGATTCGCGACGCATTATTGTCAATGCCTGGAATGTGTCCGACTTGCCGGACATGGCGCTGTCGCCGTGTCACGCGCTGTTCCAGTTTTATGTGGCCGATAACAAGCTGTCGTGCCAGCTGTACCAGCGAAGCGCAGATGTGTTTCTCGGTGTGCCTTTTAATATCGCATCTTACGCCTTGCTCACCCATATGGTGGCGCAGCAGTGTGATCTTGAGCCTGGAGACTTCATCTGGACGGGTGGAGACTGTCATTTGTATTCGAATCATCTTGAGCAGGCGCAGCTGCAGCTGTCTCGGGAGCCGTTTGATCTGCCTGCGCTGACGATCACTCGCAAACCCGAGTCGATCTTTGATTATGCCTACGAAGATTTTGAGATCAGCAATTATGAACACCACGCGCATATCAAGGCGCCGGTTGCGATATGAACGAGCTTGCTGTGATTGTCGCCGTGTCAAAAAACGGAGTCATAGGCCGCAACAATGAACTGCCCTGGCGGCTGCGCGCCGATTTGCAGTGGTTTAAGAAAAGCACTACCGACAACACGGTGGTAATGGGGCGCAAAACGTACGAGTCGATCGGGCGGCCGCTGCCGAATCGTGACAATGTCGTTTTGTCCCGTAAGTCTGCGACCCGTATCGAGGGATGTACGGTGTGCTCTGATCTTGATGAGGCCCTGGACCGCGCCACTCGCGGGGACGTATTTGTCATTGGCGGGGCCGAAATTTATCGCCAGGCGCTGCCCAAAGCGACGCGGCTCTTTCTCACCGTGGTAGACGCTCAGGTAGAAGGGGATACATGGCTGCCGTTTATTGATCTGGCCGACTGGCAGCTGCAGTCGTGTGAGCACATCGAGGCAGACGAACAGAATCAGTACGACTGCGAATTCAGAGAGTATCGCCGTCGTTAAAGGCTTCGGTCAGGATCAGGTTCTGATCAGCGTTTGATCAAGTCGCGGGTGTGAGCCAGTGTGTCCAGCTCGTAGCCAAGCATGCTGTCCTTGTCGAACAGGTATCGACCATCAAAATGTGTCCCGCGCAGCATGAGCGGTATCCAGATGCGATCGTCTTCCCACATCTCGTCGTACGGGATCGCATCTACAGGCGTCCAGAGGGGGATCGCTTCTTCGGTTTCAATTGCGGTACCGGTCGAGCGCATGGTGCTGTACACGTACACTTCGAGCGCATAGCCGTCCGCAAACTGAAACTTGTGGCGCCCCACGAGATCAGGATCAATCGCGGTGACGCCCAGCTCTTCTTCCGTTTCACGAATCGCACACTGTTCAATGGTCTCACCCGGTTCGAGCCTTCCGCCCGGACCGTTGATCTTGCCGGCGCCCAGACCTCTCTTCTTGCGAATCAGCAGAACCTGATCGTTGTCAAACACGAACATCAAAGTAGCGATGTCCGTGGCTTTCCAGTTCGACCAGTCGATATCGGTGTAGCGCTCAATCATGTGCCGGAATCTCACCCAGTTCGGTCTTGAGCAGGTGCTCGGCGTGGTCGTAATCGATGTGATCGAGCGTGTCATGATCGCCGACCAGCTGTTCCAGCAGCCGCTCCTGAACCTGGCCGCGCTCCAGAGCGGTGGCGTAGGGGATGTGATGGAACATGACCATCGAGTAACGGGGTATGAACAGGTGTGGAAAGCGCCGCTCGAGTTCAAACGAAAGCGTCTTTTTAAGATGAAACCTCGGATCACGTACGCTGGAACGCATCACAACGTAGTTATCCAGTGCAAGGTCCGCAATCGCATTGGAATTAGGTCGGCGTCGTGCTTCAAACAGGGCGAATACGGCGCGCCAGTCGGGCGCTTCCGGCGTGCCGTCAGCCAGAATCCTGTCGAAAATATAGCAGTCTTCAAACGCACAGTTCATGCCCTGGCCGTGGAAGGGCACAATGGCATGCGCGGCGTCACCGAGAAGCAACACTTTGTTGTCGTGATGCCAGGGCTTACAGCGTACCGTGACGAGACGCCCTGTGGGGTTGTTGAAAAATTCAGTGGCCAGTTGGGGCATGAGTTCAAGCGCGTCCGGAAATACTTCGGCGAAAAACGAGGTCACGGTGGCTTCGGAGTTCAGGCTTTCGAAGCTGATTTTGCCTTCGCGCGGCATGAACAGCGTCACGGTGAAGCTGCCGTCGAGATTGGCCAGAGCGATCAGCATGTAGTTGCTGCGCGGCCAGATGTGCAGCGCATGTTTATCCATCTGAAAGCTTCCGTTCGCTGCGGCCGGAATGGTCAATTCTTTATAGCCGTGCTCAAGATATTCCTCTGACGACAGGCTGCCGGGCATGAAAGCCAGTGTGCGCCTGGCCAGCGAGCCGGACCCGTCGGTGGCAATCAGCGGTGACGCTTCGTGCGTGTAGTGCTCGCCCGAGTCGCGGTCCTGAAGCGTTAACGCGCCGGCATTGGCATCCAGCTCTGAGAGCGACTGATTAAATCGAACGGTTACCCCGTGTTTTTCCGCGGCATCAAGTAAAAGTGCGTTGAGCCCGGGCCGCGACACCGAGTAGATGACTTCGCGCGCGTCTTTTCCGTAAGGCTGCAGCACCGGCTCGTGTCCGGGCTCATGCAGCATGCGTCCCTGCATGGGTATGAGC
>CAWUKD010000125.1:0-10889 GCA_963922815.1 uncultured Gammaproteobacteria bacterium
ACGCGCTGGGGCGGGCTTCGACCCATGACCCCCGACGGTCAACCCAGAGTTGGTGCAACACGCATCGAAAACCTCTATCTGAATACGGGGCACGGGATGTTTGGCTGGACTCTCGCGTGTGCCAGCGGTTACGATCTTGCCACCGCATTTGACCGGCACAGCGAACACTCCGCAAAAAGGATAGCCTGACATGATTGAAAATCCATCGCGCTATTCCTGGGTGCTTCTTCTCGCCGCGTTAATCGCCGTTGCCCTGTATGGCAACAGCCTGGATGCGAATCAGGTCGAACTGCAGGGCCACTACGGCTTCCTCTCGCTGCTGCCGGCATTTGCGACGCTCGCCATCTGTTTTGCCACCCGAAACGTCATACTGGCCCTGTTCAGCGGCATACTTTTTGGCGGCGCGATCACGGGCAATTTCAACATCATCAGCGAGTTTCTCGTCCCCAGTCTTGGAACGGAAAAATACGCTCAAATACTGCTCGTTTACTTGTGGGCACTCGGCGGGCTTCTCGGCATCTGGAACGCCAACGGTGGTGCACGTCACTTTGGCGACCTGATCTCCGCCAATTTCGTCAAATCCCGTCGTTCCGCCCTGTTTTTTACCTGGTTAATGGGCGTGTTGTTTCATCAGGGCGGTACTATCAGCACGGTCCTCACCGGCACATCGGTCAAACCAGTAGCGGATCGAGAGAAGGTGTCTCATGAGGAACTCGCCTACGTGGTGGACTCAACGGCATCTCCTGTTGCCACCATTATTCCGTTTAACGTCTGGCCCATTTACATTGCGGGCCTGATTACTATCGACTCCCTGAATCCTGTGATCACCGATACAGAGTCAGCCGTGGGCTGGTTTCTGAGGGCCATCCCGTTTAACTTCTATGGCTGGATTGCAGTCCTGTTCACCCTGCTGTTCGCGTTCAACAAACTGCCCTTCACAGGCAAAGCGATGCGCGCAGCCATTCGTCGTGCGGAAGAAACCGGACAGCTGGATCACCCTGACTCTCAACCCATGCTGGCCAGCGAGCTGTCAGAATCGAAACCGGTTGAAGGTTACACCTCGTCGCTTGCGGATTTTCTGGTTCCGATCATAGTGTTGTTAAGCGTGTCGATCATTCCGTGGCTGATTTGGGGATCGCCGCGGGTTTTTGAAGCGTTTGGCCTTGCCCTGGTCAGTGCGGTCGTGCTGTCTGTCAGCAGAGGTATGCGCGTCAGCGACGCCTTTGATGGCCTTGTTAGCGGGATCAAGGGCGTTACTATCGGCGCCATTGTTCTGGGCCTTGCGGTCACGCTGGGTACGGTATCGGAATCACTGGGTGCTTCGCACTTCATTATCGAGTCCAGCTCGTCAGGGATCGGCCAGGTACCTTGGCTGCTACCTGGACTGCTCATGTTCATTTGCATGATCGTGGCGTTTTCGATCGGCTCTTCATGGGGTACATACGCCGTTGTTTTTCCTATCGCGCTGCCGCTCGCCTACTCGGTATCGCCCGATCCCACCTACTTTCTGCTGAACTTTGGCGCCATCATGGGCGGGGCCGTATTTGGCGACCAGTGTTCGCCGATATCCGACACCACGATCCTGTCCTCACTCGCGTGCGGCAGTGATCTTATGGATCACGTGAATACGCAGCTCCCAATGGCTCTGGCAGCCGCAGGCATCGCTGCCACCCTGTCGACCGTCATTGCCGTCATCGTGGTCTGACGCCGCCAGTACGCACCGTTACCGGACATACCGGGAGTGCATCGCACGGGTGCTGCGATACCACCCGGTTCCGGGTGTTATCAAACACTGATGCTGAGTTGCGCCTGCTAGTCGCCGGCAACTCCGCTGGGCCCCGGCGGCAACCCGAAATATCCTGGCACAACGGCGAAGTCGATAAAGTTGACAGCTCCGTCACCGTTGATATCGGCGTCCTGCACTCCTGCCGAACCAAACGCGTCAACGAACAAAGAGACATCGAGGAAATTGACGAAGCCGCTGTTATCGAGATCAGGATCGCACGCATTGCCAAATCCGTCGGCGTTGGTGTCCAGCTGACTGGCGTTCGATACGAGCGTGCAGTTATCGTCTGAATCGGCAACGCCGTCGCCGTCCGTATCGACCACCGGTACTTCAACAAATATTCGAATATAGTCACCGGGATTGTCCGCTTCAAAGTCTACTGTAAGGACATTGTCCACAAAGGTCGCCAGATCCCCGGCCTCCAGCCCTCTCAGTGACGGGTTCAGGTAGTTTGCCGTCGTGTTGCCCAGATAATCACTGGCGTTCAGCGTCGATATAGACGAAGCAATACCAATGATATTCCCGGGGAAGTCGATCGTTCCGACAATTCGCCGATTGGTCGACGGGTCAAATGACACGTAAAAACTCGAAATTTCAGTACCGGCCGGCACTGTACTGACACTCGGAAGGTCGTACTCGAGTTCCTCGGCCAGTACAACGTTCTGCAGTTCTTCAAAGACAAACAAATCGTTCGCCTGGAAATTGTTATTGCCAACTGGACCAATCGGGTCACACAGCTGTGAGAACGTGCCGCCGGCCGTAAACGCACTTCCGGCCGTCACCTCCCCCGTCAGCGTCTCGTCCTGCGGATCGCAAATGTTGTAGCTCAGGCTCGGCGACGCCGAGCCCAGAATGACCCTGATAGAGTCGCCTGGCGATCCGGCGTTGAAATTGATGCTCAATTCATTGCCATCGATCGTAAACGTGTCGCCCGTTTCCAGCCCGAGCTGACTGGGGTTTAAATAGGTGGCGGACGCATTGCCCAAAAATTCACTGGCCTGAAGCTCCGTCTGATCGCTAATTACACCAATCACGTTATCGGGAAACGTAATCGTTGCTATCACGCGATTGAGGGGCACCGGATCCCAGATCACATAAAAACTGGAGACAAATTCTCCGGACGGAATGACCGTGGTTGAATCCAGGAACAAATCCGCCACCAGCTCAACCGCCTGCTGTTCCTCAAACGCAAACAGATCAAACGAGTCAAAGTTGTCATCACCGACAGGACCAACAGGGTCGCATATCTGGCGAAACTGCCCTCCGGCGGTGAGCGCATCCCCTCCGGTGATCACACCGGATAACGTTTCGGTACCCGATGCACACACATTGATGCCCGGCATCGGATTGCTGCTGGTAATGACTCGAATCGCATCGCCCGGAGAGCCTGATGTCAGGCTGTACTGAATGGTATTCCCGGAAATAATTACGGAATCCAGATTTTCGAGACCCTGACTGCCAATGGCATAGTTCGTGGCAGGGTTCCCAAGCAGATCGTCCGTGTCATTAAATCGAAGATTGTTGGTGATCACGCCCACAACAGCCTCATCGAAGGTCACGGTACCAGAGGCCGTGTTCGATGAAGCCGGATCAAAAATGATGTAATGACTAGACACGATTGAGTCCGGACCCAACACGTTGCTGGACAGCGTTGCTGCGCCGACATCCATAATCAGGTTTTCCAGTAGCGTCAATCCCTGTAGCTCGTCAAAGCCTCTGACGTTGTCGTCGTCGAAACTGTTGTTGTCCAATACGGTGGGCGCGGCAATCAAGCTAAATACGCCTCCGTTGGCCTGTGAGCTACCGCCTGTCAGTTCTCCGCTGACAATGTCAGCGTGACTGGCAACACATGACAACAGGCCACCGAGCGTGAAACCGATAACGCATGAAACGTGGCGTGAGACCAAACGGTTCTCGTTGCTATTTTTAGGCACGATCTTCTCCCCCTGCTTGATTGTTTTGTTGGAGCTACCCGTCGAAAACTCAATTTGTTGTTTTAACCCAGTATAGACAGAACGCGAGCCTTGTGTGCCACGGTACACGCTCTGAGCCTGTTCAGGCGGGAAATCAGCCGTTTATTGTTAAATCGACAGGGGTAAGCACATTCTAAATAGCTGTTTTCAGGTGGGCACTATCGGGCCAATACCCAGTCCAGCCCGCCAGTGACCGCCGCGACCTGCGCATTAATACACACCTCGTCATCGACTTTGGGGCTATCCGGATAGACTTCGGTCGTGGTCACAAATCGGGCATCGGTCATGCCCATGCACAAGCCCAGAGCAGCGGCCTCATAGTTAATAACGCCCTTCTGCTCGGGTACCTTGCCGATAATGGTTCCGTCCGCATCGGCCGGAGCTATGTGAGTCACCTGCTCAACGGAGCGGATAATCGCTTGCTGGAAATCGGGTTCAGGTTTTTCGGAATCACCCACGGTGTAAAAACCATCCGGTATATACCAGACGGTCTGAACAATCGCATCCCGCGCCGCCAACGCTGGCCGGAATTCAGAGTTATCGGTATCCGTGGTTTCGTGCAGGTCGATGTGCACGAGTGGACTCACATTCATCGAGTCCATGTACGCCATCAATGAACGCGCTTCCTCGGATGGGCTATCTTTTTGAAACGATCGATTGGGATCCAAAGCGGCCGGGTTCCATCGATTGATGGTTTCGTATCCCCACGGGCTCACGCATGGCGCAACGACAATATTAAATTTGTCCGCATAGTCCGGGGCACGCGTTTGCAGGAACCGGATAGCGCCTTGCACACCGCTCGTTTCGTATCCGTGAACACCACCGGTAATTAACACCGTATCCACATCGTCGTTCCACTGTTCAGGTCGAAGAACGAACAAGGGGTATCGTTCGGAGTCACAGGACAGTGCTCCGTAGTTCACGCGCTCATAGCCCGCTGGCAGCGCGTCGAGTTTGCGCAGCACCTCGCCGGCGTAGGACCGCCGGACGGTTTGCGCCTCAAACCAGAGGGCTTTTTCGGCATCGCCCCAGGGAGTACCTGGAACACCAATCGGATAGCGGTGTACATTGGACATACTTGAACTCCTGAACGGGAGTGCAAAGTATACCCGCAACACACAACTGCTGCGATGCAATGCCCGGCCTGCCGCCGTCACCCGGCGATTTACCGCAAATCAGACGCCTTCGCACTTGAATCGGCTTTCGTCCGCGTTAGACTGAACGCATGGGTGCAAGAGTAGAACCTGAGAAAGCGTGGACCATTTTGGTAACCTGCATTCTGCCGTTGATTGCCGTTGCTGCATGCGGCGGTTCTTCAGGTGGTCAGGCAACACCGGCAGCAATTCAGCCACCCCCGCAAAACACTTCGTGTCCTGATCGCGGTTCGCTGTGCGCGAAAGTATTGCTGGAAGGATCATCGGCCGAATGGGTTGATAATCAGTACTTCATGCCAGCCAGTGATGCCGAAACCGCGCTGCACGCGTTCTCGGGCACGCTCAACGTCTCACCGACGTCGCTGGCATCGGCTACCGCAGGCGCCAGCGGCCCGACGGTACTCCCCGGGTTTTCCGTGCAGTGGATAACCGTTGACGATCAGCTCGTACCCCTTGAGCGCGACATCATTATCGGCGGAACCAGCAACCGCTGGAGCCTGATACTCTCCCCCGGAAACGTCTGGTCCGAACCTGGCGACGAGGGTATGTCACGCGCTTCTTTTCCGTTCACCCTAGTTACGGAACGGTGGAATGAAGCCCACAACGGAATCGCAACCTTTTTGTACAACGATACAACCGTAAGCGATGTGCTTCTGCAGGTTCCGCAGGAGACCGCGTTGTGGAACAAGATCGATATTTCCGGCCGCGCCATTGCCACCTACACCCCGCACATGGTGCCGAATGCGAGCGACAAGGAGGCCGCGTTCCGCGACGAATTGTCGCAACGTATCGAAGTCCGTCCATGGTCGGACCTGGCAGACTCAAGCACCAAATTCGACCTGACTGATCTTTCTCAAAACGTACCGCAAGCCGACGTCAGCGCGGCCGGAGTCATCGTCGACGATGTTCTCTACTTTCGTGAGGCGAACAGCCGTAGTGGCGCTTATCCGTATCCTCTCGAGATGCGACACGGCGTATTCTCCGTAACAAAATCTTCTGCCGCCGCACTGACCCTGCTTCGACTGGCACAAAAATACGGTGCCCAGGTATTCGACCAGCGCGTTGCCGACTATGTCAGTATTAATGTGTCACACAGTGGCTGGAACAACGTCACGTTCGGCCATCTGCTGAGCATGGTCGCCGGTATCGGAAACCAGGCTCCTGATCCACAGGCGCCCTCTACGTTCGCTGATGAAAATGATGAAAGCAGTGACATCTGGCAACAGACCTGGCTCGTGCAGGAGCGCGGTGACAAGCTGCAGCAGGCCCTGCGCTACAATAACTACCCGTGGGAACCCGGAGAAATCGTACGCTATAACACCGCGCACACCTTTGTACTTGGCGAGGCTATGGATCGTTTTTACAAAGCGATGGAGGGGCCCGACGCCGATGTCTGGCAAATGATGAAAGGCGAAGTGTATTCACCTATTGGCATTACAACGATTCCTACCATCAAAACACCCGGAGCCGAACCGTTGCCAATCTATGGATTCGGGCTGTTTCTGAACGCCTATGACACCGCCCGCATTGTCCAGCTCTACCAGAATAACGGCGCATGGAACGGCGAGCAGCTACTAAACAGAGAGCTCACCATGGAATCGCTGTATCGAAATGACAACGCGGGCTATACCACGTCGGTAACGACGCCGGTTCCAGGCCAGGCGACGCAAACGGTTCACTATCTTAACTCGTTCTGGTCGCTGTCTCTCGGTGATGACACCTGCACAAAACGCATCCCGTACATGTGGGGCTACGGTGGCAATTTCGTCGCTATTCTGCCGAACAACACCGCGGCCTTTCTTTATGCCGATGCCAACGTGCACGAACCCGGCTCGGTGGCCGCCGCCGCGGCTGCACTAAGACCACTTTGCGATCCATAGGCAGCAAGATTTCCCGCATACGCAAACGACCGGCACTCGAGTGCATCGGGTGCCACAGATATTTACACGCAGGGATTTGAGGCACAGCCTGCTGCCACCGGTTACTTGAAAATGCGATTGAGAGGGAGTTTATTACGCGTGCAAATTGGCTCTTGCACCTGGTCGCTGTGGACCCATATCCGGGCGTCGAAGAACCCCGGCGCGAAGGCTGATCAGGGCGCTATGCGCACTCGTTCACGGACCCAAAACTGTATGAGTGGGAGTCCGAACGCAGCGCGTGCATAGCGCAATTAGTCAGCATCGCGGAGTATCTGCGCTTACGCAGTCTTGCTGCGGCGGCGCAGTGACCATCGTGTGTATTCCTTAACAGGACGAGGTGCTGCCTTCGCATCACACGCTTTGTTAAAGTGATTGTCTGCAATCGCTGGAACGCCCATGAAACCGCTAACTGCGGTCATTCCACCCAGACTGAAGGTGAACGCGTCGCGTCGTTTTGTGGTTTGATTCAACATGGTTTTATCTCCGTACTACTAATGGTGATGTCAATTACCGAGACCGAATTCCGGCTTCGATGGAACCACTTTAAGGACTGGAGGCACCTACCACAAACGAATAGATTTCAGGTCTTAGAATGAGAAAAACTCATGCTTTCAAAGCGAACTTTCTGAGGATCCAGTCCTGGAAAAGCTTCACGCCCTCTTCACTTGCCCGATCTTCCTTGCATACAAGGTAGTAGCTTAGATCGGCCAATAGTTCCTTCGGAAACAGTTTCACGATGCTGCCTTCGTCAAACCACAGATTTCCTACGGGGACGGGCAAGAGAACGGCACCAACTCCCTGCTGAGCCGCTCGTACAGAAGCGATCATAGAGTCGAACCTGAGTATCTTGGGATTGTCCGGAAGCTCAATCCCGGTCGCCTTGGACCATTCGAACCAGGCTTTTGGAAACGTCTCGTGCACGATAAGTGGAAAGTCGCTGACTATCTTCTTTTTCTTTACGTCGATGGCTTTCTTGAACGCCGGTGAGCCCCCGGGCCTCAGCCGTAGTTGAAACAGCTCGTTGGAAACCATATCGGACGGCGGTGTGCGAAACAGGCGAATAGACATGTCGGCATCGGCAGGATGCTTTTGGGAAGATTCATCGCTCGTACCCACCTGAATATCGATACCCGGATGTTCCGCGGTAAACTCGTTCAACCGTGGAATGAAGTACTCACTGGCAAAAAACGGCTGCACCGATATACGAATGGTTCCGGTAACGTCGCCCGAACTGTGCTTTGCAATGACCTTGCCCAATTGATCCATCAGCGGGTTCAGCTCTTCGAAAAGCAGGCGCCCTTTATCTGTAAGGGTAATATTGCGTCCGTTGCGGTCAAACAGCGACCACCCGAGCTCTTCCTCCAGACCCTTAATCTGATGACTGACAGCAGAGGCCGTGATGAACAGGACCTCACCGGCGGTACGAAAACTCTCATAGCGCGCAGCGACACAAAAGGTACGCAGGCCTCTGAGCGAAACCCGGGGCATATTCAGCATGAGGATTCCTTTGCTGCCGAGCGCGCATCAAACGGTTCAGAGCGAAGCAACAAGGGGAGAAAACAGTAAGGCATTAGATCCTCGATGGGCACATTAACTGACCGGTATCCGCCAGGCATAGGTCAGCGCCATTGGGTTCATATAAAATTCGTAGAAGAGGCATTGCCCCGATACATGGGGCACTCCAGCCAATATTCAATGGCCAGCCACAAAACTCCATTTTCGCAGGCTGCCATCGCAGGGTCAGTTACATCTCTAACTTTCGCTTGTGCGGGCAGCGAGTCCAATGTTACCACCCATCACTCATGAAGAAACACATGTGTCTTAAGTATTTTCCAATGAAGCTCACCACAATCAAGCCCGATTTTCGCGCTGCCCGGCCCTGGTGCCACCGCTGCATTTTGGTGCGGTACAACGGCCTTTCGATGAACCGGAAAAATTGACGGGTTTTACGCTAAACTCGTCGAGGGTCGGAATCGGGACTGTCACCGCTGTCAGAGAAAGCGTTCCCCCCGAACTTTCTTAACACCAAGACTGAGACGACCGATGCACCTTGAGTTAAAAACTGAGCGACTGACTATCACGCCCATCAGCGATTCTGATCTGGACCTGGTCATTGACGTGTTTACCGACCCGGAGGTCATGAGATTTGGTGGCGGCCCGATGAGCGAGGAAGACATTAGATCAACAATGCCTGACTGGACGCGGCGCGGGGGCGACGGCTGCGTTGGAATCTGGTGCATCAGCATTCGAACGAGCGGGGAAAAGCTTGGCACTCTTGCTTTGCTACCGATGCCAGTTGAAGAGCACAAAACCGACTATTCGCTGGTAGTCAACGGCCAGATGCCGGAGGGTGATATCGAAATCGGCTACTACCTGAAGCGTTCTGCCTGGGGTAACGGCTACGCTTCAGAAGCAGCCAGTCGCCTCGTCGCGGAAATCTTCAAGGGATCACAGTTGGCCGAAATTGTCGCAACGTTCGATGTAGGCAACGCCGCCTCCCGGCGCGTTCTTGAAAAGGTTGGATTCAAGAACCACGGCACCGCGCGTAGCTACGGCACAGAAGGCCCCAACTATCGCATCAGCAAGGATGACTGGTCGGGGCAATAACCCGATCCTGGAACGACTTCAATTCACAGGCTTCTCAGGCGATCAGCGACCCGGGAATGACTACTACACAGGTAAAGGAGACGACCATTAATACCTATCATTCAGCACCCCGGACCACCTCTTTGGTGGCGTCTGTTCGAACAGGTCTTGCGTTACTACTGGCGTCGATGCTGCTGGCCTGCGCGCCTTCGGAAAAACCTGAACCCAGCCCCAGCCAGGACACAACGGTGAGCGTCGAGAGCCCTCCGGAAGCCGCTCTTGCGATCAATGTCGGTGGTGAAGAATTCAGGTCGGCCGGTGGCATAGAGTTTGTCGCCGAGCGTTCCGTATCCGGTGGAGAGACCGGCATGATTGACGCCATCAAAGGCTCATCCGATGCAACGCTTTTTCAAAGCTATCGAAGAGGTGATATCACGGTACAGCATCCGGTCGACAGCGGACTGTACGATGTGACGCTGTATTTTGCCGAGCCCGACGACATCAAACCCGGTGAACGGGTGTTTGACGTTTATCTCGAGGACGACATGGCCATCGACGATATTGACGTCATGGTATTTCGGGATGCAAAAGTCGTGTCAGCCCTGACGGTCACGGTTCCCGACGTGTCGATAGACGACGGCAGCCTGGACATCCGGTTTTCCGCCGTCACCGGAGAGCCAATCCTGAGCGGCGTATCTCTCGACAAAAAGTATCCGAGAGGCAGTGAATGGGAGATGGTCTGGAACGATGAGTTTGAAGGCCCGGAAATCGACGCCAGCAAATGGACACCTGACGTCTGGCCAGCACGCAAGGTCAACGATGAGGATCAAACCTATACCGCACGCGATAAGAACATGCGCGTTGAAAACGGCATGCTGGTCATCGAAGCGCATAAAGAAGACTACGACGAAGCGTCCTATACATCCGGTCGACTGCATTCGCAGGGCAAAGGCGATTTTCACTACGGCCGTTTCGAGGTTCGGGCAAAGCTACCCAGAGGAAAAGGCACCTGGGCGGCCATCTGGATGCTGCCGAGCAACCCGTTCACGTATGCAACCAAATGCTCAGACGGCGACTGGCAGGGTAATCCCGACTGTGACGCCTGGCCAAACTCTGGCGAAATCGACATTCTGGAACACGTGGGTTACCAGATGGGTCACGTGCACGGCACGGTACACACGAAAGCCTACTACTGGATGAACTGGGAGCAGCGAAAGGGTCGCATCCTTGCTGACGCGGTTGCGGACACGTTTCACGTTTACTCGCTCGAATGGTCGCCGGAGCGCATCGATATTTTTGTCGATGATTCGCTATATTTTACGTACATCAATGAAGGACAGGACTGGCAGCACTGGCCGTTTGACCAACCGTTTCATCTGATCATGAATCTGGCAATAGGTGGTTTCTGGGGGCGTTCAGGTGGCGGGATCGATGATTCAATCTTCCCCCAGCAGATGCTGATCGACTACGC
>CAWUKD010000126.1:0-10751 GCA_963922815.1 uncultured Gammaproteobacteria bacterium
TTGGGTTGGGTGACTCGTTGAAGGATCTCATCAGATTGAAAAAAAGTCAGTGACCGCGATTTTCCGGGGTCTGAGTGCTGGGGGTTGGGTCTGGTTTGGGGGTGGGCTGATTCGTGCCGGAATCAGGTGAAACCTGGAATCGCGCTAACATGGCGTTGGGGGTGTAGCCCGTGGTTCGGGGGTTTGGGGGCGTAAGCCCCAATTTGTCATTGATTTTGGCCTTGCTGGCCGGTACAGTGTCGCGCTTCTCGGAGAAATTGGCGCGTCTTTTTTTCTTAGAAATAGTCAATAAATTATTGATTATGGTGAACTTGAGGTCGGTACGATGCGAAAGATTATTGCTGCTGGCAACTGGAAAATGAACGGCTCTCGTGACATGACGGCCTCACTGATCGGCGAGATCAGGGCGGGCCTCGGCGAAGGGTGCAACGGCGAGGTGCTGATTTGCCCGTCGTTTGGGTATCTGGGGCAGGCGGCCGAACTGGTCGAGGGCACCGGGATTCAGCTGGGTGCTCAAAATTTGAGCACTGAACGTTCGGGCGCACACACCGGCGAGATGTCCGGTGACATGCTGGTGGATCTAGGGTGTACCCATGTATTGGTGGGGCATTCGGAGCGACGCGCTCTTTATGGTGAGAGCAGCGAACTCGTTGCGGTCAAATTTGAAACGGCCCAGCAGGTGGGGTTGATCCCGGTGCTATGCCTCGGGGAAAGCCTGGAAGAGCGAGAGGCGGGCACGACAGAAGCGGTAGTTGAAGCGCAGCTTCAGGCCGTGGTGGATCGTGTGGGTGTGGATGCTCTGGAACAGTCTGTGCTGGCTTATGAGCCGGTTTGGGCGATTGGTACGGGCAAGACGGCAACACCTGAACAGGCCCAGGAAGTACATGCGTTTTTGCGTCGCAATATAGCGTCTCGGAATGCTAGAATAGCGGATTCGCTACGAATCCTTTACGGGGGCAGTGTTAACGGCGGTAATGCCGCTGAGCTGTTCGCCATGCCTGACGTTGACGGTGGTCTCGTTGGTGGTGCATCGCTCAAGGGCGATCAGTTTTTAGAGATCTGCGCAGCTACGTGATTGCGCAAGTGATAGGAATGAAATGCAACAAATAATACTTATTATCCACCTGGTACTGGCCTTTTTTCTGGTGCTGATGATTTTGCTCCAGCAGGGCAAGGGCGCCGATGCAGGCGCGGCGTTCGGAGCGGGTGCTTCGGGCACCGTTTTTGGTTCACGTGGTACAGGTAACTTCCTTTCCCGTACGACTGCCATTCTCGCCTTGCTGTTTTTCTGCACGAGTTCTTATCTGGCTTATTTTGCTGCTCGTGGCATTACCAGCAAGAGCATTGTTGAAACGCTGGCTGGCGAAGAAGCAGAGATTCCCTCTTTGAGTCCTGCCGTCGACACGCCGGTAGTACCGACCAATGATGAGGTTCCGTCGTTACCGGAAGAAACGACGCCTGAAACGGGCGACGACGAAGGTAATTAACCCGAGTCGCTCTGCGGCGTCCTGAGCGCCGTGCTTAAGAAAAGAATTGCCGATGTGGTGGAATTGGTAGACACGCTGTCTTGAGGGGGCAGTGGCCCTAGGCTGTGCCGGTTCGAGTCCGGCCATCGGCACCATCTTTTTTTAGTGAATAATCCATCCTACGTGGTGCGATCAGCTCAACAGCCTGTTAGAATGCTTCGGACCGGGCCGGTCACATCCACAGGCCGCAGGTCGAAAATCTTAAGATTCATCTCCTTTTGATCGATTGCGAAGTGACATGCTGACCGAATACGCGCCTATCCTTATCTTCCTTGCCGTTGCGACCGTAGTTGGCCTTGTGCTGATGTCGCTGGGCTTCCTCCTTGGCCCCAATCGTCCCGACGACGAAAAGCTGTCCCCATACGAATGTGGCTTCGAGCCCTTCGAGGACGCGCGCATGCGCTTTGACGTGCGTTACTACCTGGTTGCCATTCTGTTCATTATTTTTGATCTTGAAATCGCCTTTCTGTTTCCTTGGGCGGTGTCGCTGGATTCAATCGGCGGATTCGGGCTGCTCAGCATGGCGCTGTTTCTGATTATTCTCGTGGTTGGGTTTATCTACGAATGGAAAAAAGGGGCGCTCGAATGGGATTAGAACAGGCGCAAAAACAGGACGCTTCGAGCGCGCTGGTGAATGATTCCGGCGTGTCTGAAGACGGTCAGGCCGGGCCAGGTTTTTTGACGGCCAGTGCCGATGCGGTCATTAACTGGGCGCGTACAGGTTCCATGTGGCCAATGACCTTTGGGCTGGCCTGCTGCGCCGTTGAAATGATGCACGCTGGCGCCGCCCGATATGACCTGGATCAGTTCGGCGTTCTGTTTCGTCCCAGTCCGCGACAAAGTGACGTGATGATCGTCGCGGGTACCCTGTGTAACAAAATGGCTCCGGCGCTGCGGAAGGTCTACGACCAGATGGCCGAGCCGCGCTGGGTTATCTCAATGGGATCCTGCGCCAACGGCGGTGGCTATTATCACTATTCTTACTCGGTCGTACGTGGTTGTGATCGGGTTGTTCCGGTCGATATCTATGTGCCGGGTTGTCCGCCAACGGCGGAAGCCCTGCTTTACGGCATTCTGCAGCTGCAGAAGAAAATCAAGCGTACCAACACGATCGCGCGAGGGTAGTAATGAGCCAACTGGATGCACTGACCGCGCCTAATTCCATGGCCGATGCGATAACTGAGCGTTTTGGCGAAAAAGTAGCCGTGCTCAAGATTGGTCATGGCGATCACACGCTGGTTGTCGGCAGCGACGACTGGGTCGAAGTGGCTACCGCGCTTCGCGATGAAGAGCCTTTCAAGTTCGACGCGCTGATTGATGTCTGTGGCGTCGACTATCTGGGCTACGGCAAGGATGAGTGGAAAGGCAACGCCGCCACGCGTTCTGGTTTCAACCGCGGTGTCACGCGTCTGAACGTCGCTCACGAGGATGCGGACGGCCCCCGGTTTGCCGCGGTTATTCATTTGCTGTCTTACAGCAATAACACCCGGCTGCGCGTCAGAGTCTACGCACCGGACGATGATGCGCCTCGCGTACCGTCCTCCTGGCCTGTCTGGAATTCTGCCGACTGGTTTGAGCGTGAAGCGTTCGACCTGTTCGGGATTCTGTTCGACGGGCACCCGGATCTGAGGCGTTTGCTGACAGACTACGGATTTGTTGGTCACCCGTTTCGCAAGGACTTTCCGATCAGTGGCCACGCCGAGGTGCGTTATGACCCGGAGCAGGGCCGGGTGGTTTATCAGCCCGTGTCGATTGCGCCCCGCACACTCGTGCCGCGCGTGATCAGAGAAGACAATCGTTACGATTCCAATTTGACAGGCGACAGCGTGAACGAGAACGACAATGCGTGAGATTGAAAGCTACACCATGAATTTTGGGCCGCAGCATCCGGCTGCTCACGGTGTTCTGCGTCTGGTTCTTGAACTGGATGGTGAAGTCATTCACCGGGCCGACCCGCACGTTGGACTGCTTCATCGGGGCACCGAAAAACTGGCCGAGACCAAGCCGTTCAATCAGAGCATTGGCTACATGGACCGGCTCGACTACGTGTCGATGATGTGTAACGAGCATGGCTACGTCATGGCGATTGAAAAGCTGCTCGGTGTCCAAGTGCCCGAACGTGCCCAGTACATTCGTGTGATGTTCGATGAAATAACGCGAATCCTGAACCATCTCATGTGGATCGGGGCACACGGACTCGACATTGGTGCGATGACGCTGTTTCTGTACGCGTTCCGGGAACGTGAAGATTTGATGGACTGCTATGAGGCGGTATCAGGTGCACGACTGCACGCGACGTACTACCGTCCCGGCGGCGTGTATCGCGACTTGCCTGACTCCATGCCCAAACAGCTGGCGTCCAAATTTCGTTCCCAGAAGGAAGTCGATAAAACCAACGAAAAACGGGAAGGTTCGCTACTCGATTTTATTGAGGATTTCTGCGAGCGTTTTCCAGCCTGCGTGGATACGTATGAAACGCTGCTGACCGACAATCGAATCTGGAAGCAGCGTACGGTTAATATCGGCGTCGTATCACCCGAACGCGCCATTGAGCTGGGATTCACCGGGCCTATGCTCCGCGGCTCCGGCATTGAATGGGACCTGCGCAAGAAGCAGCCGTACGAAGTGTATGACCGTATGGACTTTGACATTCCGGTCGGCGTCAGCGGCGATTGCTACGACCGCTACCTGGTGCGAGTCGAAGAGATGCGCCAGTCCAACCGCATCATCAAGCAGTGCATTGAATGGCTACGCAAGAACCAGGGTCCGGTGATGGTCGGCGATGCCAAGATCGCTCCACCGAAGCGTCCGGACATGAAGGGTGACATGGAATCCCTGATTCACCACTTCAAGCTGTTTACCGAAGGCTACTGCGTACCGGCCGGTGAGGTTTATTCAGCAGTGGAACACCCGAAAGGCGAGTTCGGCTGCTATTTGATTTCCGACGGAGCGAACAAGCCTTTCCGGGTAAAGATTCGTGCCCCGGGGTTTGCTCATCTTGCGGCAATGAGTGAGATGGTACAGGGCCACATGCTGGCCGACGTGGTTGCCGTGATCGGCACCCAGGACATCGTGTTTGGCGAAATAGACCGGTAGTTACGACATGACAGATACAGCACAGACAGAGTACACATTGCCCGCAGAAGTGCGCGCGGAAATCGACCACTGGGTTAAAAAGTTCCCGGAAGGTCGTCAGCGTTCGGCGGTAATCGCCGCGCTTCGCGAAGCCCAGCATCACAATCAGGGGTACCTGACCGACGAACTCATGAATGGCATTGCAGACTATCTCGACCTGCCTGCCATCCAGGTGTACGAAGTCGCGGCGTTTTACTCCATGTTTGAAACGAAGCCGGTGGGTCGCTGCAGCATTTCGGTTTGCACCAATATCAGCTGCATGCTGTGCGGTTCCGAAGAGATTGTTAAGCACGTTGAGAAAAAACTCGGCATCAAGACCGGCGAGAGCACGCCGGACGGCAAGTTTTTCCTGAAACGGGAAGAAGAATGCCTGGCCGCCTGTGTTGGTGCGCCAATGATGATGGTAGACCACGTTTACCATGAGAATCTGACGCCGGAAAAAGTCGATCAAATACTGGATGCGGTGGAAGACAATCCGCACGGACACTAAAGAGCAAGTTTATGAGTAAGTGGCTTGAACAAAAAAACCTGGTCGCCTTTGCAACGCATGGGCACGACGAGCCGTGGAGGCTTGACGTCTATGAAAAGCTGGGTGGCTATGAAGCGCTGAAGAAAATTGTTGCCGGAATGTCTGAAGACGACGTCATCAATGAAATGAAAGCGTCTGGTTTACGCGGTCGTGGTGGAGCAGGTTTTCCCACCGGGCTGAAGTGGAGCTTCATGCCGCGAACAGCACCCGGCCAAAAGTACATCGTGTGTAACTCGGACGAGTCCGAGCCTGGTACGTGCCATGACCGGGATATTCTGCGCTACAACCCCCACGCGCTGATCGAAGGCATGATCATTGCCGGATACGCCATCGGTGCCACCGTGGGCTACAACTACATTCGCGGCGAATTTCTCGAAGAGCCTGTGCCCCGATTTGAGGCGGCGCTGAAAGAAGCGTACGAAGCGGGCTATCTTGGCAAGAATATCCTTGGATCAGGAATCGATTTTGACCTGCACGCGTTTGTCGGAGCAGGCGCCTATATCTGCGGCGAAGAAACCGGGTTGCTCGAATCACTGGAAGGCAAACCTGGCAGACCGCGATTCAAGCCACCGTTTCCGGCAAACTTTGGTGCGTTCGGAAAACCCACCACGGTCAACAACACCTACAGCCTGGCTTCAGCACCGAGCATTATTCGAAACGGCGCGGAGTGGTTTAAAAACCTCGGCGTTGAAAATGCGGGTGGGACGGCCATTTTTTCCGTATCGGGCCACGTCAACAAGCCGGGTAACTACGAGCTGCCGATGGGCATTCCGTTTAAAGAGCTGCTTGAAATC
Organism: uncultured Gammaproteobacteria bacterium; assembly: GCA_963922815.1. Classification (GTDB taxonomy): domain Bacteria; phylum Pseudomonadota; class Gammaproteobacteria; order Steroidobacterales; family SZUA-146; genus SZUA-146. The sequence goes on from CAWUKD010000126.1 coordinate 5,985, forward strand.
TGCGGCGGCATACGTAACGGCCGCAAGCTCAAAGCCGTAATTCCGGGCGGGTCGTCGGTGCCGGTCGTGCATGGCGAAAAAATGATGGAAGCCACCATGGACTACGATTCCGTTCAGGCCGCAGGCTCTGCGCTGGGCACCGGGGCGGTCATTATCATGGACGATCAAACCTGCATGGTCAGCGTGTTGGAACGAATTTCACGTTTTTACTATGCGGAGAGCTGTGGTCAGTGCACGCCTTGTCGTGAAGGTACCGGCTGGATGTATCGCATGATCAAGCGTATTCGACAGGGCAAAGGCACGAAAGAAGATCTCGGCAAACTGATGGACGTGGCCAACAAGATCGAAGGACACACCATCTGCGCCCTTGGGGATGCCGCAGCGTGGCCTGTGCAGAGCTTTTTGCGTCAGTTTGGTCACGAATTTGAATATCTGGTGGAGCACGGTCGAAGCATCGTGGATACGCCGGATTCGCGCGTCGCGTAAACAGGATTGGGCATGAGCGATAACAAAATCACCATTGAAGTTGACGGACAGGAACTGACGGCTGAAGGCGGTCAGATGCTGATCGAGGTAACGGACGCCAACGGAATTTATATTCCGCGTTTCTGCTATCACGAAAAACTGTCGATTGCCGCCAACTGCCGCATGTGTCTGGTTGAGATGGAGAAGGGCCGCAAGCCGATGCCGGCCTGCGCCACCCCGGTTGGCGACGGCATGAAGTTCTTCACGCGCAGCAAGGCGGCGATTGAAGCGCAGCGCGCGACTATGGAATTCCTGCTCATTAACCATCCGCTCGACTGCCCGATTTGCGATCAGGGTGGCGAATGCGAACTGCAGGATCTGGCCATGGGCTACGGTCGCGGTATTTCCCGCTACGCTGAAACCAAGCGCGCGGTAGAAGACAAAGAACTCGGACCGCTGGTGTCGACGGACATGACCCGATGCATCCACTGCACTCGCTGTGTGCGTTTCGGTGAAGAGGTCGCCGGTATTCAGGAACTCGGCACGATTGGCCGTGGTGAGCACGTTGAGATTGCGCCGTACATTGAAAAAACGGTCGACCATGAGCTCTCGGGAAATATCATTGATTTGTGCCCGGTAGGAGCGCTTAACAGCAAACCTTTCCGTTTCCGAGCCCGCTCCTGGGAAATGGAGCAGGCCGAAGTGATTTCTCCGCACGACTGTTTTGGCAGCAACATGTACGCGCATTTGCTTCGCGGCAAGATCATGCGCGTGGTACCGCAGCCGAATGAAGCATTAAACGAAACGTGGATTTCCGACCGGGACCGTTTTGCGTATACCGGGCTTTACACGGACGATCGCGCGACCAGCCCGATGGTCAAGCGTGACGGGGAATGGCAGGAAACGGATTGGAGCACCGCGCTGCAGGCGGCAGCCGACGGCATCAAGAAAGCAACGGCCGAACAGCGCTCTCAGCTGGGTGTGCTATGTGCTCCCTGGGCCACTGTGGAAGAGCTTCATTTGCTCGAACGCCTGGCGCGTGGCACCGGCAGTGACAATATCGACCACCGTTTGCAGCAGATCGACTTCAGTGACCAGGACGGTGACGCAGCGTTTACCGGCCTTGGTATGGACATCGCCGATATCGACAGCCAGCAGGCGATCGCCTTGCTTGGCTGCCGCGTACGACAGGAAGTTCCGATGCTGGCCCATCGTGTTCGCAAGGCGAATCGAAACGGGGCGTCGGTGTCGGTTATTAACGAAAGTAACGACGAATATTTATTCGACCTTCATGCAGAAGTTGTTTCCGATAACCTGGTGGCAGACGCGGCCGCGCTCGTGTCGGCGGCCGGAGCTACGGTACCGGCTGAACTGCAGTCACTGGTAAATTCAGCGAGCGTGTCAGACACGCATCGCCGTGTTGTCGACTCGCTGAAAGCCGCGGACAATGCCACGGTTTTCGTGGGTCACGCAGCGGCTCGTCACGCCAACTTTGGCGCGATACGCGCTCTGGCGTCGGCGCTGGCGTCGGCAGTCTCTGCAAAACTCGCTATTGTTGGCCTGGCCGCCAACTCGGCCGGCGCTGCATTAATGGGCGCACTCCCTCACCGGACGTCGGGTGGTCGCAAGGCCGTTCGTATCGGTCTTGATACGCAGGCCATGCTGTCGGCCGAACTGGGTGCCTACATCACCTTTGGTCTGGAAGTCGACGAGGATATTGCGGACGGCGCCCGTCATGCGGCGGTCTTGCAAAATTCTCATGTTGTTGCGATGACCAGTTACGCCAGTGAGGCAACGCTGGCCTATGCCGATGTGATATTACCGGTCGCCGGATTTGGCGAAAGCGCTGGCACCTTTATTAACGGCGAAGGTCGCTGGCAGTCGATGCGCGGCGTAGCGCTGCCGAGAGGAGATGCACGCCCGGGCTGGAAAGTTGTACGGGTACTTGCCAATACCCTTGGCATAGACGGATTTGACATGAGCAGTCCGGAAGACGTGCTGGCAGCCGCAAAGCAGGCGGCAGGTAATGCCGAAGCGAAGAACACGTTTAGCGGCAACAACGTTCGAATTACCGAAATTGCTACTCCTGCGCAGCCGGTTGGATTGTATCAAACCGATCCTGTCGTACGGCGGGCTGCACCACTTCAACAAATTGGGCATCAGTCAGATGATGTATCCGGTTCACTCAAGGCAACGGGCTAGGACACGGCATGGTTGATTTACTTACAGGCTGGCTACCGGAATGGATGCAATTTACAGCGCGTACGCTGCTATACATTGTTGCCATTCTTCTGCCGCTCATTATCAGCGTTGCTATGCTGACTCTGGCTGAACGTAAAGTCATTGGGCATATGCAGGCTCGCCTGGGACCAAACAGGGTGGGTCCGCTTGGGCTGCTGCAACCATTTGCCGATGTGATCAAGCTTCTTATTAAAGAAGTGTTGCTGCCTTCCAGCTCAAACCGTTTTCTGTTTCTACTCGCGCCTATGCTAACGCTGGTACCGGCGCTCGCCGTCTGGGCCGTAATGCCGTTCTCTCCGACCGCCGTGCTGGCAGATATCAACGCCGGCCTGCTGTTTGTCCTTGCCCTGACCTCTTTGGGCGTTTACGGCGTCATTCTTGGCGGCTGGGCCTCGAACTCGAAGTACGCGTTACTCGGTGCCATGCGCTCTGCGGCGCAAATCGTGGCGTATGAAATTGCCATGGGCTTTGCGCTGGTGGGTGTTTTGATGGCCAGCGGCTCTCTGAATCTGGGACAGATTGTTGAAGGTCAGAGCGGCAGTATTCTCAGCTGGTACTGGTTACCGCTGTTGCCGCTTTTCGTTGTGTACTTTATTTCAGGCGTGGCCGAGACCAATCGGGCACCCTTTGATGTCGCGGAAGGGGAGTCGGAAATTGTGGCCGGTTTCCACGTTGAGTACTCCGGCGCCGCGTTTGCCATGTTCTTCCTGGCCGAATACGCCAACATGATTTTGATTGCCATGCTCACGGCACTGATGTTCCTGGGCGGATGGCTGTCACCCTTTCAGGGTATTCCGGTTGTCGGTGATACGTTCCTGGGAGCTCCGAGTTTCTTCTGGTTGTTTGTCAAAACCCTGATATTCCTGTTTTGCTTTCTATGGTTCCGCGCAACGTTTCCGCGCTACCGTTATGACCAGATCATGCGACTCGGCTGGAAGGTGTTTATCCCGGTTACCATCGTCTGGTTGTTTGTTGAGGGCGTTATGGTGTGGGCCAAGGTCGGTCCCTGGGCCGTCTGAACGACGATTGAATGACAGGACTGTTGGGTGGCACTGTCGCCCGTAAGCCGTATATAGGTTTTAAGAATGAGTTTAGTAAAAACACTGTTGCTTAGCGAATTGCGTTCCGGGTTGTGGGTAACGCTCAAACAGTTTTTCAGGAAGCCTGTTACTCTTCGCTATCCGATGGAAAAGACGCCGCAGTCGCATCGTTTTCGCGGTCTTCACGCGTTGCGTCGCTACTCAAACGGCGAAGAGCGCTGCATCGCGTGCAAACTTTGCGAGGCCGTTTGTCCGGCGCTGGCCATCACGATCGAATCGGATCAGCGTGACGACGGCACGCGACGCACCACGCGCTATGACATCGATTTGTTTAAGTGTATTTACTGTGGGTTCTGTGAAGAAGCCTGTCCCGTTGATGCCATCGTTGAGACCCGTATCCATGAATATCACATGGAAAATCGTGGTGAGAACATCATGACGAAAGACAAATTGCTGGCGGTAGGAACCAAGTACGAAGACATGATTGCCAGCGACAAAGGAGCGGATGCGGCTTATCGCTAGCGTTCGTCTTGATCGCGATATTTGCGTATCGCTTACATTGATTCATATGAGCTCGCCTGGCGTGCTCCAAGAGATTAGGGAAGAAGTTTGATTACTACCGCCATTTTCTGGTTGTTTGCACTGGTGCTGATTGGCGCTGCCATCGGTGTGGTGACATCACGCAACCCTGTCTATTCGGTTCTCTATCTGGTTCTTGCGTTCTTTAACAGCGCGGTTCTGTGGGTGTTACTTGAGGTCGAGTTTCTTGGCATTGTACTCGTGCTGGTTTACGTCGGTGCGGTCATGGTGCTGTTCCTTTTTGTGGTGATGATGCTCGATGTCAACGTCGAAAAGGTAAAGGAGGGCTTTACCAGATACATGCCCATTGGCGTGCTTGTAGCACTCATCATTGTTGGCCAGATTGGCTACGTCGTCTGGTACAAGAAGATGGGCCTGGAATTCATTGCGACCCCGGCGGCTACACCCAAAGAATTCAGTAACACCCAGGCTCTGGGCGAAG
>CAWUKD010000127.1:0-10644 GCA_963922815.1 uncultured Gammaproteobacteria bacterium
AGCATACCTTGACGGCCGCCAGCGTCGATTTCTTCATCCAGCGCGACGCGCCACCTTGCCACAGAACTTGCGGGCGCCTCGACAGACACGGTTTCACCCAACTCGCGCAGATCACGGGTCAATGCGGTATACCGGTTGCGAAGCCCAACGTCCTGCTCAAGCGCACCACGCACGTCTTGACGTTCCGCATCAGACAGCCCGTCGGCGTAGAAGTACAGAATCAGTGTATCGTCGGTAATCATTACTGCTCTCTCAATGTATTCAGATTTACACGTAGTTTCTTAATCGCCCGGAACAGCGCCTGTTTCACGGCTCCTGCGCTGACGCTAAGCCTCTCGGCAATCTCCGCGAGCCGCCATTCCTCCAAATGTTTCAGCACAAAACACATCCGTTCCATTTCACTTAAACTATCCAGAGCGGTTGCGAGGTCGTTGTCTAACTCACTTCGCATCATGAGCGCATCGGGCTTCGCGTCGTCGGATTCGATCGCTTCATCCAACAGTTCCACTTCGGCTTTTTTCCGGCGCCTCACGGTAGCAATGGCCGAATTGATCGCTATGCGGTGAATCCAGGTTTCAAGCTGCGCGTCTCCTTTAAACTGGCTGCGCTTGCGCCACGCATTGAGAAGCGCGTCCTGAACGGCGTCCTGCGCCAACGATGAGTCCCGCGTTATTCGCAGGCACGCCGCATACCAGGCGTTTCCGCCCTGACTGATCGCCTGGTGAAATTGTCGCTGATCAGGCAAGGATGACCGCGTGGAAGATGACGTCATAAATGTTAGAGTACCGGGAACACAAAATGGTTAGCCTGCCGCCAAAAATAAACCTGATTTGTCGCCTCTGCCAGCGATTCGCCCGCCAGCACGACCTGGCTTAGACGCTGACTACGGCGCGCCGGGCAAAAAAAAACCCGCTCGATGAGCGGGTTTTTCGTCTTTCGTATTAAGCGTTCTAGCTACCGCCTGAAGACTCAGGCAGGTTTTGCAGCATTTCGTCCTGCTCACGCTTAACTTCATCGGGCAGAGTCTGCTTCATCGTTTCTTCGCGTTTCTTCTCGTTGGCCACAAACGCTAACCATTGCTTGACGGCCTTTTCGCTGCCACCAACATCCTGAGCTTTCAGGAACGCCGATTCGGCATCATTGAGGCGCTTTTTGTTGAGATGCGCCATGCCGAGCATGACGTACGCTTTGTCACGACGTTTCAGACCACCTTTGTTAATGCCCTTATTGATCGAACTGATCGCGTCGTCCCACAGGTCCAGATTGAGCTGCGACTGAGCCAGGCGGATGAACAACTCGCCTTCTCCAGACATGCTCGCAGCCCGCTCCAATGGCGGAATGGATTTTTTGTCTTCGCGAGCCTGGTACCAGGACTGTGACAGCAAACGCAGATTGCGCTCGGTTTCATCCACGTCCTTGTCGCCCATGGCTTTTTCCAAAACCTCGGCAGCGCGATACGGAATATCATGCATGAGGTACAGGTTAGCCAGGTTCACGGCGTGCTGGGAACCGGAAATAATACCGGCTTCGTATAGCACTTCCGTGATCACCAGCTGCTTCTTGGTATCCCCAAGCTCACTGTATGCCCCCGCAAGCGTCAGCATGTACGTATCTTTCGGGTAGTACCGCAGAAGCTGGTTAAGTGCGGACACCATGCCCTGGTAGTCCTGAAGCTCGTAGTACGCGACACGGAGCAGCAGCAGCCAGTTTTCTTTCGGTGTCTTGCCCTGAGCTTTGTACAGATCGATGCCTTCTTTGATAGGACCCAGTGCCTCGCGGAAACGGTCAGCCTGGAAATAGGCCTGCCCGAGAAGCATCAGCACGTCCGCAGACGGTGAGTCAATAATGGCAATCAGCTGTTGCACCCGCTCTAGCGCCTTGTCGTAGTTTTCAACGGTAAAGTAGAGCTGTGCACAGGTTTTCAGAGAGCTTTGACGAAGTGCCGGAGGGATATCCTGCGCGAGCACTTTTTCGTACTCGTTAATGGCACCCTGATAGTTTTCCTGCAAGTAGTAGTTGTAGGCCGTCAGGTTGTGAATCTGGGCCAACTCATAGCCGGACAGATTCTTCATATTCAGCATTTCCCGAAGTCCTTGCTGAGCTTCTGCATACTGCTTCGCCTCAACCATGACCTGCAGTTCCTGCAGCTTCTTGCCTACTTTCGGACTAAGCGCAACGGTTTGCTTCGTAGACTCCGGTTCCTGTGCAAAGGCTGGAGCGGACAGGCCGCCGATCAGCAAGCACGCAACGGCAGCCAGTGGAGCTAACAGCGCATGTCGATCAAGTTGTACTTTCATCAAATGATCCTGGACGTTTAACGTCTAATTAATCTTCAAGTTTGAAGGTGAACTTATTGCGTACCCCAGGTACTTCGCGAGCCTCGCCGTCAACAACGCGTGGCTTGTATTTGAATTTCAGCGCAGCTTGCGTTGAAGCGCGGTGAAACAGACTGCTGGTGCATTGATCCGCAACCACGACGGGATCACGAACTGTGCCCTGACGTGTCACGGTGTAAGCCACTACGCAGTATCCCTCGATGCCACGCGTGACCGCGCGCTGAGGATAGATCGGGGCAACTTTAACGATGGGCAAATAGTCGCCCTCACCAATGTTTCCGATGCTGAATCCGCCTGACAGCTCAATATCCGTTTCGGCCGGAACCGAGGAAATGCCGATTTTTTCCGCACTCGCATTCAACTTGTCGAGTTTTGGAGGGGTCGGCTCTGGTGGCGGTTTCTCAGGTGGTGGTGGACGCTTTGGCTTGATCTTGCGACGCTCGGTGACTTCGCTGCGCTTGATGCGTACAAAGTCTACCGTGCGACCCGCGTCTTTCTCGACTACGGTCTGATCAACAATCTTGATCAGAAAGTTCATGGTCCAAAGCAAACCCAGCGTTATCGCAATGGCAAGAGCGCCGCCTGTTAGCAGGCGCCCCATGCTACTGGACTGGCCGGACTGAATCGTTTCAGACAGTGATGTCATTATGGTCTCTCCGCCGATACTGCAATGTCCTTGATGTTCGCTTCCCGGGCGGCGTCCATGACCTCAATCAATATTTCGGTCTTGGACTGACGGTCGGCCTGAATAACCACCGAGCCTTTCGGGTTGTCAGCAAACAGGCGCTCAATGGTTGGGCGCACATCACGGATATCTTTCTTTTTACGATCGATCCAGATTTCGTTTTCCGGACCAATTGCGATCAGAATACTGGCTGAAGGCTTGAGCTCGGACGTTACCGCTCCGGGCCGATCCACCTGCAATCCAGGTTCTTTGATAAATGTAGCCGTTACGATAAAGAAGATCAGCAAAATGAACACCACGTCCAACATCGGCGTGATGTCGATACTGGATTCTTCTTCAACGGGGCCTTGACTGCCTCCACGTCGCATCGGTGTCTCCTTAGTGATCTAGAGTGATGTTATCGGCCAATAGTTCCCGCTCGCGCGCTGCCCTATTGATAAAATAAGCACTTAGCGCCACTCCGGAGAGCGCCGCGACCATGCCTGCCATCGTCGGAACAGTGGCAAACGAGACGCCGGCTGCCATCGACCGTACGTTGCCTGAACCCGAAACAGCCATCGTTTCGAACACTTTGATCATACCGGTAACGGTACCGAGCAGGCCCAGAAGTGGACATAATGCCACCGCCGTCTGGATCAGCGGTACATTGCGATCCAGTTCCTGTCCGGCAGCCGACACGAGCCGCTCCCGAACCTGATGGGCATACCAGGACGTCCGGTCCGTACGTGAATTCCAGTATTCGATCGAGTTCTTCACAATTTTCGGATACTTAACCGAGTAGAAGAAAAATCGTTCGAAAATGAGGGTCCACATAAACACGAGGACCCCCGCAATCAGGTACAGCACGTTTCCGCCCAGTTCGAAAAAATCTCGAACCGAGGCCAGCGCAGGGATGTAATAAAACAGTGCGTCCATTACGACTCCAACTTAGCTACTAGTAGCTTCTGCGCGCTCAGCGACCATGCCAGAAGCCTGTTCGTTGAGTACTTGACTCACACGCTTGGCACGAGAGGCTACGATGGTGTGCAAAAAGACCATTGGAATAGCAACCGTCAGACCGAGTACCGTCGTAACAAGAGCGGTTGAAATACCACCGGCCATCAGTTTCGGATCACCCGTACCGTGCAGCGTGATCTGCTGGAAGGTCTGGATCATACCGGTAACCGTTCCGAGCAGTCCCATGAGCGGAGCTACAACCGCAATAATCTTCAGGATCGGAATCAGCTTGTTGAGCTTCGGCGTTTCCTTGATGATCGCCTCGCTGAGTTTCAACTCAAGCGTTTCGACATCAGCAGATGGATTGTCATGATAAACCTTGAGCACCCGGCCCAGAGGGTTATTGCCTGGCTGGTCGAGGTTCTTGGCCTGCTTGCTCACAGCACCGGACACGCCGATCAGAACCAGCATGCGCCAGATAGCCAGTGCAACACCAATCGCACCCAGCGTCACAATCAGATAACCCACTTCTTTACCCTGGTGGAATTTCTCTTCCAGAGTAGGAGAGCGAACCAGGTTGGCCAGAAGGTTACCGCGTGAAGGATCGATCGGGAATGCGGTCAGACCAGAGCTGGCACCTTCGAGATCGTCCACTTTGCTGGTGTAGCGTCCGGCGGGTTGCCGCGAAAGAACCTGCAGCTGCTTGGCATCTTCGTTGTAGAACAGGAACTGTCCATCAGCGACGGCGTTAAACACGCCAACCCGGGTTACTTCAGCCGGTGTGAGATTACCGTCGGTTGCAATAACGTCGGTATTGAACTTGGTGACTTTACCGGTCTCAATCATTTCGCGGTAAATCTCAAACCAGAGCTGCTCGATATCTTCAAGAGATGCCAGGCGGTTGGTTTGACCCACTTTCTGAGCCAGAGCAGTCATGAAGTCTGAACGCTCAGGGAACTGAGCCTGAGTCATCGAGTTATCAAAGGTAGCTCGCGCGTCACCAGCAACCTGCTGAATCACACCGAACAGTTCTTTCAAGTCGCCAAGGCGATCCTGCACGGCCTGTTCCAGCTCGATAATTTCCATGTCATTCGCTTCAAAAACACGGTCGAGTTCTTTCGAGCGCGCTTCTTCCTGAGCTTTGTCGGCATTGGCCTGCGCAAGCAGAGCGGCCTGTTGTGCTCGTTCAGCGCGGAAACGTTCGATACGCTGCTGGTTGATCTGAGTGTCGCGTGTGCGACCCTGCTGGACCTGACGCAACAGCTGATCTACGTCGATGTTAGTAGCGGCCTGGGTAACAGGCGCGGTGTAGCCGATAAAACCAGTGGCAACGGCAACAGCAGTAATTAGTAGTTTTTTCATTGTCGATTACTCCGAAGCGCTGGCTGGGCCAATAGGCACGATGAGCAGATCTGGAACGGCGTCTTTACGTGCAATTTTCAGACCGTTACGAACTGCGATTTGATAAGTCGAATTTGGAATCTCAACAAATCCGCCTTCGCCGCCATTGGCTTCCTTATCCCATGCACCGGTTCTGCTTCCGTCAGCATTTTGATACATGAGTGCCACTCGGCCAATACGCAGGAAATCTACGTTAACGTCGGTACCGGGCAGTGCGCCATTGTAGGTTTCAATGGTGCGACCGTATTCCGTCTCAATGTCATACGCTTCGAGCACCGTGCGGAATTTCTCCGCTACGGTAACGTCTGCGCGCTCCATAATGCCGCGCAAGCGACCCAGTCGGTCGGCTCGTTCCGTCTGAAGAAACGGCATGTCGACTTTGATGAAGTCTTCGAGACCATCAATCATGCGCACCATCAGCGGCACAATCTGCTTCTCGATATCGGCAATTTTTACCAGAGAGTCTCGAAGGATGTCTTTTTCCTTCTCCTGATTGTCGACCTGCTTTTGCAACAGACCATTAAACACTTTGAGACCGTCGACCACTTTCGTGGTGTTCTTGTACTCATTCAGCATTTCAATGGCTGCATCGGCAGCGCTTTCAACCTGGCGCTGGGAACGGGCCCCGGCATCGGCACGTGACTCTCCCTGAGCCAGTAACTGAGCCACGGTGGCGCCCCAGGTGGCTGATGGCGTCAATATAATTGCGGCGACAAGGAGCCGCGAAATCACTTTCATCGTTCTCATACTTATGCTCTCTCTGAACTTGAGTTTGGATTGAATTCTTTTTACCCGATTAACGTCATTCCCTGACGACGCGCTTACCCCAGTACCCTTAAGCGCATGTCGGAGGATGGGTAATCCTAAATCCTTCGAATAAATTATCAACTCTAAAAAATTAATGCACCCGAAAATATTTTTGGCACTACTCCCGGGCAGGCACCAGACATCGGTGCAGAGCCTGAAAACGCCGCCGTTATTGCGTCGCAGCAACCGCCTGTGAAGAGGCCGGACCAATCTACGAAAACACTGCTATTTTGGCGTGATCATCCGATTGCAGTGCGCAATCCGTAATTTCCTCAGGGCCCGCAGGTCTCGTATAGACATCTACAGGCGGTTGACTATTGAGGTGCCGTATTCCCGACAAACATCGGCGGGACAACAGGCCCGATGCGCCAACCGACCGGACAAACCCGCGCAGGAAACAACATATGCGCGAGCTGATCCGGGATTATGGATGGCCTCAGGCCGCCTTCTGTTCGTTGTATATGTGTACGTCGCGCTGAGGAAACGGGATGGACAATCCTTCTTTATCGCAGGCGTTCTTGATCGATTCTGTCACTTCAAACCAGACGGTCCAGTAGTCGGCCGTTCTGACCCAGGGTCTTACGATGATGTTGATACTCGAATCCGCCAGGTCCTTTACGGCAATTGCAACGTCGCGATCCTTCAGCACGGCTGGATGCGCTTCGACGATTTCCCGAAACAGACGCTGGGCTTTGGCCAGGTCGTCCGAGTAACTCACGCCAAACTCCATATCAACGCGACGCGTGTTATTGGCCGAAAAGTTGGTAATGATTTTTGCGGTAATTTCTCCATTGGGAACAATCAGCCGCTTGTTGTCCGGCGTGTTCAGTATCGTGGCAAACACGCTCGTTTCCTCGACGGTTCCAGCGACACCCGCCACCTCGACAAAATCGCCTACCCGGAACGGCCTGTTGGCAATGAGCATGACGCCTGCGGCCAGGTTCCCTAAAGAATTTTGTAGCGCAAGACCAATGGCCAGGCCTGCCGCAGCGAATATGGCCGCAAGCGACGTCGTGTTAACACCCAGCTTGCTGAGCGCTGCGATCACCACAAAAGCCATCAGCAACATGTAGACGATGTTCTTTAGAAAGCGAACAAGCGTTTCATCAATTGACGCCTTGCGCATACCCCTGGCCATCATGGCGGCCACCATTTTGGCGGCAATGTAGCCAATCGTCAGAATGACCAGTGCAACAACCACTTTGGGTGTCCAGTCAATCACCGCCATGCCAAATTTCTCTATCCAGTCAGTGATGGTTGATACAGCTTCGGTTTGATTCATGAGAACTCCTTGAACACGTGCACCAAATACGGGCACGCTGGTAATTTGAAGAGATAGTAAGTAAAACGTCGATAAAGCGGTAAACGAGCAAACATTGATGCCCGATCCAGAAACTTCGCCACTGCGTATCGCAGGCGTACCCGAACATTTTAACCTGCCCTGGCGACAGCGTGCCTGGCTACAGGCTACCCAGCCCTGGGCCTACGAACGAATTCGCTACGCCGAGGCCGCCGCAGGAACCGGCGCCATGGCAGCCGCCCTTGCCAATGATGAAGTCGATATTGCCATTCTTCTGACAGAAGGGGCGGTGCTCGATATCGCTCGCGGCGGCCATCATCGCATTATCAAAGTCTATGTTGATACACCTCTCGAGTGGGGCATACATGTTGCCGCCAACGGCCCCATTCATTCCATCGCCGAGGCTCAGGGAAAGCGCTATGCCATTAGTCGCAAGGGTTCGGGCTCGCACGTCATGGCGGCGGTACATGCCGCCAGCGAATCGTGGCCGACGGAGCAGCTTCGCTACGTTCAGGTGGACACGCTCGCCGGCGCCCGTCGGGCACTACCCAACGGGGACGCCGACGTGTTCTTTTGGGAAAAAACCATGACTCACCCCTATGTGGAAGCCGGTGAGTTTCGCAGAATAGGCGTGTTTCAAAGCCCGTGGCCTTCGTTTGTTGTCTGCGCCTCTTTGAAATGCCTGGATCGTGCCGAATCAAAAGTACTGAGGCTGATGAACGATATTAATGAGATCTCGGGTCGTTTGCAGAAAAACGCCGATGCGGCGCAACTTATTGCCAACGCGTACGGGATTACAGCCAGCGCTGCCGCGACATGGCTGGCACACACATCGTGGAATACAAACCTGGATCTGCCCGTCGACACGCTTCAGTCCGTACTGGACTCTTTGAGCGCGCTGTGGCCGGAGCTTCGCACCTTTGGAGTCGCCGGCAACCTTACGCGGCAATTGAGCTGACCGAGACCCGGATCCCGGCCATACGCCGCAGTACTTACTCAGGATAACGGGGAAACGACGGCAGGTCGTCATCGATAAACGCCCACCCGACGCCCGACGTGTGAAATATTCGTGCCTGAGGTCTTTCCTTTGGCTCGTGATCGAGAGAACCGGCTGGAATAATCACCAGACTCAGGTCGGGGGCTATTCTTGGCATATTGCTGCCACACGTATTGCAAAAGCAGGTCGAAAACCGTTTTGCTTCGGGAAGCTTGTATCGCGTAAGCCCTTCCTCGCCCTGAATAAATTCCGCTGAGTCCACGTCTGTCAGCAGCAGGTTAGAGGCGTTGCCTGTACCCGTAGCACGTCGGCAGCGCTCACAGAAACAGTGATAGAAACGGTCGGCACGGGCAACAATCCTGTAATTAACCTTGCCGCACAAGCACGATCCGGTGTATTCGTTCGGAGTCGTCATATCGATTCCTCAGACAGTTACATGAAAACGGAAGCGCCGTTTATCGCGTCTTCAATGAGCCATGGTCGCGCCAAACCGCGAATGCCACCGGTTCAGGCATCCTCATAAGCCGACAGTGGCGGACACGAACACATAAGATTGCGATCGCCATATACATTGTCGACTCTGGCAACCGGCGCCCAGTACTTGGACTCACGCAAACTGGGCAACGGATAGACGGCCTCGCTGCGGGTGTAGGCATGCGTCCATTCGTCCGCGCAGGCTTCGGCAGCCGTGTGCGGTGCATTTACCAGCGGATTGTCATCAGCGGGCCACTCTCTGGACTCAACCCGACGGATTTCGTTGCGAATGCAAATCATGGCGTCAATGAACCGGTCCAGCTCTTCGAGTGACTCGCTTTCGGTCGGTTCAATCATCAGCGTGCCGGCCACCGGGAAAGACATGGTTGGCGCATGAAACCCGAAGTCGACCAGGCGCTTGGCAATATCTTCGGACGATATGCCGGTGTCTTTTTCCAACCCCCGAAGGTCAATGATGCACTCATGTGCAACCAGCCCCTGCTTATCCGTAAAGTGCAGCTTGTAGTGTTCTTTGAGGCGGTGAGCCACATAGTTGGCCGCAACCGTTGCCACCTGACTGGCGATGCGCAGCTCGGTCCCGCCCATCATGCGAATGTACATCCACGAAATGGGCAGAATGCTCGCACTCCCCCACGGAGCCGCCGATACGGCTCGCGTGGCCGGCTCGTCGTTGCCATTTCTGTGGTTTGGCAGGAACGGCGCCAGATGTGCAGCGACCGCCACCGGACCCACGCCGGGACCACCGCCACCATGAGGAATACAGAACGTTTTATGCAGGTTCAGATGGGACACATCGCCACCGAAGCGACCCGGTTTGGCCAGCCCCACCAGCGCGTTAAGGTTTGCGCCGTCAATGTAAACCTGTCCGCCATGGTCGTGAACGACCGCACAGACTTCGCTGACCTGTTCCTCGAAGATCCCGTAGGTTGACGGATAGGTAATCATGATGGCAGCAAGATTCTCGGAATGCGCATCCGCTTTCTTCTTCAGGTCGGCCAGATCAATATACCCGTCATCCGTACAGGCGACGACCACAACCTTCATGCCGCACATATGCGCTGACGCCGGGTTCGTACCGTGCGCCGAAGAAGGAATCAGGCAAATGTCGCGCTGGCTGTCGTTGCGACTCTGATGGTACGCGCGAATGGCTAGCAGGCCGGCGAACTCCCCCTGCGAGCCCGCATTGGGCTGCAGCGATACAGCAGCGTACCCGGTGATGGTGCACAGCCACTGTTCGAGCTGTTCGATCATTTCCACGTAGCCTTTGGTTTGGTCCTCCGGCGCAAATGGATGAATGACGGAAAACTCGGGCCACGAAACCGGCATCATTTCAGCGGTTGCGTTGAGCTTCATCGTGCATGAGCCCAAAGGGATCATCGAACGATCCAGCGCGATATCTTTATCGGCCAGCTTTCGCATGTACCGGAGCATTTCGGTTTCAGACCGATACTTGTAGAAAACCGGATGCCGTAACGGCGCATCGTCGCGCTCAAACGTCGGCGGCAATCCGTTGACATCGGTTTCGTCAGGCACGTCCTTCGACCCGGTGATCACTTCAACAATTCGCGCTACGTCATCGCCGTCACAGGTCTGATCAAGAGAAATACCAACGTGCTCACCGTCGATTTTTCGCAGGTTCATACCCCGGGCCTCGGCGCGCTCGTGAATCCCCGCGGTCGCGTCACCC
>CAWUKD010000128.1:0-10595 GCA_963922815.1 uncultured Gammaproteobacteria bacterium
CCAGAGGGCCGAAGAGAACCAGGTGTCGAGAACGTCCTCGTCCTGCCTGAGTTTGATGCTGTCATCGAGACCATGTTCTGCTCGTACGTCAGCTTCATCGTGTCCCACATACACTCCGCCGTCTTCGTCATACCAGGCTGGAATTCGATGCCCCCACCAGAGTTGCCGGCTGATGCACCAGTCCTGAATATTGCGCATCCATTCGTAATACGTCTTGTCCCAGTTTTGCGGCACAAACTTGATGCGTCCTGTTTCGACCGCTTCGATGGCGGGTTCGGCCAGGGGGCCGATCTTCACGTACCACTGGTCGGTCAGGTAAGGTTCAACCACGGTCTGACTGCGATCCCCGCGAGGAACCATCATCCGGTGATCCTTCACCGCGTCGAGCAGGCCAAGCTTATCGAGGGCCGCGACAGCGGCTTTGCGCGCCTCTTCACGCGGCATGCCAACGAACGCCTCGGGGGCATTCTCGTTCATTTCCGCGTTGTCAGTCAGAATATTAATCTGCGGCAGGTCGTGGCGCAGGCCGACTTCGTAGTCGTTAAAGTCGTGGGCCGGCGTAATTTTGACGCAGCCTGAGCCAAATTCAGGATCCACGTAGTCATCGGCGATTAACGGAATTCGTCGTCCTGTTAACGGCAGCTCGATCTCTTTGCCGACGAGGTGTTTGAATCGTTCGTCTTCCGGATGTACCGCCACCGCAGAGTCGCCGAACATGGTCTCGGGTCGGGTGGTAGCGACGACCAGATAAGCCGGATCGCCGTCAGCCGGGGCAACCAGCGGATAGCGCAAATGCCAGATTGAACCCTGTTCCTCTTCCGAAAGCACTTCCAGATCGGACAGTGCGGTATGCAGCACCGGGTCCCAGTTGACGAGGCGCTTTCCGCGATAGATCAGGCCTTCGTTGTACAAATCGACAAACACTTTGCGGACTGCGTCCGAACACCCTTCGTCCATTGTGAACCGCTCGCGGTCCCAGTCGACGGAAGCTCCAAGGCGTCGCAGCTGATTCGTAATGTTGCCACCGGACTCGGCTTTCCATTCCCATACCTTCTCGACAAATGCTTCCCGACCGAGGTCGTGGCGCGTTATGCCTTTTTCATTGAGCTGTCGCTCAACCACCATCTGGGTAGCGATACCGGCATGGTCTGTTCCAGGCTGCCACAGCGTGTTGTGCCCCAGCATGCGGTGATAGCGCGTCAGCATATCCATGATGGTGTCTTGAAACGCATGACCCATATGCAGCGATCCCGTCACATTGGGTGGCGGAATCATGATTGCGTAGGGCGTGTCCGAGTTGTTGGGCTTGAAGCAGCCATCGGCTTCCCACTGTTTATACAGTCGTTGCTCGATGGCGCTTGGGTCGTAGGATTTATCCATGGAAACGGGGTCTTTTGGCTGCGGCATCACGGATGCCTCTTGAGTGATAAGATTTACAGGTTATGGCTGTTAAGGTCATACCCGCGGTCGCGATAAAACTTGAAGCGCTCTCTGGCGGAGGCGCGCGTGGTGGCGTCGCCGCCGACAATTTCCATGACTCTGTCGAGCCGCGAAAAAAAGTCGGGTACTGCCGTACCAAGGTTGATCAGGATTTCCGTATCGGCGCCGGGTTCCTGGCCGTGCCCGATCTTGACGGGCACAGCGTCCGGAAACTGATTATTGATATCGTCGTCGATCACCGCGTGCGGCAAAAACGAACCGTCCCGAAAGGTCCACATAAACGCATCCAGGCTTTTGGCCTGTCCAGGGTCTTCGGTATGAACGTGCACGCTGTGTCCATGGGCATGGGCTTTTTCAGCCAGGCGGCACACCACGCTCATGCGCGCCGCTTCTGATTCGTCAGAGATAACGTAAAAATCGACGCGAGTCATGACACGGGCACTAGCCTTTGTCGAGAATGTAATGCACGAGCAGACCAACGGGCCGGCCGGTGGCACCTTTCTGAGCCCCGGTTTTCCATGCGCTGCCTGCGACGTCCAGGTGAGCCCAGTTCTGATCTTTCATAAAGCGCCACAGAAAACAGGCGGCCGTTGTCGCGCCGGCGGGCCGGCCTCCGACGTTGGCAAAGTCGGCGAAGTTGCTGGACAGGCGCGACTGGTAGTCTTCGGTGACAGGCAGACGCCAGGCGGCGTCGCCAGCCCGGGTTCCGGCCTGAAGCAAATCGTTGGCCAGGCCGTCATTGGGTGACATCAGGCCCGACAGGTGCTCGCCCAGCGCAATAACGCAGGCGCCGGTTAATGTGGCCACATCGATGATGGCTTTTGGTTTGAACTTTTTGGTGTAGGTCAGCGCGTCGCACAGAATCAGGCGGCCTTCGGCGTCGGTGTTCAGAATTTCAACGGTTTGACCTGACATGGTGGTGACAATGTCGCCTGGACGCGTGGCGTTTCCACTTGGCATGTTTTCGCACGCGGCAACAACGGCCACGAGGTTCAGCTTCGGCTGCAGCATCGCAATCGTTTTGAATGCGCCAATAACCGAACCTGCACCACACATGTCGTATTTCATCTCGTCCATGCCGGCAGGTGGTTTGAGCGAGATGCCACCGGTATCAAAGGTAATACCTTTACCCACCAGGGCAACCGGAGCTTCCTTAGCCGGCGCGCCTCTGTAACGCATTACGATAAGGCGAGGAGGCCGTTCCGCCCCCTGTGTCACCGAAATGAACGCGCCCATGCCCATACGTTTCAGGTCTTTCATACCCATAACCTGAACGGTTACATTCTTGTAGTCGCTGGCAAACTTTTTCGACGTTTTGGCCAGGTAGTCTGGCGTACAGATATTCGGTGGCAGATTTCCGAGGTCTTTCGTCAGGCTCACGCCCTGGGCGATGGCGTCTGCGGTTTTAAACGACGCTTTGGCCTTGTTGCAGGCTGCGCGGGAGCTGAATCCGAATTCCATTTTTCTGATCTTGCTCGCGTTCCCGGGTTTCTTCGATTTGAGCTGGTC
The DNA here is from genome assembly GCA_963922815.1 of uncultured Gammaproteobacteria bacterium. Lineage (GTDB taxonomy): Bacteria > Pseudomonadota > Gammaproteobacteria > Steroidobacterales > SZUA-146 > SZUA-146. The sequence continues at coordinate 2,950 of CAWUKD010000128.1, forward strand.
GAATCGATACAGCGCCCGGTGAGCGGCGGCGATCGACGTGCTGGCCACTCTGGCGGGGTCGGTGAAGCGCTCGGAATTGCTGCCCAGGTTGAAAGAGATCGACTTGACGCCGGTTTTGGACAGCGCCTTGACGGCTGATTCGGTAGCGGCTTCGAGCTGGCGCAGACAAAAGTCGTTCCGCTCTCCGAGGCCAACCACGAGCACGCGCTTTGCCTTGACGCCCGGTAGATCCCGTAGCAGGGTATTGGTGCCTTTGCTGCCAGATATATCGCCGGATTTGGCCAGTTTGCTAAGATATCCGCCAGAAGCAGCGTCAATGTCTTCAGCGGCGCTGTTCAGTTTGCGTTTTGAATATGCGCCAACAATGACGCAGTCGGACGATTGCCGAGCGGCGCTGCTACCAGTTGCAAAGTACTGCATTTTGATTCTCCCCGGCGATGATTTTCATCGCGTACAACATTCTGAAATCGGTAAGGAACCGAATCCGACGTTTGGACGTCTACAGTGTTGAACAATAATCACTGCTGCCCCACGTAATCCGACGTACAATGGGGCATGAGTTTACCGGAAAGCAGCGGTTATGGCGATGCGGCATTATTTAGGAATCGACCTTGAGAATACTTGACCGCTACATACTAAAAGAGGTGGGTCAGACCTGGATCGCGGTCACGGGCGTTCTGCTGGTGATTCTGGTGGGGAATCAGTTTGCCCGGATTCTCGGTGATGCGGCGGTGGGCAAGTTGCCCCGGGACGCCGTCACTACCCTGCTGGGCCTAACATCCTTGAACTACCTGACAATACTGGTCCCCGTGGGCTTGTTTCTCAGCATCATGCTGGCCATGGGCCGGCTGTACAAAGACTCCGAAATGGCCGCCATAGTTGCCTGTGGCGTTGGCCCCCGCATGCTGTACCGACCGCTCGCCATTTTCGCAATTGTGGTGGCGGTTCTGCTGGCCTATCTGTCACTGGAGGGAGCACCCTGGGCAATGCGCAAGATCCACGCGCTAAAGGAGGTCGCCCAGCAGGAGGCCGAAGTGGGCGCGATTGCGGCCGGACGTTTTCGCAGCACCGGATTTGGGGTCGTGTTTTACGCCCAGAGCGCAACGGCGGACGGGCGTCTCAAAGACGTGTTTCTAGAGCACCGCAGGGGCGACGTGGTTGAAGTCGTTGTGGCGCAGTATGCCGAGCAGCTGACCGACCCTGAGCGCAACTTGCGGCTGATGGTTTTATACGATGGCGTGCGATTCGAAGGAGTGCCCGGTGACCCGCAGTTCCGCACCACGGAATTCAGAGAGCATGGTATTCCTATCCAGCTGGATGAGGGTTCCTCTCCGTTTGATGACATCGAGGCGCAGCCAACGTCAATGCTGATGGCATCCGATACGATCGAAGCCCGCGCCGAGTTGCAGTGGCGACTGTCGGCGCCCATCTCTGCACTGATGCTGGTACTACTCGCGCTGCCGCTATCACGAACAACGCCGCGGCGGGGTCGCTATGGCAAGCTCGCGATTGCGGTACTGATTTATATCCTGTATTCCAACCTGCTGGGGGCCGCCCGGGTGTGGCTCGAACAGGAGCGTGTGCCGGCCTTTATTGGCATGTGGTGGGTGCATGTTGTCGTGTTCGCTCTCGCGCTGCTTTTGTTGTATCGCAATTTTGGTGCCGCATCGGTCAGTTCAGGGCGCCGCTGGAGGGGGTCTGATGACTCTGCTTGACAGGCACCTGTTCCTGGCGATTGTGCAAACGACCATGCTGATACTGGGAGTGCTGCTTGCGCTGTCTACTTTCGTCGGGTTTGCTGCGCAGGTCGATGATGTAGGCACTGGCTCCTATTCACTTCCCGATGCCCTGACCTATGTGGCGCTGACCATGCCGCAAGTGGCCTACGATCTGCTGCCCGTTGCGGCTTTGCTTGGTGCGTTGCTGGGTCTCGGTGCGCTGGCGTCAAACAGTGAGCTGATTGTCATGCGCGCCGCGGGCGTTTCGATCTGGCGCATTTCTTTGTCGGTCATCGGGGCCGGTATTGCGCTGGGCCTGCTGGCCATACTGCTCGGCGAACTGATAGGGCCTCCCGCAGAACAGTTTGCGAAGAAGCAAAGGGCGCAGAAACTCCACAAGCAGCTCAATTTCGCGGGCGGTCAAAGCGGCTGGATCAAGGACGGCAACATTATCGTGAATATTGGTGAGCTGCTGGACGGCGGTCGCGCCGGCGCCATTGGCATCTATCAATTTGACCCTCAGGGTCGTTTGATGGGTGTGGCCGCAGCCAGTTCGGCCAAGGTCACCGATGATGCAACCTGGCACCTTGAGAACTATCGTGAAACCCGTTTCACCAGCGACGGCGTTTTCGCACGCAAGCAGCGCATGGAGACTCGCGAATCGACTCTGAGCCCTGAATTACTGAAACTGTCGGTAGTTGATCCGGATCAGTTCAGCGCGCACCGCCTGCGACAATATGTGAATCATCTGCGCAGCAATAACCTGGACTCCGACCGCTACGAGATTGCGTTCTGGACGCGCATCGCAAACGTGGTGTCGGTGGTTCTGATGTGCGTTCTCGCCGTACCCTTTGTGTTTGGCTCGCTACGAAGCGTAGGTGCGGGCACGCGGGGAATTGTCGGCGTGTTGTTTGGCGTTGCCTACTATCTGGCGTCCAAGATGCTGGCCAACTCCGGAACCGTTTATGGTCTTGATCCTGCGCTAACGGCCTGGTTGCCCACTATTGTGCTCTCGGTAATTACAACGATTCTGCTGCAACGAGTGCGTTAGCCAGGCCGTTCTGTGCTGTGCCGCTGGTCTAGCCTACAAACACCAGTCGCGACTTGCTGAGCCGGTCGTGAACCGCGAGCCTGTCGCGGTCAACCAGACTCCAGAAAACCCCGGCGCCCATCAGCGCCGTGCCTGCGACGCCGGTGATGGCTCGAATGACGAGCTGCGTGTAGGTGAGCTTGTCGCTCGATAGTGAGACGAGTTTGATTTTCCACGCCCGCATACCGAGCGTCTGGCCGCCTTTACGCCAGAACAGCAGAAAGAAACCAAGCACCACCGCCAGCAGGTAGAGCTGCAGCCAGATACTATCCGGCGCGAACGCTTCGCCGTCATTGAGCGGCAGGGCCAGCGCTGTGGCGCACATGAGCAGGGCGATGACGATCAGCGTGTCGTAGAGCATCGACGCAAGCCGTCTCCACAGCGGAGCGGCCTGCCTCGTTTTCGTATCACTGCCCGTTGTTTGGGTGGCGTCAGGCGTCAACTGGGACATGTGATTTTTTCAGCCGATCGGCCTGTGCCAGCAGCTTGCGCTGATAGCGGGTTTGCACGATATCGGTCAGCACCAGAACACCAATGACAAAGTAGAACGTGGCTTTGGTCATAGGCATGATTGCGGCCCCGAACAGTTTGAGGTGCGCCAGGTGCGCGCCTTCTGTAAGAAGCATGATGCCGACAATAAACAGAATGAACAGGCCCAGTACTTCATACATACGGTTCTTTTGTAAAAACGTTGAGACGCGATCGGCCAGCCAGATCATCAGTATCCCGCCGATAATAATGGCTGATGCCATTACGGGAAATACGTTGGTCAGGGCCATGGCGCTGAGAATGGAGTCGAAGGAAAACACCAGGTTCATGGCGACGATCCAGAAAATGATCACCGTGGGAGATGTGGGCTTGCGCTGGGATTCATTGGCGTCGTCCAGCAACATCATGTGGTAAATCTCCTTGAGCGCCGTGTACAGAATAAACACGCCGCCGATCAGCACAATCAGCGCATGAAAATTAAAGGTGCCTTCGGCGACACCTTTGAAATCCAGTGAGAACACTGGATTCTGGAAGTAGTCGATGACGGTGAGCAGAATAAACAGAAGCACCAGTCGAAAGACGACGGCAAGGGCGATCCCGACCTTTCGCACGTAGGCCTGCTTCTCAAGCGGTGCGCGCTTGGATTCCAGCGATATGTACAGCAGATTATCGAATCCCAGTACTGCCTGAAGCAGTGTCAGCATCATTAGCGTAAAGAGATTGTCCAGGGTTAGCAGTTCGGCCATGTTCTTATTCCAGTCAGGGGCTTGAGTTTGGCGTATTCTAGCAGCTTGGTTCAGGATGTACCGGCTGAAGTCCTGAGGCGGAATTGTCGTGCATAAGCGGGGCACCTGTGAGCACGGTACCTGCGCCCAATCCCGGTCACTGACCAGAATCAGTCGTGTCAGGCGTGCCCAATTAGTTGAAAAATATTATAAAAAACAATAATATAAATTGGGCTTATCGATATGTGGTTGTCTGGCCGTGCGGCGTCGCACTACCCGATGCTATGATCCCGCCGCCTTCTTCCAATTAAAGAGCAAGTCATTTGAGTTCACCCTCTACGGAGAACAACCGTCAACCTGTCGTTATAGGGCGCAGCGACCACCCGGTTTCGCGTTCGATGATTAACGAACCGGCACTGAAGGTTTTATACCGTCTTAAAAACAGCGGTCACCAGGCCTTTCTGGTGGGTGGTGCTGTGCGCGACCTTTTGTTGGGGATTCAGCCCAAAGATTTTGATATCGCGACAGACGCGACGCCGGATGAGGTGCACGATCTGTTCCGCAACAGTCGGCTCATTGGCCGGAGGTTTCGTCTGGTTCACGTACGGTTTGGTCGCGAAATAATTGAAGTGGCTACCTTTCGTGGCGACCACAGCGATTATGAAGCCGACGACCGAAAGCGTGACAATACCGGGCGAATCTTGCGCGACAACGTCTATGGTGACATTGACGATGACGTGTGGCGACGTGACTTCACCGTTAACGCCTTGTATTACAACATTGCCGATTTTTCAGTCTGGGATTACACGGGCGGTGTTGAAGATATACGCAACAAAACGCTCAAGCTGATCGGTGACCCGGTGACGCGTTACCAGGAAGATCCGGTACGGATGCTGCGGGCGATTCGGTTTGCGGCCAAGCTGGATTTTTCGATCGACGAAGCCTCGGAAAGCCCGCTGTTCAAGCTGGGACACTTGCTGGACAACGTGCCACCGGCACGACTCGCAGACGAGGCCATCAAGCTGTTTCTGGCAGGGCACGCGTCAGCGACGCTGTCCCTGCTCAGGAAATATGATCTGTTCAAAGTGATGTATGCGCAGACAGAGCGTCTTCTGGGGCAGGTGGAGACTGACGAGGAAGAAAAACTCATTCTCGATCTGTTCTTCGCCGCAACGCGTAATACTGACTTGCGCCTGGCTGAAGGGAAAACGGTCACGCCGGCGTTTCTGATCGCCGTCTTTCTGTGGCCCGTCGTGCGCTTTCACGCAGAGCGCATTCGCAAAGAAGGTAAAGGTCCCATTCAAAGTGTCATTCTGGCGTGTGAGGGCGTGCTGCGTGAGCAGCAAGATTCCATGGCTGTTCCACGACGTGTTGTTTTGCCCGTCAAAGAAATGCTGACCATGCAGTTTCGGCTGCGTCATCGGCGCGGCGTTCGTGCTCTGCGATTGCTTGAGCATCCGCGGTTTCGTGCGGCGTACGATCTTTTGTTGCTGCGTGCCGAAGTCGGAGAGGAGCCACAGGAACTGGCAGACTGGTGGACAGACATTCAGACCAAATCCGAGGCAGAGCAACGCGATATGGTAGGAATGGGCAAGTCAGGAGGCAGCTCCTCCCAGCGCAAACCTCGGCGCAGACGACCGAGACGCAAAAAGAACAGCACTTGACCCGGGATTTCTGGCATCCGGCGTTTGTGGGTATCGGCAGCAACCTCGATAACCCCGAGTCCCACGTGGCGGACGCACTGCTCGAACTCAACGACATCGCGTCAACGTCGCTCATTGCATCTTCCCATCTTTATTATTCAGAGCCGTTGGTGCCTGAGGGTCAGGAGTCCACTTCGCAGCCGGACTATGTGAATGCCGTCGCTGGCCTGCTAACACGCTGTTCGCCGCTGGAATTGCTTGAGCAGCTACAGGCGATAGAGCAGCGACACGGGCGCGACAGATCGGCGGGGCGCTGGACTTCGCGTACCCTGGATCTGGATATTCTGGCCTTCGGAGAGCGCGTTATTGAGACTGATCGCCTGACGATTCCGCACCCGGAACTGCGCAATCGAAGTTTTGTTCTTATCCCGTGGCGAGAGATAGCACCGCATTTTACGGTGGTTGGGGAAGGTACCATTGACAGGCTTGCCCGTCGCGTCGATCCCGGTACACTTCGACGTATTAATCCGCAGGTAAGCTAATCAGCAGCTGCAGCGACTCCGTCATGAAAACTCTAAACGGTCGCATAAGTCGGGCTAGTACGGACAAGAAAGCGTTCTATGTTAAACACCGGATTCAAATACATTGCCATCGAAGGTCCTATCGGCGTTGGAAAAACATCGCTCGCCCGGCGGCTTGTGCAAACGCTGGAGTGTGATCTGGTACTGGAAGAGCCTCAGGACAACCCGTTTCTTGAACGCTTTTATCAGGACCAGCGAAGCAACGCGTTGGCCACCCAGCTGCATTTTCTGTTTCAGCGATCGAGGCAGTGCCAGCAAATGCGTCAGGCCGACATGTTTGATCCCGTACGTGTGTCTGATTTTATGCTCGACAAGGACCGTCTGTTTGCGCAGTTAACGCTGGATGATGAAGAGTACAAACTCTACGAGCTTGTGTATGAGCGGCTTGCCATCGACGCACCTCAACCGGATCTTGTCGTGTATTTGCAGGCCTCCGTTGATACCCTGCTGCAGCGTATCGCCAAGCGCGGTATCGGTTATGAGCAGTCGATCGACGCAAACTACCTGCAGAATCTCAGCGATCTCTACACGCGGTTCTTCCATCAATATGATCGGGGGCCGCTGTTAATTGTAAACGCCGAAGACGTAGATCTCGTGTCCACGGATTCGCACTACGAGCAACTGTTGGCTCAGCTGCAATCTTTACGAAGTGGCCGCAGATACTTCAACGCGTTCAAGCCGGAAGCCTGAACACGGAAAGCTGCGCCCGGGCGGTGGTTGACCCGCCTGAGCTTAGTTTGTAGCGTATCGGTCCAGACTCGGATATCGGAAAACTGTCATGTACACCCATCTGCAAAGCAAGGCGCGCGAAGAGCCCCCGGTTACCCTGAGTACGCTCAGGAAAATGAAAGAAGCGGGAGAGAAGATCGCCTGCATCACGGCCTACGACGCCAGTTTCGCGACCGTTGTAGATAACGCCGGAGTCGATCTTGTGCTGGTAGGTGATTCACTTGGCATGGTGGTGCAGGGGCACGACACCACAATTCCCGTCAGTATGGACGACATGATTTATCACTGTCAGTCCACGTTACGCGGATTGTATCGTCCCTTTTTAGTCGCCGACTTGCCGTTTATGAGCTATTCCACGCCTGATCAGGCGGCTACAAATTCGGCACGCCTGATGCAGGAAGGTAAGGCCAGTATGGTAAAGCTCGAAGGCGGCGCTCCGCAGTTGAACGTTGTGGAGCATTTGGCCAAATGTGATATTCCCATTTGCGCCCACATCGGGTTGACCCCCCAGTCGGTGCACAAGCTCGGCGGTTTCAGGGTTCAGGGCAGAAAAAGTAAAGACGCCGATGAGATGGTTCAGGCCGCCATTGATCTTGAATCCGCTGGCGCCGATATCGTGCTGCTTGAGTGCATCCCCAACGATCTTGCCCAGCGTATCCACGAAGCGGTTA
>CAWUKD010000129.1:0-10549 GCA_963922815.1 uncultured Gammaproteobacteria bacterium
ACGGCAATCAATAACAGAACTGACGCAACCCGAATGCAGCTATTCATCCTGATCATCCTTCTGCTGTTTCCAGCATACTTTCTTGCGGCTAAGCGTCTGAGTGCATTCGTAGGGTGAAGGAAGCGGGTCAAACCGGTAGTAGAACCGGTTCAGCGTGTAGGGCGTTGAGGAGTAGGGCGAGGTTACGGTCGTCGCTACATTAAGTTCCTGCGCGTCCGGAGAAAGGGTCAGGCGGTGCGTAATCGTCAGGCCGTCCGGCAGCGCCACGTGAAAGACCATTTTGTTCCCGTCCCACCCGCACACTTCTTTACCCAGGGTGGATTCAAACTGCTGGGCCGTGCTGTTATTGAACTCACAGGTCAGCGCAAAATCTTCCTGGCGTTCGACCAGGATCTTTTCGATATCGTGCTCGATCATCAGCGTATCGGAGCGCGTTATCGAGTCCGCCAGTCGCGCCATGGAGATGATGGGGCCAAGCGAAGGGGACGACGAGGTATAACCGGGGTTACGCCGGGAGTTTGGCGATGACGCTCCCTGAGATCCCCGATTCAACCGTCGCGCCAGCCGGGTGATATTTTCCTGAATATCCCCACCGCGCGAGTAGTTGCGCTCCCAGGCGCCTGCGTAGTTCACCGGCATAATCGGCGTCTGAATCAAAGGAACGGGCCTGGGTTCAGCTTTTTGCAGGGCACAGCCAGGCAGCAGCACCAGCATTAACGCCAGCACACAAGTAATACCTGTTGAACTCCCGGGACTCCGCATGGTTTAGATGATTTCTTCCAGTTTTCGTTCCTGAATAGGTTCGAAGTGTGCCACATCAAATAGTTCAACTTTCCGTTATTTATGTGATGTCAGGCTGATGGCAGGGGTGCCAACGGTGGCACCCGGCAAGAACGGATGGAGTACTGGGCGTGGATCGCGGCGAGCGGGGTTAAAACTTTCCGTTGTTGTTAAGCCAGGCGCTGCGTGGCGCAATTTTTTCGGTCGTGTCCCAGTGTTCGACGATTTTGCCGTTGGCCAGACGAAACAGATCGTAAAAAGCCGTATGGACACCACCGCGGCGCCCCTCACTGACGCAAAGAACGAAACTGCCTTCGGCCAGAACCCGGTGAATGGTCTGGTAGGCCAGATGCTGATCATGATCCGCACCGGCGGTAAGCGCCTCCGTCAGCGCTTCGACGCCGTCCGCCAGTCTGGGGTTATGCTCGACGTAAACGCGGCTATCGACAAATTCCAATAGTTGATCGATACGCCGTCCTATGACCACGGCTTCAACAAAGGACCTGACAAGCTCCCGATTTTCTTCCGTACGGTGATGATCTACCGCCTCGACTGGCCCATCCACCATAGTGCGGCCAGACTCGTTGGGTCCTAGTCGTTCCTGAATATTGTCCCAGTGTTCTACCGCCTGACCGCCCTCAAACCGGAAGACTTCGAAACCAATCTTGCGGGTAGCAAAATCGTATTCCGTATGCCCAAACACAAAGTCACCGTCTTCGAAAGCTCTGACGACATCTACCCTTGGTGAGGTTTTTGACAGACGGGCAAACAGCGCGGCCAGGCCTTCACTGCCTTCATGAGTCTGTGGATTGTGCTGAATGTATCTGGCTTCATTGACGTAAGCGACCGGTCCAGGATCACCGGTCTCGATGCTTTTTAGAAGAGCTCGAATGCGATCTTTGTTTTTCATAGGGCAGAGGCTGCAAACGTCAGGAGTCTGTCAGTGTACACGGCTGATTATGTGAACCGCCACAGGCAGGTGTCATGACGGCTGGAATCGTTGCGTTATGTTCAGCGCTAGAGAGCTTAGTCAGCGGGAACCAATTTCGTTAAAACCATTCCAGTGATACTCTGAAGATCGGTCTGTAAGACACATTACAAAAAAGGGGACGACCGATGCCGAGTCAAACACGATGTCCAATTGTTATTCTGCTGGCGCTGCTGTGCACGGTTTTATCGGGCTCTCAAACGTATGCACAGGCTGTGACCTGCTCAAACCCTGACCCGGTCCATTCGCCTATCTGGCAGGCGTTCACGGAATACGTGCAGGACAACTACGTCTCGAAGAGGCCTTACGTAACGGTCGCGGACATGGAATATGGCGCTCTGTCATTTGGTCACGCCTACGGCCGGCTCGCGAGCGCGGTGGGTGATGACCCGGTTAAACGCGAAGCGTTCGAATGCGTCGGCGACGTACTTAGAGAGCGGTTTAGCCTGCGAATAACGGCCTATCGCAGTTTTCAATTTGCCGCCATGGGCGGCGAGGACGCGCGAGTTAAAGAAACGTCCGGCGTCACCGACACCAGTCCGCTGCATGTTGTATTCAGCAATGCCTATGCCATAGCCGGGCAAACCAACAGCGGCGGCGGTTCGTCCGGAACCACAGGAGGTGGAACGTCGACTTCAACGGGTGGGCAGGGAGGCGGTACCATTATCAAGGCCGACCCGGCGTCCATGTTTGGCACGTCATCAACCGCGCCGAGCGTTGCGGGCGTGAACGAAATGTGCACCACGGGCGATCGCTGGAGCCTGAGCACCGCACGGGGATATCTGACGGCAGCATCCGTAAAACGAAGCGGATTGAGTGGCACCTGCGTCAAGAGCAACTGGACCACCTGTCGCGCGATCGAGAACGACCTTTTGGAAGCGCGGGATCATATCTTCCAGGTTTTCGACCAGAATCACGACGGCATCGCCAACTGTCGTTTATGCAACTATGGCGCGGCGCAGAGCATGGCCAAAGAGCTCATTGACTGGGAAAAATGGCTGCATGCCAACTATTACAACGCCTCCGGACTCTCCACCATCTACTACACCATTGGCGACAACAGCACGGACCCGCTGTGCAAACTACCCGTGCCAACCACCGCGGCCAGCAGTGCCGGTAGTGCAACGGGCAGCGGCGCGGCAAGCGCAGGCGCGGCCGCGACGTCAGCAAACCCGTCGGCCTTGCACGCCTGCGCCGATTCCAGTGTGCCTGCAGTTGCCAGGTGGAAGTTTTACCGAACCGCGCTGGGTGGTGGTGGAACGTCCTATGCTGAAAAGGACGGCATGATTTGCTACGGCAGGAACACCTACTGGACCTACGCCGGGTCGATGGAGGAATACAAGTGTGTCGACAGCTGGCAGGACTGCAAACGCTCGGCAGCCGCTCCCTATACGTACACCAACGTTAAGACTGACGGCGGTGTGACCACCTACGAATACGAAGGAGGCTGGGGAGTACGCACTCCAGAGGAAGGCGCGGCTCCAGTCTCAAACACACCCCAGCCCGTCAACACGTCCTCCAATGAGCCTTCAGACGATCAGATCGCGCAGCAAGGCTCGGAAAACTGTGCCAGTGCCAATCTGAAGCAGGGCAAGGAGTGGGCCGTGGCGACCAACTTTAGCTATAGCCGCTATTACCTCCACAATGGCTACCTGTGTGCCGCTGGGGGCGGGTCTGTCCTGAAGGTGGATGGCACCCGGATTCGAGGGTATGTGTGTGCCGACAAAGACTGGCAATCGTGTAAACGAAACACCCGGTATGACGCTGAAGTCCAGGGCGCGCCGGAGCGCTCGGAACTGGGCGGTAAGCCCATGTTCAAACAAAAATTCAAATGGGAAGGCATGGTTCCCCGTGACGTCTATATTGAGCGATAGGCGCTGAGTCGGAAGCGGCGGATCGCATCGCGGGGCCATGCCAGACGTTCTGGTATCACAGGCAGCTCATTGGGTAAGGCAGAAATCACATCAGCCTAAATATTCTAATATTAACAATGGATAATAGGCCATACTCAATGTGAATTAGCTTAATAACTACAACCAAAACAACCAATAACCAGCCTGCCATTTGACCGTAATCCACGGCGATAATGCCTGGGGAGATCAAGGTTCAGCCTGGCCACGTCGCTGGAAAGGCTCTTCTACTATATTTGGACACCACTAATACCAGTCTGGCTGGTGGCAAAGTTATCAAGTTGTCTTGACAACTTACACCCAATGCCACAGCATACATCCATGAGCTCTTTGGACGCCAAATCACCGATTCCTCTCTACTATCAGTTGGCCGAGGCATTAATTGCCCAGATTGAGGACGGAGAGTATCCGGTCGGTAGTCGCATACCGTCCGAACCTGAGCTGTCGCGGCGATATCACATTGGTCGCCCTACGGTCAGGCAGGCCACGGACATGCTGGTCCAGCAGCATCGCGTTGAACGGCGCCGGGGCTCGGGTACCTATGTCATTGCGGCGCCGGAATCACTGGACGTGCTGTCACTGGCCGGCACCATGGCTTCTCTTGAGAAGGCGGAAGGCGCCAGCACAACGACCATTATTGAAGATCTGCGGCGCTGTCGGTTCGAGTCAGAAGGCCAGGAACATCCACTTTCCGGTACCGACACCTGGTTCTTACGGCGACTATCGAGTATTGAACAAACTCCCGTTTTGCTGGAAGCGCTGTGGCTCAGCGTCGACCGATTTCCCGGACTCAACACCAGGTCGCTGGCAGGGCAATCCTTATCAACGCTTGCGTCCGAGCAGTTCGGGTTGCAGGCGACTTCAGCCGACCAGTCGTTCAGCATCGCTACCGCCAGCAAACAGGAGGCTGACTGGTTAGAGGTGCAACCGGGCGAGCCGCTGCTGCGGGTAAAACGACACGTACACTTCCCGGCTGCACCGCATGCGGTTTACTCGGAGCTGACCTGCAGCACGAAACAGTTCGAATTCTGCCAGTCCATTGTCGTTAGCAGCGACTGATCATAAATTACATATATTATAATATATTAGAGGCTTTTCTTAATGTATAAACCCGTTGCCGACAGCGGCTATTTTGGAGATTTTGGGGGATCGTTTATCCCGGAAATACTGGTTGCCACGTTCGAGCAGCTGGTAGATGCCTATCAGGAAGCCAGATCGGATCCCCAGTTCTGGGCTGAATACCTGAAGCTGATGTCGACGTATTCGTGCCGGGCAACGCCGCTCACGTACGCCGACAATCTGACCCGGCATTTTGGCGGTGCGCGCATCTACATTAAGCGGGAAGACCTGAATCATACCGGTGCCCACAAAGCCAACAATGTCATGGGCCAGGGGCTGTTGATCAAGCGGATGGGCAAGACTCGCGTCATTGCCGAAACCGGGGCCGGGCAGCACGGTGTCGCAACGGCTACGATGGCGGCCAAGTTTGGCTTTGACTGCACCATCTACATGGGCGAGATTGACGTTGAACGCCAGCGGCCCAACGTGTTCTGGATGGAACAGATGGGCGCCGAAGTCATACCGGTCACAGAAGGCACGCGAACGCTAAAAGACGCGATTAATGAATCGTTCCGCGACTGGGTGACCAACATGGACAACACGCACTATGCGCTCGGCACCGCGTGTGGTCCGCATCCCTTTCCCGAAATGGTGGCCTGGTTTCAGTCAGTGATCGGAACCGAAGCCCGCGAACAGATTTTGTCCGAACACGGCAAACTGCCGAAGAGAATCTATTCCTGCGTGGGCGGAGGCTCCAACGCCATGGGCATGTTCAGCGGCTTTATTGAAGATGAGGACGTCGATTTGATTGGGGTGGAAGCCGGAGGCAAAGGGGTTAATTCGGGGGCTCATGCCGCTCGTCTTGCGTCGGACGATGCAAGTATCGGCGTTGCACAAGGTTATAAAACCTACTTTCTCCAGAACAACGACGGCCAGATGAATGAAACCCACAGCGTGGCCGCAGGCCTTGACTATGTCGGCGTTTCTCCCATTCTGGCGGATCTGAGTGAAACCGGAAGAGTGCGGTTCGAGGCCGCCACCGATACGGAGGTCGTGGAAGCCCTGTCGCTGACGGTTAAGAAGGAGGGACTGATACCGGCACTGGAATCGGCTCATGCGTTTGCCCAGGCGTTTAAAGAGGCGCCGGAGCTGTCTAAAGATGACGCCATTATCATTAATCTTTCCGGGCGTGGTGACAAAGATATTTTCACGATTGCAGACGCGCTCGATGATGATAAGTGGAAGCAGTTTATCTGCGGTAAAGCCGAACAATACGAACGTGCTGGCAGGAATTCACAATGAACCGTAATAACAACAAACTCGAAGCCAGTATCCGCGACAAGCTAAAGCAAAAGGACCTGCTGCTGATGACGCATATCGTCATGGGCTATCCGAGCTTTGATGACTCACTCAAACTCGTGGAAACCATGGTGGAAAGCGGCGTCGACCTGATGGAGCTGCAAATTCCGTTCTCGGAACCGACGGCTGACGGGCCAGTAATTCTAAGGGCAAACCAGCGCGCCCTTGACGATGGCTCCACGGTAGAACGCTGTTTGCAGTTTGCCGAAGAAGTCGCCAGGCGATTCGATATTCCATTTCTGATCATGACGTACTACAACATCTTGTATAAGTACGGGGTAGATGCGTTTGCTCAGCGGATTGCTGACGCCGGATTATACGGCGCAATCATCCCCGACGTTCCGCCTGAAGAGGCCGGCGAGTATCTGGCAGCGATGAACGCGCATGACTTGTCGCCGATATTTATTTACACACCGACGACCAGTCCGGAACGCATGAAACTAATATCCAGCCTTGGTAGCGGCATGATCTACTGTGCGGCCAGACGCGGCGTGACCGGAGCGACAACGCACTTTGACAGCGGACTGGAAAATTATCTGGCGAGCTGTCGAGAGTCGACCGACTTGCCGATAGGCGTTGGGTTCGGCGTTAAGGACAAAGAGGATATCGAGTTTTTACGTGGCCGTGCTGATATTGCGGTGATCGGATCCCAGACGATTAAAATCGTCGAAGAGCACGGCACGGAAGCGGCGCGAGAATTCTTGAGTGGGCTGAGCACGAGCTAGATGCCGGACAGCACCCGGTTCAAACGGGTGCTGCCGAATCCTTCGCAGGCACTATATTGACAGCACGCGATCGTCTATGACGACGGCCGGCCGGAGCCTTTGTGTTTCGGTTTCCTGGCGCCCGTGTCGCGAGGCGGAAGTCCGGTGTGCTGCGTTAATACGCGATTCTTGTTGAGCCGCTTGCTGTGCGCTGTCGTCGAATTTTTTCGTCGATGCGCCTGATACGCCTGCTCATCATTCTTGGCAGGCACCAGGCATCCCGCACCCGACCCAATCAGGTCTTTGCGACCAAGTTCGGCCAGCGCTTCACGGATGAGCGGCCAGTTGTCCGGGTCGTGATACCGCAGCAGCGCCTTGTGCAGCCTACGCTGTTCCGGCGACTTGATGACATCCACGGTTTCGGTTTTGTAGCCGACTTTGGCCAGCGGATTCTTGCCCGAATGATACATGGCAGTCGCGGTGGCCATCGGTGACGGATAGAACGCCTGAACCTGATCGGCCCTGAAATTATTATCCTTGAGCCAAAGCGCCAGATTGATCATGTCCGTATCATTGGTACCTGGATGAGCAGCGATGAAGTAGGGGATCAGGTATTGTTCCTTTCCCGCTTCCTTCGTAAATTGCTCGAACATTTCCTTGAACCGGTCATACGAACCAATGCCCGGCTTCATCATCTTGTCCAGCGGACCGCGCTCTGTGTGTTCCGGGGCAATCTTCAGGTAACCACCCACATGATGCGTCACCAGTTCTTTGACGTACTCCGGATCTTCCACGGCCAGGTCGTACCTCAAACCTGAGGCGACCAGAATTTTCTTAACGCCCGGCAAATCTCGTGCTTTGCGATAAAGCTTCGTCAAACTGCTGTGGTCGGTATTCAAGTTACTGCAAATGCCGGGATAGACACAGCTTGGTCGTCGACACGCCGCTTCAATTTCAGGGCTCTTGCAGGCCAGCCTGTACATGTTCGCGGTAGGGCCGCCAAGGTCGGAAATCACGCCGGTAAACCCGGGCACGCGATCGCGAATGTCTTCGATCTCTTCGAGAATTGATTCTTCCGACCGATTCTGAATAATGCGCCCTTCATGTTCGGTAATCGAACAGAATGTACACCCGCCAAAACAGCCGCGCATGATATTGACCGAGAACCGGATCATTTCGTAGGCCGGTATTTTCTGATCTTCGTACGATGGGTGTGGAACGCGCTGGAAGGCCTGCCCGAAAATATAGTCCATCTCTTCGGTTAAAAGAGGAATGGGCGGTGGCGTAAGCCAGATGTCGTGATCGCCGTGTGCCTGAACCAGCGCACGGGCGTTGCCCGGATTGGTTTCAAGATGCAAGACGCGATTGGCGTGTGCGTACAGCACCGGGTCGTTCCGCACCTTTTCAAAGGACGGTAAGCGGATGACCGTTCGATCGCGGTTGCGCCTCGCATCCGGGACAAAGCGCAGCGGTTTCGCATCACCTAAATCCGACTGCTGCGCCTCTTCGCAAGCGCGCGACTCTGTAGTGCTGACGTAAGGATTAACGACGTGATCAATCTTTCCGGGGCGATCTACTCGGGTCGAATCAATTTCCCACCAGCCCTCGGGGGTTTTGCGTCGGACAAACACACAGCCGCGAACGTCCATCATGGTGTCAATATGCTCACCACGGGCGAATCGATGGGATATTTCAACCAGCGCTCTTTCGGCATTTCCGTACAGCAGAATATCCGCCGTTGCGTCCACCAGAATGGATCGACGAATCTCTTCCTGCCAGTAGTCGTAGTGGGCAATACGCCGCAGCGATGCTTCGATACCGCCCAGCACCAAAGGAACATCGGGATAAGCTTCACGCACCCGTTGCGAATACACGAGCGAACAGCGATCGGGGCGTGAGCCACCCTGACCACCCGGCGTGTAGGCATCGTCCGAGCGCATTTTGCGATCAGCCGTGTACCGGTTAATCATAGAGTCCATGTTACCGGCCGTCACGCCGAAGTACAGATTGGGCCTTCCAAGGACTTCGAACGCGTCTTTCGACTTCCAGTCGGGCTGGGCAATGATACCAACCCGAAAGCCTTGTGATTCGAGCAGCCGGCCGATAATGGCCATGCCGAACGACGGGTGATCCACGTAGGCATCACCGGTGACCAGGATAATGTCACAGCTGTCCCAGCCAAGATCATCCATTTCGGCGCGCGACATCGGCAAGAAGGGCGCGGTGGGATAACACTCCGCCCAGTACTTGGTGTAGTCGAACAATTTGGTTGCTGCTGCCTGCATGAAACTCTTCACTATCAAACGGGCGCGAAGTGTAACAGATTTAAGGGGTTGGACGTGTGAAGGTCTCAAAGGCATTCAAGGCCGCATCACCTTCCGAGAGAGCATAATTCCATCGCAGCCCGCTGTTTTTATTAGATATTTACTCTCAATTGAACTGCGTGTCGATTGGCATACAATGATAATACATAGGCAGCAAAGCCCAGCAGCAACAGCATCAGAAGTGAGGGTTCACTTACCGACGTAGGTGTATCGTCGACTGTCGTCGAGGATATGGATTCCATTCCGAGAATAAAGCCTACATCGTTCAGGTAATCGATTCCCCATAGCAGCACGCTGAGAGTCGCATCGGCATTCAGAAAGGGAGCTCTGTGGCTTATCTGATGAACACTGAACGTTCCGGAATGACCTCCCATCAGGTAGTCAATCATGCCACTGGATGAGGCACTTGAGCCGGGCAGGTTCAGTGACATTCCAAGAAACTCAAAGGTCTCGTAGTTTCCAAACACGTCATGCACGGACAGAGCCTGCGGTCCTGCAAGGTTGATGTGACTATCTTCAAGGTCAACGTCGAGGCTCTGTGCCGGCGCCAAAACCATCCAGTCGAGGTTCGCGTTGTGCTCCAGAGAATCCCCGGGTAATGAAAAGTAGGGCGCTCCATAAACGTTAACCGACATCGGCGTGGCTTGTGCCATTGGCGTAAGCAGGACCATCAACGCAGTAAGAGTCGCTAACAAAGCGCCTGGGTTGATTCGCAGTAAAGAGCGTCGGCTGTTTGCTTGGTAATTTGGCATATCCATGTTCACATCAATTCATTCAAAAAGTGGCAGTTACTTACCAATAAGCAATTCGCAGGCCAGTTTTGGCAAATGACCCTTGCCGTTAACAGTTTGAGACAGTTGGGTATTCGTTTCGTGACGGGGTTCACACAATTGGTGGCCCTGGCGCCAGATTGCACGCGCTCAAACACCAGGCAACGATGGCCAGATATTCGGTTGAAGTTCGTATTGTTAAATTATTCGACACTCAGTTGCAGAGTCTCGCGGGTAACATGCGCAGCAGAAATTCGTGCTTCTGATGAAACGAACGACAGGGCTATGATGTAAGCGATTCTAATCGGAACTGAATCTTCGAACGTGTCACGTGGAGGATAACGGTTTGTTCCGATCGCGCTGAACAAGCACCCAGCATCCGTGGCACAGGGCACCAAACCCAAACAACCCGATTGCCAGCGCCATCAGCGTTCCGACTACCGGCACGTAAGTGAGGAGCCCGACCGCAACAATGGTACCAATAATGGCCGCGAGCGCTTGCCACACCGTTGGCGTCGGTTGAAACCGGCGTAGCACAATATCGCTTAGTGAAAACAGTCCGGTCAACACGCCAAGCAACAGTGCAACAAGATAGATCCCGAGCAGCGCCAGACCAAGCCATACGCCTACTCCTGTGACCATCAGAATGATCGCC
>CAWUKD010000130.1:0-10512 GCA_963922815.1 uncultured Gammaproteobacteria bacterium
CCGGCACAACAAAAAAAGACGGCCTGAGAACACTTTAAAGAGAACAACAAAGAACCATGGCAACGATCAACGATCTGACCATCAAAATCGGCACCGTGAACGGTACCGGTTCCGCCAGCGCCAACGGCCTGCTCCTCAAGTCTCTGTTTCGCATGGGAATACCGGTGGTCGGCAAAAACTATTTCCCGTCGAACATTCAGGGCCTGCCGACCTGGTATGAAATTCGGGTAACGGCGAAGGGCTACCGGGCACGCGCCGCCGACGTGGATGTCATTGTGGCCATGAACGCACAGACCTATACGCAAGACATGCACGACGTACGCAGCGGCGGGTGGCTGATTTACGACTCGACCTGGCCGCGCAGCAAACTGCTGGACCGCAAAGACATCAATGTGGTGGGTGTTCCACTCGCCCGACTGGCCAACGAAAACTTTGACGGCGCCCGCACCCGCGTTCTGATGAAGAACATTGCGTATGTCGGCGTACTCGCTGCTCTGCTCGATATCGATCTGGACATCATCAAGTCGCTGCTCGGCGAAACGTTCGCCAAGAAGCCCCATCTGGCGGACGCCAACCTCAAGGCCATCCGACTGGGCTACGACTACGCAACAGAACATTTCTCCTGCCCCTTGAGCCATCGCGTTGAGCATATGGATGCGACCAAAGGTCACATTATGATTGATGGCAACACGGCAGCCGGGCTTGGCTGTGTCTACGCCGGTGCAACCGTGGGAGCGTGGTATCCGATTACCCCGTCGACGTCGCTGATGGATGGGTTCAGAAAATTTTGCGACAAACTCCGGGTAGATCCCGAAACGGGCGAGCGCAACTACTGCATTATTCAGGCGGAAGACGAACTGGCCGCCATTGGCATGGTGCTTGGCGCAAGCTGGAACGGCGCCAGAGCTTTTACGCCTACCAGCGGACCCGGCATTTCACTCATGTCCGAATTTATCGGCTTCGCCTATTATGCCGAAGTGCCCGCCGTACTGTTTAACGTGCAGCGCACCGGCCCTTCAACGGGGATGCCAACGCGTACCCAGCAGGCTGACATGATGCTGTGCGCCTACGCGTCCCACGGCGATACGCGTCACGTGAATCTGTTTCCGGCCAACCCGGAAGAATGTTTTGCGTTCGCGCCTTTGGCGTTTGATCTTGCCGAACGCCTGCAGACACCGGTGTTCGTGCTATCCGACCTGGATATCGGCATGAACGACTGGATGTGCCCCGATTTCGAATGGGACGACGCCTACGTACCCGATCGCGGCAAAGTGCTGCACAGCGAAGATCTCGACAAGATCGAGAAGTTTCACCGCTACATGGATGTCGACGGCGACGGCATCACCTATCGCACGCTGCCTGGCGAAGATGCCCGAGGCGCGTACTTCACGCGAGGTTCCGGACACAACAAGTTTGGTGGCTATACCGAAGACTCGGCCGAGTATCAGGAAGTACTGGATCGCCTGGTGGTCAAGTGGGACACCGCTCGCACGCTGGTGCCGGCAGCAGACATTCGACACTCCCGGTTCAACGAAGTGGGCATACTCACGGTCGGCGTTTGCGAAGGCGCCGTGCTCGAGGCGATTGATGTGCTGGCCGAAGACAACGTCAATCTCAACTACTGCCGGATCAAGGGCTTCCCGTTTGGTGACGAGGTCAAAGAGTTTATCGACAGTCACAAACGCGTCTACGTGGTCGAGCAAAACAGGGATTCGCAGCTGCGCTCCATGTTAATGCTGGATATCGACGCACCAAGCAAAGTACTGGTGCCCGCACTCTTCTACGACGGTATGCCGCTGTGTGCGCGCGACGTCGTTGCCAAGATCAAGGCCGACATGGCGAAAGGACAAGCGGCATGAGCTATATCAAGAAACCACGCATTATTCACGACAAGATGCCGCGCAACGCGCTGGGCCTGACGTCACGGGACTATGAAGGCGTCGTGTCGACCCTGTGTGCAGGGTGCGGACACGATTCGATTACAAGCGCCATAGTACAGGCGGTTTTTGAACTGGATATTGAACCGCATCGACTCGGTAAAATGTCCGGCATCGGATGCTCATCCAAAACGCCGGCGTATTTTG
This sequence comes from uncultured Gammaproteobacteria bacterium, assembly GCA_963922815.1. Taxonomy (GTDB): domain Bacteria; phylum Pseudomonadota; class Gammaproteobacteria; order Steroidobacterales; family SZUA-146; genus SZUA-146. Next base: position 2,085 of record CAWUKD010000130.1, read on the forward strand.
TCAGCGGCTCTCACGGGTTTAACTCGGTACACGGCCGCATGCCGTCGGTGACCACCGGTGCAAACGCTGCCAATCGGGACCTGACCTATATCGGCGTGTCAGGCGACGGAGACTCTCTGTCCATTGGCATGGGGCAGTTTGCGCACGCGATACGACGCAACGTGAACATGGCCTACCTGATCGAGAACAACGGCGTGTACGGACTGACCAAAGGTCAGTTCTCAGCGTCTGCGGACGAAGGCAGCCGGGCCAAGCGCGGCGAAGAAAACAAACAGCCTCCTATTGACCCGGTGATTACGGCCATGGCCATCGGCGCGACGTTTGTGGCGCGCAGTTTTTCGGGCGACAAAGCACAGCTCGTGCCACTCATTCAGGCCGCGCTGAATCATAAAGGATTTGCACTGCTTGATGTCATCAGTCCGTGCGTCACGTTTAACGATCACGAGGGCAGCACCAAGAGCTATGCCCACACGCGGGAATTCTTCAATCAGGTGATTCAGGCTGACTACATCAGGCCGCGTAAAGAAATCATGACCAAATACGATGAAGGCGAGGCCATGACCGTCGAACTGCATGACGGCAGTAATGTCGTGCTGCGCAAAGTCGACGAGTCGTATAACCCTACGGATCGTGCAGGTGCCTTCAGCTTTCTGAGCGACCGCGCCGCCAAAGGTGAAATTGTAACCGGTCTTTTGTATCTCGATCAGGGCAAAGGTGACATGCATGACGTCGCGGGCACGTGCCGCAAGCCTTTGAACGAGGTCGAATACTCGGTGCTGAATCCGGGTGCCGATACGCTGGCATCCATCATGAACAGCTATCGCTGACTCGCAGACGACGTAAACACCGCCTCAGCGCGTCTCGCAAGACTTTACGATTCGGCCCCGGCATCCGGGACGGAAACAACATATGGCAACTGTGTCTGGCCTGGACGAGGCAGGCAGACAGCCACGCGCAGGTTAAGGAGAGCGAGTATGGTACCCAAGAAAGCCCTGAGGTTTTACGACAATCGCCAAAAGTACCTGGCGTTTGTAAATACGTGTAACGAAAAACGCAAGGTCGGGGAACGCGCGTCGCTGGAACTGGCCCGCATTGATCCGAAACCGCCGGCACTGCGCGTGTTCGACGCGGGCATGGGAGACGGTACCGTGCTGGCTCACGTCATGCGTTCCATGCATCACCGGTTTCCCACGCTGCCGTTTTACGTGGTGGGCAAGGAAATCAGCCTCGAAGACATACGCCTGAGCCTGGAGATTCTGCCCGACCGGTTTGTCGAGCATCCCGCCAGCGTCGTGGTCTTTACCAACATGTACTACAAAGAGGCGCCGTGGCTCACGCCCTCTGACGGCACCAGCACCGCAGATATCAACTGGAAGACGGTTGAACTCGAAGGCAGTTCCGCCAGCGAATATGACCAGCAGCTCGGCAATCTGGACGATTTTCTGGTGGATGGCTGGCAGATCAAATCGAGCGCCAAGACCGGTAACCCGCTGTATGTGAAGCCTTCAGTACTTGTGATGTATCGCAAAGATCATTCGTTTGTTCTGGATTCCGTCATGCCGAAACCGGATGAGCCCAAAGCGGACTACGACATGGTGATCGCGTCACAGCCATGGCGCGCCCGGACCAGTGCCGAATTCAAGGTGAGGTATGTGCTGTCTCCGCTTAGTCGCGCCTTGAGAGCAGGCGGCCGACTCATTGCAGTACAGTCCTGCGGGCTTGATCCGGCGATCGAGATTATTCGCGAAATATGGCCTGACGAAGATCCGTTTCAGGTCAACCGCCACGAACTGATGCGTGAAATGCGTGCGCAGCTCGGTGACCAGGTGTCTGAGTTCATTATCGATGCCAATGCCGAAGAACACGGCCTGTTCCAGTACCAGATGCATACGCTCCCTGAAGAAATCGAACAGAGCATCGGCACGTCTACACTGCTTGCGGCCTGGAACGCGGCTATCTATGTCGCGCAGATTGACGATCAGCGGCTCGAAAAAGTGCTGCAAGACACGTCCTATCTGGAAGCTACCTCCAACGTTTTGCACAAACACAACGGCCTGTGGTTTAACGACGAAAGTTTTGTGATTGCGAAGCGGTAACCAACAGTAACCTGACGTCTCCGCCTGCAGATCGATAGCCCAGGATTACCGCATCCAATTCCCAAATAAAAAAGCCACCAGCGACTGCTGGTGGCCAATCAGTAAAACCTGCTGAGCTCAGTCTTTATGCCGGTTTTCGGGTTGGCTGCGCTATCACGACCAAACCCTTACTTCTTCGTGGCCTTGCGACGAAGTAACTTGCCGCCGGATTCCCACTGCGTGGCGTAAGCCATGATGTGATAAATCACGTTCTGCTCGATCGTGCCCGACACCAGCACGCTTCCGGCGCCCTGACCATACACCGGAACTTCCTCTCCGGAATGGGTTTCCGCCGACATGGGTATCAGCGTTTCCTGATGAAACCCGGACGACTCAGTATCAACGGCCGTGACGTCGGCACGTCCGGCATTGATCGGCATACCGTACGACGCATCGGCGTTGGTTTCGTCACCCAGGTCCTGAAATCCCCGGCCATTGGCATAGCCAAGTGTGGTGTACGGCAGATTATCAGCCGCAAGCGACGGCGTATTGCTACCGGGAGAAACGACTTTGCCAAGGATGGGATTACCGCGTTTCGGGTATCCCGCGATGGTAAACACATGTCCATGATCGGCCGTTACAATAATCAAGGTTTCCGACAGATCAACCCGATCAACGGCCGCCTGAATCGCTCGTGAAAACTCAATCGTTTCGTTAAGGGCGCCATGCGCACTGCCGGCGTGGTGGGCGTGATCAATGCGGCCTGACTCCACGACCAGAAAAAACCCGTCGTCGTCGTTATCAAGAATATCAATCGTCTTCGCAGTCATGTCCGTCAGCGACGGCTCGCCGGCGATGTCGTTCGCCCGATCAACCTCGTACTGCATGTGCGACTCGTTAAATAGCGCAAACACCCTGCCGGCAGAGTCAGGGTTGATCGCGTTGAAACCCGCTTCATCAAAAATGTAGGTCCCGTTCGGATACTGTTCCTGCCACTCGGCCGTCAGGTCGCGTCCGTCCGTACGATCGCCCTCGATGAAACTAACGGCATCAGGACTGTTAAACGCCGGGTCCCTGGGTAGAAAATGTCGACGACCGCCTCCCATGACTACCTCGATACCATCGATATCGTAACCTGGAAAGCGTTCCCGAAGATTGGTCTCGAAATTGATTAGCTGATCGGCAATATCGGTGCATCCCTGCGCGATCGCCGACGACGGCATGTCTGAGTTGTCTTCCCAGTTGCGGTCAGCCGATTTGGCGTACACGGCCGCAGGGGTGGCGTGCGTAATTCGGGCCGTTGACAACACGCCGGTAGCCATACCGTTAATCTCTGCCAGTTCCAGAGCGGTAACCAGTTCGTTACCTGCCATGCTCGTACAGACGCCGCGCTGGATATCTTCATCCACACCAACAACACCCGCATCCGTTTTAACGCCTGACACGATGGCCGTCATGGTGCCGGCGGAGTCCGGTGTTTGTGCATCAACGTTGTATGTTTTGGCCAGAGCGGTAAACGGAAACAGATCGAATGACAGATTGTTTTCTTCGCCCGGGTTTCCACGATTCTGGCCATCGAGAATGCGGGCTGCGGTAACGGTTGAGATTCCCATACCGTCGCCCACAAACAGAATGACGTTCTTCGCCTTCTTGCGGCCCACCAGTTTGACCTTGTTCTGTACCGACGCTTTTGCGTCAACAAACCAGGGATTGACGGACTGATGTTCGGGGACGAGAGTCGAAGGCTGCTGGGCCAGCACCGCACCCGCCGCGCCTGCGAACAGCGTGATCACGATGGCTTTGTTCAGGAGTGTGTTCATTATTGCCTCTGTTAGTCGGTGTATTTACCCGGACATTGTCGCCAGTCAATGTGACTTCCGGATTATGACAACATGACGGTTTTGTTTCGTTGTAAGGCTATCGACTGGATGAATGTAACAGGACCGAAACACCGTATTACCGGAATTCACCCGGAAAGCATCCGTGGCGGGCTGTATTGCTGCCCTGCAATTACAGTATGCTTGACTCCATAAATAAAAACACAGCGCAGGGGAAGCTCATGTGGAGAATAGCGACAGCGATCGCGATCGCGGGGATTACCGCCATTGTCGGTTATCAGTGGCAGCGCCAGAACAACGCTGAGATCGAAGCGGCATCCGAACCAAAGCTGCGACCCGGCGAGTGGCTGGACATTCGCGTACTGAGCGGCAGTGAAACGTCGCCACGACAGCGCGAACGCGTCACTGAGCAGCTGGCGGCGCGCAAAGCCCGTGCCGGCTCACAGTCAAAGAGCGCCGCAGGCGGCTGGTCGTTTATCGGTCCGGATAACATCGGCGGTCGCGTCGTCGACATCGTGGTCGACCCTGGCATGCCGGACTCCATCTATGTGGCGGCCGCATCCGGCGGTATCTGGCGCAGCATCGATGCCGGCAGCACCTATTTCAACGCGTGGCCGAACGACAATGCGCAAAGCATGGGCGCGCTGGCCAGGAGCAGTACCGGCGTTGTTTACGCCGGCACCGGCGAATCCAACCCTGGAGGTGGCAGCCTCACTTACGGAAACGCCGGCGTGTTTGCTACCAGCGACGGTGGCGCTAACTGGACGTCGCTGGGTCTTGCCAACAGCGAACGCATAAGCCGCATCGTCGTCGATGCCAATGATCCCAACCGCATCTTTGTGGCTGCCACAGGACCTTTGTATAACGCCGGCGGAGAGCGCGGGGTGTATCGCAGCACGGATGCCGGCGCCAACTGGATGCTCGTGCTGGCCGGCAGCAATGACACCACCGGCGCCTCCGATATCATTATTGACCCGACCAATCCCGACCGGCTATATGCCGCGATGTGGGATCATCTGCGACAGCCCGCATTGCGCCGCTACGGCGGTGAAGGCTCGGGTCTTTATCGTTCCGACGACGGTGGCGACAGCTGGACGCGACTTGGCGTTGCCAATAATCTGCCGGCGGCCGACCCGGACGTCGGACGCGTATCCATTGGCCTTGCACCATCGGATCCGTCCGTACTGTATTCCGTTTATCTGACCACGCGCGGGTTCTTTTCAGCCGCATACAAGTCAATCGACGGCGGCACCACCTGGTCGCTACTGCCGTTCGACTCAAACCTGGCAAGCTCGCAGTCGTCGTTTGGCTGGTGGTTTGCGCGAATCTGGGTCGATCCGCAAGACAAAGACCATGTCTTTGTCGCCGGCGTGCCGCTGGCCGAATCGATCGACGGCGGTGTCACGTTCACAAATCAAACCTCGATTCACGCCGACCAGCATGCGATGGCCTGGGATCCGAACAATCCGAATCGCGTCTACCTGGGCAACGACGGCGGCGTCTACCGCTCCGAGACCAACGGCTCTGCGCCGTGGGTATTTGCTACGTCTCAACCGTTCACCCAGTTTTACACGATCGACGTCAGTGAGCAGGAACCGGGCCGCATCGTTGGCGGCACCCAGGACAATCGGTGCCTGCGTTCCTACGACGACACGGGAGCGTACGTCTGGAATCAGCACGGTCAATGCGGTGACGGCCTCGAAAACCTGATTAACCCGGTGAACCAGGACATTGTGTACAGCTGCTCGCAGTACGGTTTTTGCGGCGTGTCGTTTGACGGAGGCAATACCAGCGGACCCATTGGGGCAATTGCTTCAGAACGCCGCAACTGGCAAACGCCGCTCGCGTTCTATCCGGACAATCCCTCTACGATTTTTTACGCGGGCAACCTGGTTGAAAAATCGATCGACGCAGGACTCACTTTTACAACCATCAGTCCTGACCTGACCGGTGGTGACCCGTTTCCGTCACCGATTGACCCGTATCCGTTTGGCACTGTAACCACGATTGCCGTGGCACCTGAGGACGAAAACAAAATCATGGTCGGCACGGACGGCGGTCGGGTCTGGCGCTACGACGGGGTTACCTGGACGCAATTGACTGCGCCCAATCTGCCCACGCGATGGGTGACCAAGCTGCTGATTGATCCGGCCGATGACGACACTGTTTACCTAAGCTACTCCGGCTTTCGGGACGCCGACGATACGCCCTACGTGTTTAAAACCACAGACTTCGGCGACAACTGGATCGACATCAGCTCCGACCTGCCGTCGGCGCCGATTAACGCGCTGGCCTTTATCAACTTCAATGATCTCGTCGCCGGTGGGGATGTCGGAGTCTTCGAACTGGAAGATGACGGCACCTGGTCTACACTGGGATTTGATTTACCGCTCGCGCCGGTTACTGATCTTGTCGCGTATCAACAGGGCATAACGCTATACGCCGCCACCTTTGGCCGTGGCGTCTGGCGATTGCCTCTCATTATCATAGATCCTTCTGACGCCGACGGCATTCCAGACGACGAGGATAACTGCATCTTTGTCAACAATGCCCTTCAGGAAGATTTCGACAACGACGGTATTGGTGACGTGTGCGATACCGATTTCAATCAGGACTGCATCGTGAATTTCATCGACATAGGCCTGCTCGCCGCCGATTTCCTCGGATCCAATCCACTGTACGATATTAACGGCGACGGCACAGTGAACTTCCTCGACTACATAGTGGTCACGCAAACCTTCCTGCAGCCACCGGGGCCCAGCGGGATCAGTAATATCTGCAATCCGTAGTTCCGCAGCGGTGACGTTTATGTTGCACCACGCCATCCGGCGGCTGGTGCAACACGTCGTATGACGCCGAAACACCAACCGTTCGACGAGCGCCATTTCAGCCGGTAAACTCAGACGCTACTTCAGGTGGAGAATTACAATGACAGAAAACGTGAAGAAAGCCGGTGGTGGCTGGCTGGGTGCAGTCGAACGCATTGGCAACAAATTACCCGATCCGGCCATCCTCTTTATCGCACTGCTGTTTATCGTCTGGATACTCTCGTGGCTTCTGTCCTACATTAGCTTCGAAGTACTTGATCCAAGGTCCGGCGAACCTCTGATCATTAATAATCTTTTGTCGGGGTCCGCGATAACCGAGTTTCTGTCGGTCATGGTCACCAACTTTTCCCACTTCCACCCCGTGGGCGTGGTTCTGGTTGCCATGCTGGGTATCGGCGTCGCTGAACATACCGGCTTCATTAACGCCGCGCTACGTGCGTTATTGAACGTGACGCCGGAAAAACTGATCACTCCGATGGTCATTGTCGTGGGTATCGCCAGCCATGCTGCAGCCGATGCCGGCTACGTGCTCGTCATTCCACTCGGCGGAGTCATCTTCTACGCCGCGGGCCGGCATCCGCTGGCCGGTATTGCCGCGGCCTTCGCCGGTGTCTCCGGCGGTTTTTCAGCGAGCTTTATTCCCTCCTCGATCGACCCGCTGCTACAGGGTCTGACGCAGGCGGGCGCACAGATTCTCGACCCCAGCGTCACACTGAATCCGCTGAACAACTATTTCTTCACCACCGCATCGTCCGTGCTTATCGTCGCCGTCGGCTGGTTCATTACCGACCGCGTCGTCGAACCCCGACTGCAAAGTGAAGTCATCGACGGCGACACCGAAGACCTGCCGCAGATGCACGACCTGTCTCCCGAAGATCGCAAAGGTTTGCGCTGGGCTGCCGTCTCCATGCTTCTGGGTGTGGCCGTCCTGATTGCCACCTCGGTGCCAGAAGCCTCTCCGTGGCGAGATTCGACCGGGAATATTTCGGGCTTCCAGGCACCTCTAATGCGGTCAATCGTGTCTTTGATCTTCTTGCTGTTCCTGATTCCCGGCATTGTGTTTGGCGTTGTTTCAGGATCATTGAAAGGATCAAAAGACGTCATTGTGGGCATGACCAAATCGATGAACAGCATGGCCTACTATCTGGTCATCATGTTTTTTATTGCCCAGTTCGTCTACGCGTTCGGGCAGTCCAACCTTGGCGTTTTGCTCGCACTCAAAGGCGCGCAGTTCCTGCAGGCCATGGCGCTGCCGTCGGCCATTACGATCGTGGGCATCATTTTTCTGACGGGTTTTGTGAATATATTCGTCGGCTCGGCCAGCGGCAAATGGGGACTGCTCGCGCCCATTTTTGTACCCATGCTCATGCAGCTCGGGATATCGCCTGATCTGACCCAGGCGGCTTATCGGGTAGGTGATTCAAGCACCAATATTATTACGCCGCTGATGCCCTACTTTCCGCTGGTCGTGGTTTACTGTCAGCGCTACGTCAAGAACACGGGCATCGGCACGCTGACTGCCATGATGCTGCCATACTCTTTGTCGTTCCTGGTACTGTGGTCGATATTCCTGTTGCTGTACTCGTTTGCCGGGTTACCACTGGGTATCCAGTCGTCCTACACGTACCCCTAACACGATGCCCACCAGGGCAAGTGTAGAAATACGATAAGCGCAGCTCATGCCGAC
>CAWUKD010000131.1:0-10417 GCA_963922815.1 uncultured Gammaproteobacteria bacterium
TCCGTCTGGTCGGGGTTGGGCGCCAGCACACAGTTATCAACGCTGTCTGCCACTCCGTCTTCATCAATATCAAAAGGTGTACCCAGTTCGACAAAGCCTTCGTCGAAAGGGAACGGCACGCCCGGCGTCAGCATCGGATTGAGGTGCATCAACACGCCGCCGATTGACGTATAAACATCGAATCCGCCCAGCGTGAGGGTGGAGCCATTCAAAATTCTCAAGCCGTCCGCGTCAAGTCCGACGTCGTAGCCGTAAAGATACAGCGCTTCGCGGTCAACGCCGGCGACGCCACAGGTGTCTCCATTACCGTTGTCGACGATATCAATCAGTCGCGCGGTTGCCGGTGCTTCCGAGCTGCCGATGATGAGTTGACCAAAGCCAAAGTTGGGGCTGGTCACCGGTGCTATGCCTTCATTGGAGCCACCTATCTCGATATCCACCAGGCCCGCTCCGGATACAGATACGCGGGCCGCTTCAAGGTTAAACTGCGTTTCGTCGGTGTGATCGAAGCTGAGGCTGTCGGTCACCCGTACCCGGCTATCGGCCACCGCCAGTATTTCGATGTCCTCGTCGGCATTCATAGACAGGGGAAACTCGAGAATACCGTCGGCACTGAGTGCGACGAGTGCGCGTCCACTGCCGGAGACACTGTCAAGCGGGCTCATGATTATCGTGCCGCCGTCGGAAGGTAAAAAGCTGATTCTGTCTTCCGCATCCGCAGGGGCGACGAGTGAATCAAGGCCGCGCAGGTCCACCGTGCCGCCGTTACCCGCCACGATCGAATGGATTTGCGTCGAGCCGTTAGAGCTGTTGAACCCGGCGTTTAACGACGTCATACCAGACACATCAACGTACGCGCCCGGGTCAACGGCACCGATCAGCGTAACGGTGGAATTGGGCAGGCCAATAGACGCATAGGACCACTGTGAGGTGCCGGCCAGAATCTGGCTGTCAGGATCGGTCGCTATGAATCTCGCGCCGAGCACACTTTGCAAAGAGGGCAATGACAAAGTCCCGCCCAGGGTGGGCTCAAACTGCACCCGGCCTCCTGCGTTAACCGATTGCACACCGTCAAGAATCACGTTTCCCGTACCTGTAGCGGTAATCAGCAGGCGGTCTTCGTCGTCGGCAGGTCCGGTAATGTCGATGAGTCCTGACAGATCTATCGTACCGCCATCGTCAGCCACGATGGTGTGCGTTTGAGTCGAGCCGTTGGAACTGTCGAATCCGGCGTTCAGTAATGAGACGCCGGATAGGTCGAGCAGGGCGCCGCTGGTTCTCGCCTCAGCGAGGACGGCGTTGGAGTTGGGTAGTCCAATGGACGACCACGTCCAGCTTGAGGCGTTGCCCAGAATCTGGCTATTCGGCTCGGTTGCAAAAAACTGGGCGTCCAGCGCGCTTTGTAAAGAGGGCAAAGAAAGCGTGGCGCCTGCGCGAACGTCAAACTGCACGGCACCGCCGGCCGTGACGGTCTCGAGTCCGTCGAGGTTGATGGTGCCTGAATGGATGACGGACATGACGAGGCGATCTTCGTCGTCAACCGGGCCTGTGATAGCGGTAAGGGCAGACAGGTCAACATGACCGCCGTTGTCAGCAACAATGGTGTGGGTCTGGGTCGCACCGTTGGAACTGTTGAACTCCGTGTCGAGCAGGGTCATGCCTGACAGATCAACAAGGGCGCCCGGGTCGACGGCGCTCGCGAGCGTTACGTTGGAGTTTGGCAGCCCAATGGACGACAGCGTCCAGCCAGACACTGTTGCCAGAATCTGGCTGCCTGCGCCCGCTGCGACAAACTGTGCGTCCAAAGCGCTCTGCAGTGAGGGCAGTTCAAGTGTGGCCCCGCTGTTCGCTTCGAACCGCACCAGGCCACCTGCCGTGACGCTTTGCAAACCATTCAGATTCAATGTGCCGCTGTCGCTGACGGAGAAGGTTAAGCGGTCTTCGTCATCGGCGGGGCCAATCACGCTGATCAGCCCCGATAAATTAACACTACCGCCGTTTTCGGCGATCACCGAGTGCGTTTGATTTGCCTGATTGGAGCTGTTGAACCCGGCGTCCAGAGACATCATGGCTGAAAAATCAAGCAGGGCGCCAGAGCTACTGGCCTGGATCAGGGTGGCGGCCGTGTTGGGTAAACCGATGGACGACAGCGTCCACGCCGAACCATTGGCCAGGATCTGGCTGTCAGGATCAAGCGCAAAGAACTGGGCGCCGAGCGTATTTTGCAGTGCCGGCAATGACAGCGTGGAACCGGCCTTCGCTTCAAACTGTACGCGACCTCCCGCGGTAACGGTTTGCAGGCCATCCAGATTCAGGACGCTGGCGTCGCTGACGCTAAACAACAGCCGGTCCTCATCATCTACGGGACCGGTCACAGAAGTAAGTCCCGACAGATTCACCGTGCCACCGTCTTCGGCCACAACGGAGTGCGTCTGAGTCGCGCCATTGGAGCTGTTGAACGACCCGTCCAGCGTCGTCGCGGCAGACAGTTGCAGCAGCGCACCGCTACCGATGGCCGACGCGATGATTGTATTGAAATTGGCCGCGCCTGTTGATGTGATCGTGTCGGCCTGAATGGTCATCGTTGCGCTGGAAGCCGCGGAGAAGCGGGTGTCCGTGGCGCTGTTGGTCGCATTGAGCAGTTCGATATTGGCGCCCGAAGTGCCAAACACGTAAGCCTCGGGTCCTGTAAATGCCGTGCTACTAACGCTCAACGCGCCCGATCCGCTTACGGTTGCTGCTATGTCCGCGGTAGTTGCGTTGAACACCGTGCCCGCCAGCAGGCTGAACGTGGAGCTGTCACCGAGGGTCAGCACGTCGACCGAACAGAGCGACACGTCCTGTGTCACCGTGACGCCGGTTCCCGGAACGATCGCGTTTTCGGTAACCGGGCGGGTTTCAATGCAGGGAACGGCGGCCGCGTCCCAATTGGTGCCGACACCGTAGTTGCCGGAACCGGCTATCCAGTTGACCGTGTCTGCGACGACCGGCGTGCCGGCAATGAGCGCAAGCGTCACGGCAAACAAAAAAATGGTCCGCGTGAGATTGTGTGTTCTATCCATGATGTCTCCCCCAGGTTCAGGGACAATTCCCTGATGGTGGCAGACACTAAAACTTTAGTTCGATGACGAGCAGCAGTCTGCCGTTTTATGCGCATACTGTTTTGAAGGACGCTTTAAGAGTGGTGTGCGTTTACACCAAGACGTCGAGTGCAGGCTGATGCACGAGAGTATGCGTAATGCGATGGTCATCGGCGCGTTAACGCCGATGACCGTAGAGTAAACATTAGCACAAGCCGTGCAGCGTGCACGTATGCAGCAATCGTTACTGTAGCGCTACGCCTTGATGCGGTCTCATTCCAGGTTTAGACCGATTACGGCTGATGCTGCTCATGAGTTTTGTTGCAAACCTGGCGACGGGCCTTCGTTCCACAGCTTCACCGCCTGCCAAAGATCCCAGCCGATAATGCTGGCTATTACGACCAGGGACACTCTAAGACTTCGCTCGAGTAAATCGAATTCCTGTATCTCGCCACTGAAGGTGATGAGGTCAGGTTGAACGATCAGGTAGAGACACAAGGCAATACCCAACACGCTGAGAACGATTTCACCGAGCACAGCAGGGCGCGTCCAGCGTCGGTTCAGCAGGGTGTAGGCGTGCACAACGAACCACAGGCCAAACAGGATATTGACGGGCCAGTAGAGCGGCGCCCAAACCTCACTGAAGTTAACGACAAAGCGGTCGGCCATTTCCGGAATCCAGTTTTGCAGCTGCAGCACATCGTTCCACCACACCAGGAATACGCCTTCGGTAAACAGGTTGGTCATGATGTCGCTGCGATTGAACGACGTGGGGGCTGTCAGGCTTAGCGAACTTGCCTTCCAGTTGTCGTACCAGCCGACGCGTTCACCGTAATATTCGAGCGTGGCGAAGATAATCACCGTAAGGGCTAACAACCACAGGCTCAGGCGGACGATGTTGCTGATAAAGCCATAGAGGCCGGTGGTCCAGCCGCTGGTCACCCAGCCAAGCAGCTGCAGTGACGCCACGATAATAATGCTCACGGTAAAAATCGTCGACAGCGTTTCAATGAAGGCCGGATACAGTTCCGGGCCGATCAGATAGCGGGGCTCTTTATAGCTGCTTGCGACATTGATTGGGTGCCCGTGCTTATTCAGTACGGTTTCAATCTGTTCGCGGTCAGGGTTATCCGTTCCCGAGGCTTCACGCACTTCTTCTTCAAGGGAAGAACGCAGTTCGGTCAGAATGTCGTCCCGCTGGTCGTCCGGTAGATACCGACCCACTTCGAACAAATAGCTCTCAATTAACTGCATTACGTTTTCTCCTTAATCACGTGGGTCACGCTGTCATTCAGCGCGAGCCATTCTTGTCTTAGCTGTTGAAACACCTGGCTACCCTCGTCGGACAGGCGGTAGAAGCGCTTTTTGCGTTTGGCCTCTTCACGCCATTCGCTCACCAGCATGCCCTGCTTTTCAAGGCGGCGAACCAGCGGGTAAAGGGTGCCTTCGTCGATGTTTATATCCATAGATTTCAGAGTCTTACCGAGCGAATACCCGTAGTGCTCCTCGCGTAAAGCTCCCAGAACGGCAAGAACAATGACGCCTCGTCGAATTTCCTGTCTCAGTTTTTCAAGTGTTTCGTCAGACATGCGATATGTGCCATAAATAGTATGCAATACATACTATGCGCCACATAGGTAAAAGTCAAGCCTTTGCGGGCCCCGCGAAACGCGAAACGCGAAACGCGGAACGTAGTTCCGGGGTGAAGAAGGGGCCGAAAGGCAGGCGCCGTGCGACTACAGCAGCGTGTTCGAGATCAGGCGCGCAATGCGTGCATGCACGACGTTGGCTTCCGGCGTCATCGGATTGGGGGCATTGGTAAAGCTGACGATGAGCAGCGGGCCATTGGCGGGAATGCTGTCAGCCGGGGCAATGGCAAACGCCAGATTGTTGTTGGCGTTGTTGCTGCTTGTACCCGTACGATCGCCTACGGTCCACTTCTCCGGCAGGCCGGCGCGCAGGCGCGAGTTGCCGGTCACGTTGGCCATCATCCACTCTTTAAGCTGCGCGGTAGAGGCCATCGATAATACGCTGCCGAACAGCACGGTCTGCATGAGCGCCAGCATGGCGTGCGGCGTGCTGGTATCCCGTACGTCGTCAGGGGCATTCTCGTTGAGCTCGGGTTCGTAACGGTCGAGGCGGGTAACGTTGTCGCCAAACGCTCGCACAGCCTGCGTCAGTCCTTGCGGTCCGCCCATCGTATCAAGCAACAGGTTGGCGGCCGTGTTATCGCTGATGCTGAGCGTGGCGTGGCACAGTTCTCCCACCGATAGCGTGGCCGTGCCGCTGTCGCTCGCTTCGACCAGGGGCTTGGTGATCGGTGACCATGAGATCAGGTCGTCCGCCGTCCAGCTGATCGGGCGGTTAAGCTGTTCGGTTCCGTTCTCCACATTCTGCAAGACCACGGCACCCAGCAGCCACTTGAACGTGGAGCACATGGCAAAACGCTCGTGCTCCCGATGCATCAGTACCGAGCCATCGGCCAGATTAATGGCCGCTACACCGATGCGACCGTCGGTGCTTTCTTCGATAATTTCCAGTGCGCGCTGCGCCCGGGGAAATGTCGCATCGGATCGGGTGTGAGCACGGGCAGAAGAGCCGGCAGGCCACTGTGTGGCTGAACAGGCGCCCAACAGGGTCAGCGCTGATCCTGAGAGCACGAAACGACGGCGCGACAGATCGATGCGAGAGACTGGAGGCATTGCTGTTGAATCCTTTGTGCGAATTGAGTGGGTATTGTGCATTGAGAATCTGTCATTCCAAAGGCGAATGGTGTGTCATGCGGGCGCGTGTCAATGGGCGCCGCCTGCAAAGCGCTTAAAACCTGGCGGCCGCTCGCAACGTTTGTTTGACGCGGCCGTAAAAAACGATGGCAACGAATCAGTCAGTGAATCTGCCGCCAAAAGACCTGTGGGTCGTCGAAATCTGAAGGTTTTGCCTTCACTACCTGTCGTAGAGCCTTGTTTTATCGGAACCCGAATCGGTCGCGTGGTCCAGACATCGAGTTCAGGTGTTCGAAACGCCCCGGAACGTGCTCCAGATAGCTTGCTGCAACGGTCTCCAGGATTTCTGCGTGTTCACCTGGACTTCACTGCGATGTCACGGGTCCGTGAGTTATGACCGGATAGTCTGCGTTCAAGCTAAAACAAAACTTGGGGAGAACAAAATGCTAACAACCGTATTTGGGGGAGTGATGAAACGTTCATTGAAACTGTTTTTGCTCGCGATGGTGCCGTTCATGCTGACCGCTCACGCCAGCGCTCAGCATCCGACACAAAACATTGTTGAAATCGCCGTAGAAAGTGACGATTTCAACTTGCTGGTGGCTACGCTTCAGGCGACCGGCCTGGATGCCGCTCTGGCAGACGAAAGCGCAAATTACACCGTCTTCGCACCGACTGACGCGGCCTTTAAGGCGCTGGGTAAAGACACCATAGCCGCACTGCTGGCCGACACCGAGACCTTAAGCGACATTCTGCTGTACCACGTTTTGGGCGACCAAAAGACCGCCAGGCAGCTGGCACGCAAGAACGGTCGCACAGTCAAAGCACTGAACGGCGACCGTATCGATGTGTCTGTTTCGCACCGGACGCTCTTTTTGAATGACTCCGAAGTGGTGCTGTCAAACATCCGCGCGACCAACGGAATTATTCACGTTATTGACGCCGTGCTGATTCCGCCCGAAGACGCAACGCCAACGTTGAACATTGTTGAAACGGCTGTTGAGAACGGTAGTTTTGGAACGTTGGTTGCCGCACTGGGCGCGACCGGGCTGGATATCGCACTGGCCGATCCGGACGGCGAGTTCACGGTGTTTGCACCAACGGATGCTGCGTTCGAAGCGCTGGGCGCTGACACCATTGCCGCGTTGCTGAACGATCCTGAAACGCTGAGCGACATCCTGCTGTACCACGTGCTCGGTAGTGAGCGACCAGCCAGTAACCTGCAGCGACGTTCGAGTCGTTCGCTGCGAACCCTGAACACCGACCGTCTGGTAACCAATGTTACCGACGAGGGTCTGTACATTAATCAGTCTTTAGTGGTGTTGCAGGACATTCAAACCACTAACGGCATCATTCACGTTATTGATCGCGTGCTGCTGCCGCCGTCCGACGAAGTGGTCGCCGGTACCGTTGTTGACGTGGCGGTTCAGGCCGGCTCGTTCACCACTCTCGTAGCTGCACTTCAGGCCACCGGTCTGGATAACGTGCTGGCGAACCCGCACGGACGCTTCACCGTCTTTGCACCAACCGATGCCGCGTTTGCTGTACTTGGCGACGACGCGATCGCAGACCTTCTGGCCAACCCCGATGTGCTTACGGACATTCTCCTGTACCACGTAAACTTCTGGCCGAAGAAAACGGACCGGGTGCTCCGCCGCGTTCCGTTTGGAATCCGCATGCTCAATGGCGATCGTGTGGATGTGAGTATTCAAAGTGGCGACATCTTCATCAACGACTCCAAAATCGTTGTGCAGGACATCGTTACCGAGAATGGCGTAATTCATGTGATCGACGCGGTTCTGATTCCCCCGTCGCACTAATCGTAGCCCGTACTCTGTTGCACGGTGCTGCAAGGCCACAACCTGCTTGGTTGTGGCCTTTTTTTTGCCTGTCATGGGCCTCAAAAACAGGCATAAGTCACTGATTACTTGCTGATAGCAAGATAAATAATTGATTAAAAACAATAGATAATGTGTAAAATTCTCTATTGCAGGCAAGTTACTTGCTGGCAACAAGGAAACCTTGTAGAGTGCCTGCATGCCCACCAGACCCGAGCGCAAACTGACCCAGGATGAGCGATCCGCCATCTCCGATCAGCGGCTGATCGACGCTGCGATTCACCTGATTGTGGACGTGGGCACGGCCGGTACCACGCTCAAAGCCCTCGGCGACGTATCGGGCTACAGCCGGGGCCATGTTACCTATCGTTTTGGCACCAAAGCCGGCCTGTTCAAGGCCGTGATCAAGCAGGTGTCCGAGCGCTGGACGCGATCGCTGGAGGCGCGCGTGGACGGGCTCACCGGTGCGGCGGCACTGCTGGCGTGTTCCGACGCCTACTTCGAATTTGTACGCGAGTCGCCGGACGACATTCGCGCCATGAACATTCTGAATCACCAGGCCTGCGAGCCCGATTCCGAGCTTCAGCAAATCGTATGCAAGGTAAAGCAGCTGCAGGTGCATCAGCTGCGCAGCTGGATGTTGCAAGGACAAAAAGAAGGAACGATTAATCCGGATCTGGACGCCGACGCGTGTGCAGCCCACTTTATTGCGTACACCACGGGCATCACGTTTTTGTGGATGCTGGACAAGCGCAGCTTTGACTGGCCGCGCGTGCAGCAGCACGCCAAAGAACAGCTCGCTAACGAACTTGCCGTGTAACCACACGGACCACTGGAGATCAGTATGACCGACGCCTACATTTTTGATCACGTGCGCAGTCCGCGTGGGAAAGGTCGAAACACCGGTGCGCTTCACGCCACAACACCGATTGAGCTAACGGCGCAGGTGCTCGCAAGCTTGCGCGATCGCAACGAGCTCGACACGCAGTTCGTGGACGATGTGGTGTTCGGGTGCGTGACGCCGGTAGGCGAGCAAGGCGCCAACGTAGCGAGAGTCGGCGCGCTGTACGCCGACTATGCCGAGAACGTGCCGGGCAAACAGCTCAACCGGTTTTGCGCGTCGGGTCTGGAGGCCGTAAACACGGTGGCCTCGCAAGTCATGGCCGGACAGTCCGACCTTGGCATTGGCGGCGGCGTGGAGTGCATGTCGCGGGTGCCGATGGGATCTGACTCGGGGGCCATGGCGGCGGACCCTGCCGTGGCGTACAAAACGTATTTCGCTCCGCAGGGCATAGGCGCCGACCTGATTGCCACGCTGGAAGGCTTCAGTCGTGAAGACATTGACGCGTATGCGGTGGAAAGCCAGCGTCGGGCCGCGCACGCCTGGGAGAACGGCTACTTCGACGGCTCGGTCATTCCGATTAAAGACCGGCTCGGCTTTACGGTGCTGGACAAAGACGAGCACATGCGCCCGGGTACCACGATGGATGATCTGGCCGGGCTGCGCGCCGCGTTCGAGATTCCCGGGCAGCAGGCCGGCTTTAACGCCGTGGCGCTGCAGCGCTATCCGCAGGTTGAGCGTATCAACCACGTGCACACCGGTGGTAACAGCAGCGGCATTGTCGACGGCGCCGCGGCCGTGCTGGTGGGCACGAAAGACATTGGGGAGCGCCTGGGTCTTAAGCCCCGCGCGCGCATCAAAGGCTTCGCCTCGGTAGGCAGTGAGCCGACCATCATGCTGACCGGACCAACGCCGAGTGCGAAGAAAGTGCTAAAGCGGCTGGGCATGGACAAGACCGATATTGATTTGTTCGAGCTAAACGAAGCGTTCGCGTCGGTGGTGATGAAGTTCATGAAGGACATGGATATCCCACACGACCGGATTAACGTAAACGGCGGCGCGATCGCGATGGGGCATCCGCTGGGCGCGACCGGAGCGATGATTCTTGGGACGGTGCTCGATGAACTGGAGCGCCGCGACCAGAACACGGCGCTGATTAATTTGTGCGTGGGCGCCGGCATGGGCACGGCCACCGTTATCGAGCGCGTGTAACCGCGACACACCTTTGGCGTGCGGTCGTTTGACGGCAGGCCTGCAACAGGATACCGACATGAACACAATTACCTACTCAGTAAGCGACGGCATTGCCAGACTTGTGATTGATCTCGAAGATCGCAGCATGAACGTGCTGACGCCCGAATTTGCGACGGATCTGGCGACCGCGGTTGAAAAAGTTGTGGCCGACGATGCCGTGACCGGGGCAGTTATTACCTCGGGCAAGAGTACGTTTATTGCCGGGGCTGATCTGATGGAGCTGGTCGAATCGTTCGACAGTGGATTGACCACCGAGCAGATGTACGAGAACGTGCAGCGCTATCAGAAGTTGTATCGACGTATAGAAACCTGCGGCAAGCCCTTTGTTGCAGCGATTAACGGTACGGCCCTGGGCGGTGGCCTGGAGCTGTGTCTGGCGTGCCACTACCGTGTAGCGTCCGACAATCCCAAAACCCGCCTTGGCCTGCCCGAAGTGCAGGTGGGACTTTTACCGGGCGCCGGCGGCACGCAAAGGCTGCCGCGATTGATTGGCATCGAGCCTGCCCTGCAGCTGATTGTAAAAGGATCGCATGTAAAACCTGCCGACGCTCTGAGCGCCGGATTTATCAACGAGATCGTGCCGGCCGACCGGCTGCTCGATCACGCCTGCGAACTGCTGCGCGAAGGTAAAGTAGATCCTGTAGCGCCGTGGGATAAAAAAGGCTTCAAAGTGCCAGGCGG
>CAWUKD010000132.1:0-10205 GCA_963922815.1 uncultured Gammaproteobacteria bacterium
CGCCATGTTGCTGGTAACCGGCCTGGTGTACGCCGGTAATGAAACACCAGAGTCGGAGTTGTCGGGCATCGTCGCTCAGCTAGCAAAAGTCGCTCTTGGCTAAAGACCCAGGTCTGACAGGCCCGGATGGTTATCGGGTCGGCGGCCCGACGGCCACAAAAACAGCCGTTCGCTCTCGCGGATAGCAAGGTCATTAATGCTGGCGATTCGACGCTGCATCAATCCCGCCTCACTGAACTCCCAGTTCTCGTTCCCGTACGACCGAAACCAGTTGCCGTGAACATCCCGGCTTTCGTAGGCGAATCGCACGGCAATTCGATTACCGTTAGTTGCCCAGAGCTCTTTGATCAGGCGATAGTCCAGCTCCCGCTCCCATTTTTGGGTCAGAAACTCAACGATCTGATCGCGGCCGCGTACGAACGTATCCCGGTTTCGCCAAACGCTGTCCGGCGTGTAGGCAAGTGCCACTTTGGCCGGAACGCGGCTGTTCCATCCGTCCTCCGCGGCACGAATTTTCTGTGCGGCTGTTTCATCGGTAAAGGGTGGAAAGGGCGTGCGGGATTCCTGAGTCATGGCTTTTCTCGCTGGTGATTCCCTTCAGTATACTGCGCTTCGTCGTGTCGAGCTTTCCGGTCTGGTCGGGTAGCCAGGCGTCACGCCGTGACCTAAGGGTAGTAAATGCCGCCGAGTACGCTGCCCGATGATGCGCCCGTGACGCTTGGGAGATTGCCAGTCTGTCGATTGAGTGTTCGCCTGGCGAGCCAGGCGAAGGCCGCCGCCTCGACGTGATCCGGCGAAACGCCAAATGACTGCGTGCTGGTGACATCAACGTTTGGCAAATGGTGTGCAAGGCGGTTCATCAGATCGGAGTTGTGAGCGCCGCCGCCGCAGACCAGTAGTGACGTGGTATCAGGGCAGTGTTCAAGCACGCTCTTGCAGACCGTGCGCGCCGTGAGTTCGGCGAGCGTTGCCTGTACGTCCTTCGCCTGCACTTCATTCGCGCCGAGTGGAGCTGGCAGCTCGCTAAGGTGACGCTGCAACCAGGCCAGATTGAAATGCTCCTTGCCCGTGCTTTTCGGCGGGGGCCGACCAAAGTACGAATCTGCCATCAGCAGATCAAGCAGTGGCTGCAGCACGTGTCCGGAGGAGGCCCAGGCACCGTCCCGGTCGAAATCATCCACCGCATGCTGAGGTTCTGCGATACGAGTCGCGACCTGGCCTGATTCAATTTGTTGCCGGTGCAAAACGTACCATGCGTCCAGCAGACCGTTGGCCGGGCCGGTGTCGAACCCAATGACGTCCTGTCCGGGATTGAGCACGGTGATGTTGGCGATGCCGCCAAGATTCAGGACTACTCTGGGCTCATTCGGGTGCGAGAGCACGGCGGCGTGAAACGCGGGGGCCAGCGGTGCACCCTGACCACCCAGTGCAACGTCGCGGCGTCGAAAGTCAGCCACGGTGGTGATCCCGGTCAGCCGTGCAATCTGATTCGGGTCACCTATTTGCAGCGTGACCGGAATATCTGCGTCGGGTGCGTGCAGCAGGTTAATGCCGTGCGATCCGAGCGCCGCAATGTCGTGCGGTGAACGACCTGATGCAGAGATCAAGGCAAGTACAGCCTCGGCAATCGCCACACCAAAGCTTTGGTCGAGCTGGCCGTAGGTGAGGGCGTTGCACGTGGCGCCGTCCAGCACAATGGCGCGCATGGGGTCGGACAGGTCATCGGGAAGCGACGACGACGCGTAGGCGACGACGCGGGCAGAGGAACTATCCGGAAACTCCACCAGAGCAACGTCAATGCCGTCGAGGCTCGTGCCGCAAATGGAGCCCGCGTAGAGGTTGCTCACCGGGTGTTGCTTACTGGACGGAGGCGAGGCGCTGTGCTTTTGACACAGTGTCGAGATGATTAATCAGCGGTCGGGTAGACGCCATGAAATCAGCTTTGTACTTGGTGGGTACCGGCTGCGCCTGTGGCAGTTTCACGGTTCGCGGGTTGCGATGTACGCCGTTCAGGCGATACTCGTAGTGCAGGTGATTGCCGGTAGCCGTGCCGGTCGCGCCAACATAGCCAACCGTTTGTCCCTGTTTGACGCGCCGTCCGGACTTGGCTTTGGCTGAAAACTTGGACATGTGAGCGTACAGCGTGGTGATGTTACCGCCGTGCTGCAATATAACCGTGTTGCCGTAGCCGTTTTTGCGACCGCGGAAAATGACCTTGCCGTCTCCCGCTGCCTTGATAGGCGTACCGCGTGGTGCGCCGTAGTCAACGCCTCGATGTGGACGGACTTTGTTGTGCACAGGGTGCTTGCGTTTCGGATTGAAGTTGGACGTAACCCGGGGCGTAAACGCGATGGGCGCACGCAGGAAGGCTTTTTTAACGTTCAGGCCTTCGGGCGTGAAATAGCCGGTTTCACCATCCGGGTCTGCGTAGCGCACCGCGCGAAAGGTGTCGCCGTCATTGTTGAATTCGGCGGCAAGTATTTCACCGTTGCGCACGAAAGCCCCGTCCTGCCAGATTTCTTCATAGACCATGGTGAAACTGTCGCCGCGCCGGATGTCGAGAACAAAGTCGATGTCCCAGGCGAAGATGCCCGCCAGGTTCATGATCAGCGTGTCGGTAACGCCTGCGTCGCTGGCCGCGAGGAACAGGCTTGAATCGATGGTGCCCCTGGCGTGCTGCATGCGGATTTCGACGGGCTTTTCGAGCATGCGGGTGACAAACCCGAGTTCGGCCGATGCGTCGCGACTGATTTGCAGGGTCTGTACTTCGTCAAGCGCGCGATAGACATCCTGAACCCGGCCTTCGTTGTCATGATTAATGCGCACAGCGTCGCCAGGGCGTAGCACGGTCAGAACATCGCGGGCTTCTTTGAGTCTCAGGATTTGTGCGAGATCACCCCGCGACAGTTTGTGCTTCTTGAACAGTTCATCGAGCGTGTCGCCCGACTTGATGGTCAGCGTTACCTGGTTTTCGGACTGCTGTCCGGGCGTGTCCAGGTCAAAGGCATCGGGTTCGACCGCCGGTAGCTTGAGCATGATCGGTGCCGTAGGGCGATCCGATGCGGTTGAACCACTGGCGCCACTGGCACCTGCAGGTTCCGGCATGAGCGCCAACGCCGTTGCCGGCTGTTCAGTCGAAACCTCTGGTGTCATTTCAGGTACGACAGGCTCAATCGACGCTTCGGCTTCGAAATTTGTCGTCGGCGATCCGTTCCACAAGGTAGCTACTACAACAGCCACAGGCACCATGGCGCCAATCAAAAACAGGCGTCCTCGTTGCGTGGAAGGTTTGGTTTTGGTGGGCCGGTCAGCAATGGGTTGCCCCATGATCTTGTAGTCGTGACGTATACGGCTTTTTTTCCGCGGCATTCTGCGGTTCTCGCGTTTCAAATCTGTGGGTAAAATACCTTGACGGTGCTCCCGGGTCAATGGTGGGTCATGGTTTATATCTATGGATTTCAATGGATTGACGTCAATTGTTGTTGCTTTTCCGATGATTACGGGCCGCGCCGGGCAAACCATTACCCATTGGCACCTGATGATCCTGTCGAATCGTCGCCGCATGTGCCGCGAAACCGGCAGGCGGCGGCCATGACTCTGGCCTCTCCGTACCTATAAATTGCATTCCGGCGAGATTAGACTGCGGCCCCGGAAGTTCGCAGAGGCGTACCAATTGCGCCCTGCATAAAAACCTGCCATAACGTGCCTTTCGCACAGGAGACCTGAGCTTGGACGTAGATCAGCAGTGGGCCGAAATACACCGCGGCACCGACGAAATACTGGTAGAAGAAGAATTGCGCAAAAAGCTCAAGCGAGGTTCGCCGCTGCGCATCAAGGCAGGGTTTGATCCCACGGCGCCGGATCTTCACCTGGGTCACACGGTCTTGCTGAATAAAATGCGAGCGTTTCAGGAACTCGGGCATGAAGTCATCTTCCTGATTGGTGATTTCACGGGCCTTATTGGAGACCCGTCCGGAAAAAGCGCGACGCGTCCCGCTTTGACTGAGGACGAAATTCGGGCGAATGCCCAAACCTACAAGGATCAGGTATTCAAAATTCTGGATCCCGATTTAACCACCGTGGATTTCAACTCGCGCTGGATGAACGCAATGTCATCCGCGGACATGATTCGGCTTACCGCAAAGCACACGGTAGCCCGAATGCTGGAGCGCGACGACTTTTCCAAACGCTACAAATCCAACACGCCCATTTCGATTCACGAGTTTTTGTATCCGCTCGTTCAGGGTTACGACTCGGTGGCGCTCAAGGCGGACGTGGAGCTGGGAGGTACCGACCAGAAGTTTAATCTGCTGGTAGGGCGTCAGCTGCAGTCACAGTATGGCCAGGAACCCCAGGTGGTTCTGACCATGCCGCTCCTGGAGGGCCTTGACGGTGTCAAGAAAATGTCCAAGTCGCTCAATAACTATATTGGTATCGATGAGCCGCCCAACGACATGTTTGGCAAGGTCATGTCACTGTCGGATGATTTGATGTGGCGATACTTCGAGCTTTTAAGTTTCGAACCATTAAGCGTCATTGAGGGCTATCGAAAGTCGGTTAGCGAAGGCGCCAATCCGAGGGATATCAAATTTGCTCTGGGCAAAGAGCTGGTGGCTCGTTTCCACAGTCAGGCGGCGGCCAACGCGGCTCAGGACGCGTTCATTCAGCGCTTCCAGAAAAACGCCGTTCCCGACGATATTGATGAAGTGACCGTGGAGTGTGACGGACCAACGATAGGCATTGCGTACATGGCCAAGGCGGCCGGACTGGTAAGCAGCACGTCTGAAGCCATTCGCATGGTCAAGCAAGGGGCCGTCCGCATGGACGGCGAGCGTATTTCTGATCCGAAGACGCTGATTGACTGCGGCAACGTGTACGTGCTGCAGGTTGGGAAACGCAAGTTTGCCAAAGTTACGCTGGCCTGACCCGATCAACATTCGGGTCGACGCGGTTAGCGAGCCGCTGTTTAATAGCGCGGCCTCGCTACGACAGGTCGGGCGCGGTGTTGGGCACAACTACCCGTTGGGTTCAAACGGTAAGGCACAGTGAAAAAGGCAGGAATCGGATGAGCAACGTCGAAATTGTTCCTTATAACGAGACGCTGAAGCCCTGGTTTGGGATGCTCAATCGTGTTTGGCTCGAGCGCTATTTTCGGGTAGAGGACATTGATCGATTGGTGCTCGACAATCCCGAACAGTATGTGCTTGCCGACGGCGGCCGCATCCTGTTTGCTGTCCTGGAAAAAGAGGTTGTTGGTACGTGCGCCCTGATCTGTCATGGCGAAGGCAACTACGAATTGACCAAAATGGCGGTGTCAGACGCCGCTCAGGGCAAGGGCGTCGGGCGCTTGTTGCTCAATGCCACGGTCGAGCAGTTTCAGAAGCTGGGTGGAACGCGATTATTTCTGGAATCGCATCACAGCCTGGGACCCGCGCTAAAGCTGTACGAAAGCGGCGGCTTTGTGCACACAGAACGTCCGAAGCCCAGCAAGTACCAACGAGCCGACGTTTATATGGTTTACGAAGGCTGATCGGAACTCAATAGCACCGCCCTGTAACGAAAAAGGCAACCGCAATGAGTCACTGCAGTTGCCCTAAAGCCGATACGCTTCCTGCGGTCAGATGAGCTGACCCAGTTTCATGGCGACGCCCATGTTGCCGTCAATTTTCAGTTTGCCCTGCATAAATCCCATGGTGGGATTGAGTTCGCCTTTTACCAGTTCCATCAGATTTTCGGTAGAGATGTCGATGGTGCATTCGGCGTCAATATCGTCGGTGGTCACTTGGTCCTTGTTAATCACCAGTACACCGTCATCGCCGCAGTTGAATTTGATCACGTGGTCGAAATTGGCTTTGGCGACTTTGTCGCTGATCATGTCTTTGATAGCGTCGATGCTCATAAAAAATCTCACTGCTTCAGGTTAATGTAGAGCTGAACCTTAGCCCAAGTACAAGCTGTGTATCAATCGGGCCTTGATCGGTGGCGTTCAGAGGCCTAATCACAGGATATCTGGCGGAGGCACCCGGCAAATGTGGCAGTGTGGGTAGATTGGTTGCGCAGCTGCGAGCCGCGCTCGCGGCAGGCGGCATCATTACAATAAGTGGGGCGCGCTGAGCGGTTTGAGAGGGTGCGTATATGGCTGCGGTGGCTATCCGACTTCGGTTGGTGGTTCTTCGGTAAGCTCGTTGCCGACGATGGTCCGTAACTTGTCGATGAGTACGCCGGGGTCGAACGGTTTTTGCAGATAGCCGACGATACTCAGCGGTGCCAGTTTGTGTGCAACGACGGATTCTTCATCGGCGCTGTAAACCAGGATGGGAAGGTTGGGACGAATATCGGAGAGTCGGCTGATGGTTTCCTCGCCGCTCATTTTGGGCATCGACAGATCCTGGAGCACGCAGCGAATGTTGGTGTGAGCGCGAACCAGTTCGATGGCTTCTGATCCGGACGACGCAGATAACACGCCGAAGCCTTCCTTCAAAAGCATGGACACAACAAGATTTCTGACCAGTTCGTGATCGTCGACGACGAGCACGATACGGGTGCTGTCGCTTGAACCTTCCACATTGCTGTTGTCGACCATGGGTCGGGCCTATTGAGTTTCTGCCTCTTAAAGTTATGGCATCTGGAAACCCAGCGCAAAACAAATATAGTGAGTATTGTTTCAAATATGGTGTGGTAGGGGGCTGGATTTGCTGGTCGGTGGGATATTAGAGGCGTGGTAACAGGCGTTTCGATACATTCTACTTTCAGGTGCCTGTATTTGCGGGTTGTCTAGACGACCTGCGTGAACAATTGCAACGACGCCAATTTGCTAAGTCGCGACTCTTCCTGTGTCGCCATAAACGCGAATTTGGGTTCGGTGTCGCGCGAAATTCGGCCATGTCTAGCGTCGGTGTGGCCCCTGCGGGGTGTTTCTGAGAACGGCAGGGTAGACATCATCTAAACGTGACTTTGGTGCGCTGTCGCCGCGTTGCCGTTGCCGGCAGATACAGAGTGGGGTTGCATGACACGTTTGCCCTACGAGACAATGGCGCTCCTGTGCAAGGGGGTTCTATTGCAGTCACTTGACGACACAAACAACGCGTGTTCAGGATATTCGAATTCTGGTGCGGTCCATCGCGCTGCTGCCGAGGTTGGGCTTATCAACTGTTTTACCAGCCATTGAGTTCCTCTGCTGCACAGTACGATCACGTCATTCGTCATATCTATTGGATGATGGCTGTCCTGATCGTGTTGGCAATTATCGCCTTTGCGGCTCTATACCATATTCATAAAACGGATCGCACGGCGCGCGAGAAAGTTACTCTCTATCATTTACAGTCATCGGGACTGGCGCAACAGCTGCTTCGCTCAAACCAGAGCGCGTTGGATTTGTTGAATGACCCGTTACAAAGTGACGTCATTCAGGCCTTGTCTGACTCCAGCATGACCTCGCCAGGACCCGACGTACAGGTGATGCTGGCTACCATGGTGCAGCAGTGCAGCCAGTTGCGGCTCCTTCAGGATCAGTTTCGCGATGCAGAGTTTGCCGAGACTTTGCAGAACGTGTCGGAACGGCTGGAGCGCGCTGTTAAAGCATGGCATGACGAGCCGGTTTCAGGGTCCACTCCTGAACTATTAGCGTCGCTTGGTCGGGCTGCGGATCAACTTTATCGACAGCATGACAGTGCCAGCGCCAGGATGCTGGAAGATATCGGTGCCATATCAAGGCAGGCGCTGCCTTCGTTTGGTGTGATTGGCCTGTTGCTGCTTTTGATTGGTCTGACAACCTGGGTCACGGCGCGGCAGCTCCGCAGAGCGTTATCGCGTCAGGTGGTTATGGAGCAGGCGTTGTCCGAGAGTCAGGAGCGGGTGTACCACATGCAAAAGCTGGATGCGCTTGGACAGCTGGTCGGTGGCATCGCGCACGACTTTAATAATCTGCTCACGGCCATACTCGGACATGCCGGGCTGTTGCTCGATAAGCCCGGTCAGGATGAGTCTCAGCGATTCGGGTTGTCTCAAATCAAGCAGGCGGGGGAGCAGGCGGCAACACTAACCCGGCAGTTGCTTGCGTTTAGCCGGCCCGAGGTTATGGAATCCCGCGTGTTCGACATCAGCGAACTGGTGCGGGACACCGAAGACCTGCTGAGGCGATTGATTGGCGAAAACGTCGAATTGACGGTCAGGAACCCGGACAACCAGTGCCTGGTAGAAATGGACCCGGGCCAGCTGCAGCAAATCATACTCAATCTGGCGATTAACGCTCGGGATGCAATGCCTGGCGGAGGCCAGTTAACCCTGTCTACCCGCTATGCGACGGCCTCCGAACTGGAAAGGCTTGAGCTGGATAGTGCTGATGGTGGTTATGTCCGGCTAGCGGTGATTGATTCCGGAGAGGGCATGGATAAGGAAACCCAGGAGCGCATCTTCGATCCGTATTTCACCACCAAGGCAAAGGACCGGGGAACCGGTTTGGGGTTGTCTACCGTGCACGGCATTGTGACGGCAACAGGCGGGCGTATTCGCGTGTTCAGTAAACCGGGTGCGGGCTCACGATTTGAAATCTATCTGCCGGGTACGAATAAGAGCCAGACCGCAAGTGCTACCCGGTCGGCGTCAAAGCAACAGTTTTATGGCACAGAAACCGTACTGATTGTAGAAGACGAAGAAAAAATACGCCGGTTTTTGAACGACGGACTGGGATCTTTGGGGTACCGCGTGTTTACAGCCGCCAACGCCGATGACGGACTGAAAATCTGTCTGCGTGAAAAGGACGCGATTAATGTCATTGTGTCTGATGTGGTTCTGCCGCAAATCAACGGAGTGGCGTTTCTTAAAAAAGCGCGGCGATTGTGCCCGGAAGCGCTCGGCATTTTTATATCGGGCTATACCGACGACGTATTGATCAACACGGGCGTTGAGTCGAGTAAAACGCCGCTGATCTACAAGCCGTTCGAGCTGAATACACTGGCGGATTTGATCAGGCGGCAGCTGGACAGCGCCGCTGCCTGAGATTCCCTTTCTGCGTATATCCCAGCAAAGCTGTAGCCGGGTGGTTCTGGTCAGGTAGCTCATTTCCCGATTGACCGCCTGTGATGGTGAGCCCTGACCGGACCCAATCCGGAGGCACCTTCTTTCGTGACCATCATGCCTGGCGTTTAAATAAAGTGTTTTCCCGTTCCGGGCATCTTATTAACAAGCCCAAGTGGTATCCGCCGACTGTTGTTCGGGCTGCGTTAAGCGGGAAGACAGCGATGTTAAAAGCCGGATTTAGTCCGAAATCTGGTCAGTTTCGGCGCCTTAGAGCGTAACGGCACTAATTATCAATGGGTTACGTTGCGCTACTCAGGGTAAAAATGTACGAAACCAGGCGATCACGCTGGCGTTCATGTGTTTGGCCGGTGAGTCCGTGAAGACATCAAGCGTGAAATTTACGGTCCGAATTGCGCGCCTTTGCGCAGATTCGGTCCGGGATGTTTGGGTGGTGGAAAATGCTGCCCCGCAAGAATGACGATAACTCATTGATTCGTAGTCGCTTTACATCATGACCTGAACATAGTTTCGACAATATGAAAATTTCTTTAAGTTTCCTGTTGACGTCTCTCGAAGAGTCCCTATACTGCGCCTTCCCTGTCCTGCACCGCAGGCGGGAACGCACCAGAAAGTACAAACTTTTTATGCGGAGCGGGTTTCATACTCAATCTGCATGGTCTATACTTGCTGGCCGCCTAGCCACCGTTGCTAGGTACGCTTTTTAACAACTAAATCAGATAATTTGTGTGGGAGCTCGTATCGATGTGCAGACGCATATTGAATCGAGCGACCTTATACTCAATTACTTAAAACAGTAGTAGAGACAGGAAGCAAC
This sequence comes from uncultured Gammaproteobacteria bacterium, assembly GCA_963922815.1. GTDB lineage: Bacteria > Pseudomonadota > Gammaproteobacteria > Steroidobacterales > SZUA-146 > SZUA-146. The sequence continues at coordinate 9,854 of CAWUKD010000132.1, forward strand.
ATTCAAATTCAAAGCTTTAAGTTATACAGAAGTATAAAGTGAAGAGTTTGATCCTGGCTCAGATTGAACGCTGGCTGCATGCTTAACACATGCAAGTCGAACGGCAGCACGAGGAGCTTGCTCCTTGGTGGCGAGTGGCGGACGGGTGAGTACAAATTAGGAATCTGCCTTGTAGTGGGGGACAACACGGGGAAACTCGTGCTAATACCGCATACGCCCTTCGGGGGAAAGCGGGGGATCTTCGGACCTCGCGCTATTAGATGAGCCTACGTCGGATTAGCTTGTTGGTGGGGTAAAGGCCTACCAAGGCGACGATCCGTAGCTGGTCTGAGAGGACGATCAGCCACACTGG
>CAWUKD010000133.1:0-10166 GCA_963922815.1 uncultured Gammaproteobacteria bacterium
GACCTGGACAACGACCAGGATGTCGTCATGCTGACGACCAACGGCGGTCGCCAGATGCTTGTAAACGACGGCACCGGCGTGTTCACCAGTGAGACCGGTACCCGTATTGGGGCTCTGGTACTGGATTCGGTCGGCAAGATTCAGCTGTTTGACGTCGAGAATGACGGCGACATGGATATCATCGGTATTTATGGTTCAGAAAACAGGCAGTCAGTGTTCTACAACGATGGTACGGGCGTGTTCCCCGATTCAGGTATTCAGGATCTGGACCTTGCAAACCTGACCTACATGCCGGTTGGTGCCGATTTTAACGGCGACAACATGGTAGACATGCGTGTATACGCCGACAACTTTACGCCAACGGCGTTTATGAGTATGGGAACGATGACCGGCGACTTTGTCGATTTCCAGCGCCGCTTTGATGCCAACATGATTGGTGACGACGGCAAGCACGGGTTTGCCTTCATACGCGACCTCGATAACGACGGTGATCCCGACTACATCATGTCGAGTATTGAAATGCTTGGCACAGGACTAAACCCGGATCCGCGTAACGAACTCAACGAGATGGTTATCACCATTGGCAATTTCTCCGGTGACTTCGACGTTTTTGCCGACCCGGAATGGCGCACTGAAGAGTCCTACGACGTAGTCATTACCGACGTGAACCTCGACGGCAACCAGGACCTGCTGTTTGCACACGAGGGTCGCTACGCGATCTACATCAATGATGCCGCACCCGCAGTTGTCGAATTTTCCGGCATTGTACCGACCATCATGCAGGCTGGCGTACAGGGTACGATGGAAGTGATTGTAAGCGGCGGTGTTGCTCCCGAATTTGCCTGGAGCCTTAGCGACGGTGGCCAGGTCAATACCGGCACAGATCCGACGCTTGACTACACCTTTGCCGAGCCAGGTCGCTATCAGGTCAACGTCACGTTAACCGATAGCGCCGGGACCGATCAGTTCAGCTTCTGGCAGAATGTTCACGCACCGCTAACCACGAATGCTCCGGCGTCATCCAGCACGATTTTGTATCAGGACAGGACTGGAACCAACGATCTCGTGTGGACCGTAAACACGGATAACGATTCCGTGACCGCGATCGACCCGGTCACCGATCTGTTCGTACAGGAAATTGCGGTAGGGGATAACCCGACGCGTATTGCCCAGGTGAGTGCCAATACGCTGTGGGTGGTTAACCGGGACTCTCACACGATTTCCGCAATTGATACGACCGCGATGACCAGTTCGATTGCTGTTACGTTTGATTACGGTGCGAGCCCGCACTCGATCGTTGCATCAAATGACCGAAGCTATGCGTACGTATCGCTGCTGGCAGAAGAGCGAGTCGTCAAGATTGATTTGACCACAGCGCTGGTTGATTCATCGGTAGACCTTGGGTTCCGCCCGCGAGACATTGCCTTGAACGCAGCGAACAGCGAGCTCTATGTGTCACGCTTTATTACAGCTCCAGTGCCCGGCGAAAGCACGCGCAATCTGACCACAGGTGGCGGGGGTGAAGTTGCTCGTGTTGATACAGGTGGTATGACCGTTCTTAATACGATGGTGCTTGTTTACAACGATGACATTGACACTCAGGACTCCTCTCGTGGTATTCCAAACTATGTCATGGGGCCGGCTTTATCTCGCGATGACACGATTGGTGTCGTTCCGTCGAACATCAGTAACATTTATCGTGGTGTGTTCCGAGACGGCAACGCGCGCGAACACGACCGACTCGTTCGCAGTCTCCTGGCCCGGCTGGATATGACTGGCCAACAGGAGCTGGTAGCGGAGCGTTTTGACTTTGATGACAACAGTCAGCCAACGGCCGCGCTATTCGGCCCTAACGGTAATCACCTGTACGTTGTGCATGAAGGTAGCCGTTCGCTGCACGTTCTCGATGTGTACGGCGGCCAGATTATCGTTACCCGAACCGCCGGAATGGCGCCACGCGGTGTAGCACTTTCTCCGAACGGCGAGCGGTTGTACATACACAACTACCTGGATCGTACTGTGGGTGTCTATGACACCAGCAGCCTGATGCAGGGTATTGAGAACAGCGTTAATCTCGATGCCGAGGTAGGCACGGTGGTTGCCGAGACGCTCAATCCGTTTGTACTAACCGGTAAGAAACTCTTTTTTGACGCGTCTGATTCGCGCCTGAGTTCCCAGGCCTATATCGCGTGTGCTGCCTGTCACGATGACGCGGGCCATGATGGCCGTACCTGGGACTTCTCCGATGGCGGTGAGGGCCTGCGAAACACGATCGACCTGCGTGGTCGTGCCGGCATTGCGCACGGTAACGTTCACTGGACGGCAAACTTCGACGAAATTCACGATTTCGAAAATGACATTCGCGGTGTGTTCGACGGAACCGGGCTGATGGACGAGGCGGACTTCCTGTTGACGTCTGATACCCTCGGAGTACCAAAGAGTGGTCTGAGTAACGATCTTGACGCTCTGGCCGGATACACGGCAACGCTCGACTCTGTGGGCGACAGCCCTGATCGGGCCGCAAACGGCGACCTGACCGCCGAAGGATTGCTCGGGCAGGCACTGTTTGCCAGCTCCAACTGTAGCCGTTGCCACACCGGCAACGAGTATACCGATAGCCCACTGGGCGGATATTTCCACAACATAGGTTCGGTTGACGCCGATACGGGTGGCCGCCTCGGTACTCCACTGGTGGACGGAGGGCTTGATACTCCCACGCTGCGAGGCCTGTGGCACGGTGCACCCTACCTGCATGACGGTTCCGCATCTACTGTTCAGGAAGCCATTCTGGCGCACACCAATGAGGCGACAGTTGGCATTGATGTGACGGCTCTTGGTGCTACCGATCTTGATAACCTCGCGAGCTATCTGCTGCAAATTGATGACAGCGAACCTGCAGCGGCCGCTCCCGACGGAGATTTTCCTCCGTACGTGCTAAATCCTGGCGGTCAGGCAAGTTTGGTGGGTGACGGCGTTAACCTCGCCATTACCGCCCGCGACAACGATTCAGGAGCGCTTTCGTACAGTGCTACCGGATTGCCGGCAGGACTTGGTATTGACCCGGTCAGCGGGTTGATTACCGGCACCACGGAAGGGCTCGGCGGCAGTTACCCGGTTGTAATCAATGTCACCGCGACCGCATCCGGTTTGATCAGCACCATCAGTTTCGATTGGGAGACGGTTGGCGACAATGATGCAGACGGGGTAACCGATACGCTGGATAACTGTCAGCTTGTGGCGAATGCCGATCAGCGCGATAGCAATGGAGACGGGTTTGGTAACGCCTGCGATTTTGATTTTAACAATGACTGCACGGTGAACTTCATCGACCTTGCTGCCATGACCGATGACTTCCTGAGCAGCGGTGATCTGGATACCGATATTAACGGCGATGGCGTGGTGAACTTCATTGACGTGTCGCAGTTCCAGAGCCGCTTCCTGAGCCCTCCCGGACCCAGTGGTCTTAATGGAAGCTGCGGAACCTAGTATGTGCCCACTCCGGCCAGCGTACGCTGGCCGGAGAATTTAACCAGCACTGTAAGTGTAAGTTCATAATGATTGAAGCACGCGTGCACTCGGTGGAGGCGGGCCGTATTGTCCGCTATCAGATCACCGAGTCTGCCAGGCTTCTAACATATTCAGAGGTTGTTCAACGCTGGGGCGCTGATCCGGAATTCCAACAGTTCTTTAGCCGATTGTTTCGCGAGTCGTCATGTGACGCTTTTCGCTGGGAGCTGCCTGGATTGACTGTGTCAACGATGGCAGAACCGTTCGAATGTGTGCTGATTAACGCGCCTGAACTGCATGCACGACCTGCCGACTCCAGCGTGTTCGCGGACTACTTTAAGAACGGTGAGCAATTCGGTGCCGTGACAAGTTTCCGGAATCTCGGTGGTGATGCGCTGATGATAGTTCCAGTGCCGCCTCTGGCGCGCAGTGCCTTTGGCCACTTCGCGCAATTCTTGCGTAATGCACCGGATGGGCAGACGGAGGCACTATGGAAGGTTATCGGCGAATCGGTTGCATCGGCGATTGGCGAGACGCCACTGTGGCTTAACACGGCGGGCGACGGAGTTGCCTGGTTGCATGTGCGTCTGGATTCACAGCCGAAGTACTACAGATTCGCGCCGTATAAACGTGCGCTGTAGAGTTCAAGACTGCAATTGTCCGGTGCAGTGCATCACGTTGGGATTGTAAAAACCCTTATCAAGTTTTGTAATATTCAATAGGTCTTATCAGGCAGCAGGAGATAATCATGAATCTGGGTGCGTTTTCAATCAGTCTGGCAGTGAAAGATATACACGCCTCAATTGCGTTCTACGAAAAGCTGGGGTTTGCGGCCTTCGGCGGCGACGCGTCCCAAGGCTGGCTTGTGATGAAGAATGGCAGTCATCTCATTGGCCTGTTTCAGGGCATGTTTGAGCGCAACATGCTGACATTCAATCCGGGTTGGGATTCCGACGCAAACGCAGTTGAAGGCGCCACTGATGTTCGCGAGCTGCAGCGACGGCTGAAAGAGCAGGGCCTTAGTATCGAAAACGAGGCGGATGAATCCACCACGGGTCCCGCGAATTTTGTAGTGGTTGATCCGGATGGTAATCCTGTCCTGGTGGACCAGCACGTTTAGGAACGGCTAAGCGCGACGTTTGCGCCGATAAAGACTGCTCATTCAAGACTTTTTTAGTCAACTGTGCAGTCGCTATCGGTCGTACGTTCACTTTGTCCGGAATGCGTCTGTACCGTTGTGTGTGCGATACCAAACTGGTCGAGCATGAGCGCTTTGATCAAGGTGCACACTTCGTTGTGGTTGGCTTCGTCGCTGACATCGACTTCGAGAGTTGCCATGGTTTTTTCCTGGGTAATGGACCACGCGTGAATATGACCGACCCGACTGACGCCGGGTACCCGAGCCTTTAGTAACGTCGCGACCGCGTGCCGGTCAAAACCGTCCGGAGCGCCTTCGAGCAAAATATGCCCGCTCTCTTTGATAACGAAATAGGCTGACCGCAGAATGATTAATGCGACTACCACCGACAGCAGGGGGTCGATTGGCGTCCAGCCGGTGAGGATGATGATGACCGCCGCGATAATTGCCGCGATCGAGCCAAGCAGGTCGCCGGCGACGTGAAGGGCAGCGGCTCGCAGGTTCAGGTTGTTCGTTGTACTGCGGGACAGAATCCAGAAGGCCACTATATTGACCATGAGCCCCATGACCGCAACCCCGAGCATCAACGGTCCCGCGATTTCTGCAGGCTCACCCAGGCGATGCCACGCTTCCACGCATACCCACGCAGCGACGACGAACAGCGCCAGACCGTTGACGAATGCGGCCAGTACCGATAAGCGATGATGTCCATAGGTTCGAGCTTCACTCGCCGGCTTGCGCGCCATTCGAAACGCCCACCAGGCTAAAACAAGAGAGGCGAAATCGGTGAGCATATGCCCCGCATCAGCGAGCAGTGCGAGCGAGCCGGCAATCACTCCGCCGAAAACTTCGACGAGCATGAACGAGCCCGTCAGAACAGCTGCCAAAGCCAGGGCATGTTCGTCACTTGAACCATGTGTGTGACGATGTCCACCCGGCGTATGCGCGTTGTGATCATGCATAGATACGTTCCGGGGAAAGGGTGTCAAAACAGTGACCAATGCCTGGCCGCTTGTGATGCGGACCAAAGCATTTCCGGTTGTACGGCCTGGCCGGATAGGCTTGTAAAACGCTGTCGGTAGTTTTCACGCTGAGGATCTCCAGGCCAATGCCTACAAAGAACAATCGGGGTCCAGGGTTTCCGGCATGTTCCATCGTATCCGTTCCGGGCCAAGGAATGCTTGGGCGCTTAACGTCCCGCCGCGCTCTTTTAGCCATGATACGAGCTCATCACGTGCAAGAGGGGTGTCGCGGGCAAAGTCAAAGCCGCCGGCGGGAGTGGCGGGTGTCAGAACGCCGTCGCCACCGAGCGCAAGGAAATCGTTGACGACGACGGAAACAGTGTCGCCATCACCAATTTCACTACCGTCGGATCTGATCATATTGACCGTCATGCGCGTGTCATTGCATTGCACATAAACCCGCATGCCGGAAAACCCCGCTCGACGTTCTTCCTTGTGGGCCTGTGCGGCAATTATTTGGCGAAGCTCTGCGCCGGTCAAATCCAGTTCTACAACGCGATTATCAAACGGAAACATTTGGTAGACCTGTCCGAATGTAAGATTGCCGGCGGCCAGGTCTGCCCGAATTCCGCCGCTGATGTTGTGCAGCGAAATGTCGGCCGACGAGGTTTCCAGCATGGCATCCGTCATTAGATTCCCAAGGGCCGATTCGGGTTTTCCCTCCATGGTTAAAGGTGTCTCGAGATAAACACCCAGTTCCTGATCTTTAAGTTCCTGAGCCTGAGATCGGGCGCGCGCCACGATGTTCTCGACGTCGGGGTCGGGGGTTATGGTCAGGCCTTCATAGGTTGCCACTTGTACCTCGTTACTGTCGGTGGCTTCCCATACGCATTCACCGGTTTGTACGTTCGAGTATGGGCATGGACGCCGGGGAGCGAAAATGTCCCGACCGACAATGTCTCCGGACAGTTTGTCCACAACAAAATCGACTCGCCCAAAACTCCGCGTGCTGGAGAAACTCGCGGTGATCGCGATGCCATTTACAACGTGCGCAATACCACGGTGCTGGTGGCCGGCGACAATATGATCGACAAGATCGACCGGGAGCGCTCTGGCCACTTGCATGATCTCTTCATCGGGTTCGCATGAGGATAAATCAAACGGATTATCAAACTGCGTACAGCTGCCCCCGGCGTGTGCAGCAACAATCACCAGTGAGGCTCCCTCGTCGCGTAGTTCACGAGCGACAGGAATGATGGACTCGGCGAGAGGGGCAACGCGCAGTCCGCGTACGTTTGGTGCAATCGTGGCATCCAGCGCATCCAGGGTCATGACGCCGATTATGCCAATCTTTACGCCGTGCACTTCGATGAGCGTTGACGGTTGTACGTTCGGCCAGTTCACCAATTGGTTGGTGTTTGTGTCTATGAGGTTTGCCGCCAGTATCGGAAACCGGGCTTCGGTAGCCCTGGCTCTTAGTGCACCCTGAGGATCATCCGTGGACTCGACAGGCGTTGCGCGCTCTCCGACAGGGCCAAAATCAAATTCGTGGTTACCCATGGCAGCGGCCGCGTAACCCAGCTCGTTATACGCCTCGACCATGGTTGCGCCTTCGGACAGATTGGATTCCAGAGTTCCCTGCCACATGTCACCTGCGTCGATCAGTACAACCCCTCCGTCGCTTCCGGAGCGTACGTTTCGCAGAGCTTCGACGTAGCCTGAGAAGGTGGCTATACCACCGCGTCGGGGCCCCGGCAGAATCTGACCATGCACATCGTTTGTTCCGATAATCGAAATCACAACCTGGCTGTTGTAGGCGATCGGTGGTTGAGTTTGCGGCGTGCACGCCCCTATCAGGACGGACACGGAGGCGGCCAGCGCTATGCGCCGGAGGGCAAGCAGGCTTGAAGGCAGACAGTCGATCATCAGGATTCTCTCCGATACCGGATATTGGTCAACAAACGTATCCCGTTATTGGGACACAACTTGTGCGCCAAGTAAACGGTCGAATCCGATGCAGGCGTATTCAGCGGATGGCGGGCCACTGAGCCGCGTAACGAACCAGGGGCAATCCGGGTGTTCCAGGCCCCGGGCTTGGCGGTGAATTGTACAGCAGAGGGTCTGTCGCACCGGGTTTATAGCCGATTATCGGCGAAGGCAGCGAAAACTAGTCGGCTTCCGGGTGGCGTACCTTGCCCCACATGTACATGGCGAGAACCGCAAACGTACAGGCCGCGGCACACCATAGCGGGGCGTGTTCCAGCCAGGGTGGACGCTGGTCGGAGGCCCATTCAACAATCCAGAACGATAGTTCGCCGGCAATGACCAGCGAGTTAATGGACCAGAATACAAACCACATCCAGCCCGTCACGAAGCGTCGATATAAAACCAGAAGGTCGCCCATTCCCACGCGGGTGGCTGCGAGCCACGTGTAATAAAGATGTACGGCAATAACGAAAGGAACAAGCGCGGCCTGGATAAGCAGCACCATACCGAGAATCGGTGACTCCGCGCCCAGGAATACGGCCATCATGGAAACGAGGCACGTCATGGTCAGGAAGATGCAAAAGCTAGTCAGGATCAAACGCATATCAGAGGGGTCCGATAGAGAGGGCGCCGGCACTCACTGGAAGAATGACAGCTATTGGTTGATGAGTTTATTCGGGTCGATTCGAATTTGCACCTTCAATTTCGCCGCCAGCTCGATTGTGACTGCATAGGGCTTGATGCGTTACCGAAAGGGCAGGGTGAGGGCAGGCGAACGCAAAAGCTCGCCTGCCCCAGACTGTTTACTCGGCGATTTGCGCTGATTCCACCACGACACGAAGCGACTGCAGGTCGGCTTGATTCGAATAGGGACCAATCCGTGTAGAGAGGTTTCTGACCTGTTTGGCCGGCAGGGTATCGCTAACGCTCAGAGGCTGTTTTTGTACGATTTGACCGGCCTGGTTTAGCTGGACGAGAGCAATTTGTACATTGCGAACGGCCACAGGCGCCGCGTTTTGAATCTGAACAACAAGATAGCCTCGCTGGTCGAGCCCAAGGCGCGCATTGATGTAACGTTCCGGGTTGCTCTGAATCTGAAGCTTCGCCAGCGTAGCGCCGGCCGCGCGGCCAACATCGGAGTCGGATGTTGCTGCCTGCTCCAGATATTGAATAGCTTCCTGATTACGTCCTGTCTGAAGGGCAATCATGCCGAGCTGATGGTAAGCCGTGGCGGTTGGCAAGAGACGGATACTCTGTTGAAGGTCTTGTTCGGCCACCTGCCAGTTGCCGAGCTCGACGTTCGCCAGACCACGCGTCAGGTACGGCTGGAAGTAATTGCTGTTGCGCTCCAGCGCCGTATTGTAATACTGAACTGCACTACTGAAATCACCCTGCGCACGGTAGGTTTCACCGAGAAGTCCGTAAAACTTGCCTTCCCGCGGCTCGAGATTTATGGCCTGCTGCGCCAATTGCCGCGCGCGCTGGTAGTTGCCTTCGCGCATGGCCTTCACGCCGTCGTCGTGGGCCTTGTACGCAGGTGCGTTGCGTTTGATTCCGGCAATCATTCGCTGATATTTTTCGCGACCGTATTCACCGCCAGCAGGTAATGTCTGCAGCGTTTGCCTGTTCGTAGCCACGCGTTGCTGGGAGGGTGGGTGTGATGCGAACAGTCCGGACAGCCAGTCATCGCGCCGCCCCGCGCTTTGCGAAATTTTAACGAACGTTTGCTGCAGGTCTACCGCGGCGGCAGGATCGTAACCAGCCTCAGACATAAAACGCATGCCATAGAGGTCGGACTCCAGCTCTTTACTGCGACCATACTTGCTCGAGATCAGCTGGGCGCCCAGCGACGCGGCGCCGACAACATACTGGGCGTAGTTATTGTCTCTTTGCGATATTTGCAGTGCGATCATTCCTGCCTGAAGCAACATGCCCCGGGTCATGGCGCTGGCACCGTGGCTTGCCGCCGCGTGCGTTACCTCGTGACCCAATACTGCGGCGAGCTCCGCTTCGCTGTTCATCTCCGTGAGCAGACCGCGGTTAATAGCGATTTTTCCACCGGGCATCGCCCAGGCATTCGGAACTGAATTATTCAGGATGGTAAATTCGTAGGGCAGATTGACGTCGCTCGCCCGGGCGACCCGGTTGCCGACTTCCTGAACATAGGCCGTGAGTTCCGGTTCGATGGTGTAATCACCACCCTGCATCTGACGTGACGGAGAATACTGCTGCTCGCCGATCGCGCGCTCCTGGGCGCTGCTAACCAGTTTTAGCTGCGTCTTGCCGGTGACGGGATTGGAAGCGCATCCCGTCATCCCAAGGATCAGAATGATGGCGGATAGTAGAGCTCTGTTCATGTTCGGTTCCTCGGGTTAGGCAGTCAGTTATTGCCAGTTGAGAATGACTTTGCCGGACTGGCCAGAATTCATGATGGCAAATCCTTCTTCATAGTCATCCACAGGAAAGTGATGGGTGACGATATCGCCAATGTCCAAACCACTTTGCAGCATACTGATCATTTTATACCAGGTTTCGAACATCTCTCGACCGTAGACACCTTTTATTACCAATCC
>CAWUKD010000134.1:0-9747 GCA_963922815.1 uncultured Gammaproteobacteria bacterium
GTGATCGATGAACAGTCCGGTAAGGTCAACGGCTTCATTGAGCTGACCACCGCCGTTACCGCGCAGGTCCAAGATGACACCCTGGACGTCCTCGGTCTTGAGCTCTTCGAGCAGACGTCGAACGTCGCGCGTGACGCTGGTGTAGATCTAGTAGCACTACATAACATACTGGAAGTTCTGATAAAAGCTGGGCACCGTAATGACGCCTAGCTTGACCATCTCGTCGCCACGAGGCACTTCGATAATTTCTTTCTTGGCGGCTTTGGCTTCGAGTGTCACTTTACCGCGAGTAAACGGAATGATGGACTCTTCGCTGCCAGGGGCCGCGCCTGCCCGCAGTATTTGAAGGCGAACAACCGTGCCGTTCGGGCCGCGAATCTTGTCAACGACGTCGTCAAGTCTCCAGCCAACGACGTCCACAATCTCGCCGGATTCATCCTGGCCAACGCCGGTGATACGGTCATCCGGTCCGATGGTTCCGGCTACCGAGGCAGGGCCACCGGCCAGAATTTCCATAACGGTTACGAATTCGTCTTTGATTTGAAGTGACGCGCCGATACCGAAATATTCCAGCGACATCTGAATATCGTATTCCTTGGCGTTGCGCGGCAGAAAGTAATGAGAGTGTGGGTCGAGCGTATCCGCGTATGAGTTCATGAACGTTTCGAATACTTCATTACTGCTCAGATCACGGGTCCTTTCCAAAACGCGTTCATAGCGTTTTACGAGAATTTCGCGCGCCTCTTCAATAGTCTTCTTGTTGAGCATGAGTCCCAGAACGTCGTTCTTGGTTTTCTTGCGCCAGATTTCCCGGGCTTCGGCATCCGTAACGGGCCAATCGACATCTTCACGATCAAATACATAGGTTTCGTTGCGCGTGAAATCGAAGTCGCTGTTCAGTAGATCCAGAGAGTACTTCATGCGCTCCGTGACGCTGTCACGGTAGGTTTCGATAATACTGAATTCGGGTTCCACCCGGCCCGAACGCACGCTGTCGTCCATGGCAAAGCGGTATTTTTCGAAACCTTCAATGTCCCCGGACAGGAAATAGAAACGATTTCCGTCCAGCGCTTTGAGGTAGCGATCCAGAATTTTTGAGGAGAGGTCGTTGCTGACCTTTGCCCGGCGATAATGGGAGTGTTCAAACAGAGTGGTAACGATGCGACTGACTTTCGCATGTTGAGGTTCGGCTTCCAAAACTCCTTGCTCATTGATCGCCGCAGAGACGATAATCGGCACGCTTGCACAGGCAAGCAGGAGCGCCAGGTTGCGAGTGCGGATCAAACCGCGCGTTTTGTTCCAAAGCGAACCATGTTTCATAGGCTGTCTGTCTCGTAGTAATGCGGTCCTAAGACCAAATAGTAACTCTAGGCTAGAGGCCGCACCCGACATTTTCAAGGGTTGATTCCTCATTTTTGCCTGCCAACATCAACCGGAGATTAAATCCAGGTGACACCACTCGTATTTGTAAGCGGGATCCTCTTGGGAACCGCGTTTTCCATATTCTTTGGCCTGGCCGTCGTCGCCTTATTGATGGCCCTGCTGGGTGTTGAAACTCCCCGGGTAGCAGCCGAGATCCGTCCGCTGCTTGGTTATTCTGCCTTGTTCATGTTTCTGACCGCGACAAGTGGGCTTGGTTTCATTGCATTATTAAAGAAGCATCCTCGCTATCTGACGGCTCAGACGGTGATGTGGCTGAGCTGGATGCTGTGCATTACCGGGCTCATTCTGGTCAAGACCTGAGCTATGCGGGTTGGACATCAATTTATGCGATACTGTAATAAAAGTCCATAAGCAACTGTAATGAAAGGTATATTATGGTTATTCGCGTACGGTTCTTTGCTCTGGAAGCCCGGCGTTGACTATGATCGCCAGTCGCCTGGTCGGATTCGCGGCTGGTCCAGGCGGTTCTGGCAGGGTTCACCTGACCACCGTGGAACGATCGACAAACCGGGCCGCGTAGTCACCCTCGTGCCGGAGCCCGATCGCAAGCTGACCGGGGTCGTCTATCGACTGGCCGGGCGTAACCATCAGTCTACCTTGGCCTACCTGGACCACAGGGAAAGCGGCGGCTACCAGCGGTGCTGGGTGAATGTGGACACGGAGGAGGCCGGTATTGTCAGGGCGCTTACGTATGTGGCGCTGCCGGGCAATCCGCACTATCTCGGTCCGACCGACACGCAGAGCCTGCGAAGACACATCGAGCGATCAACGGGGCCAAGTGGTCATAATCTTGATTATCATCAGAACCTTATGGATTCTTTAAGCAGACTGGATTTGACCCCTGGCGAGCTGTTGGACGTTGCAGTGACGGACTTGATTTCGCGATAGAGGAATCCATCAAGGGCTCCGACGCCAGCTGTTTTGCCCGTTTGCGGCCCTGGCGGGCACCGGTTCGCGCATCCGGACGTCGGCAGATAGCTCCGCTGACCCGAAATACGTCAGATTATGTTGCCTCGTTCACTGTCTTTTGAAGGTCTTCAAAGGGCGCGACGGGTCTGTAAACAAACCCCACCAAACAGTGGGCAGGCCACCGTAATCTCAGGGTTTTCCGCTATTTGTGCGCCTGATCACAGCGATAATCCCGGGCAAAAGCTACGCTGGTCAGACTATTATTACCGCCGAAAGGCGTTCAGGGGTGTGTCGTTTGAAAGATCTGCGCAATATTGCCATTGTCATTGCGTTAGCTGTTGTCAGCCTGACTCAGCTGGCAGTGCTGTTACTCAGCCTGTCTCACGAACAAAAAGAGCACGCTTCATTAAACGGCGCACAGGTGGAACTGGCCGCTCGAATTGCCGGCGAAACCTATGTGACCCGACGGACGCAGAATGCGCAGCTCGCGCAGCGACTTGCCGCTGACGACAGCATCAGGAAGCAGACGTTTCGCGGTTCCATTCAGGATATGGAGCGCCGCCTGTCGGTACTCGCGCCGCTCTCCCAAAACGAATTCGTTGCCGTATTGAATTCGGAAAATCGCTTGCAGTCACTCAGTCTTGCTCCTGATTCGATTCTGAATCCGGAGCTGATCAAAACGTCTCTAAATGAGCAGCCCTATCCTGAGGGATCAGGACTCATTCGGGTTGACCAGGCGATTCTCAGCGTTCATTCGACCGGGTTTGACATTCGCGGCTCGCGTTTTTCAGTCGTTACAGGGTTCTCGCCAGAGGAAGCTCTCAGTCGCCGCATCAATGCCGCGCTGAAGGACACAGTTATCGTCAATATTTCTGAAAATGCGGCGGCACCTGATGCCGGTGTGATCAGTCTGCCTCTGGACAGCTTCGGCGATCTGACCCTTACGGTCCGTTTGCAGCTGCAGTCCCAGACCTTTGGCCTTACACACCCTACGTTTTTAAAGTTTGTTGGTCAGTCGGTCTTCATATTGAGCATGGCCGGACTTTTGTGTGCGCTGTTGTTCACCCGGCTGTTCGTGCGACGCGTGGACGAGCCGGTGAAGCTTATCAGGCGCGCTATTCGGGTGATTAAAGAGGGCAGGTTGCAGGAGCCGGTAAATCTTAAGCTTGCGTCGCCTTATCAAAATATTTCGCATGACCTTGAGGCAATGCGCGAAGCACTCTGTGATCGTGAAATCCGCATCATGCATCACGCTGAATACGATGCGCTTACCGGGCTTACCAATCGGTCGGTGATCGCGGAAAAACTCAAGCTTGCCCTGTCGCGGGGTGAGAGGAAGGGCACCATAGTTTCCGCACTGGCGATTGACCTGTCGCGTTTTAGCGAGATTAACGGGTCAATGGGGCATGAAGTTGGCGATGAGGTGCTTAAGGAAATTGCGCGTCGTCTGGCCAGCAATGCGCGCGTAACGGACACGGTTGCTCGGGTTGGTGGTGACGAGTTTTTTGTCATACTGGAAGACGATGACATTAAGCTGGCGCAGTCTCTGGCCAAATTCATGGTCTCGAACCTGATGTCAGCAATACACGTGAACGGGTCTGAAATTAAATTAAGCGTTCACGCCGGCGTGGCTTTCTTCCCAAGGCACTGCGACAGCGCCGAGGCACTGCGACGCATGGCCAACATTGCGCTGTATACGGCTAAAGAGCACGGTAAGCCGCTGGTCATTTACGAACCTGGCCAGGATGAGAAGCACCTGCGCGAACTGGCGATCATCCACGACCTGCCAAACGCAATCAAAAACAATGAGCTGTATCTCCAGTATCAGCCAAAGATCGATATGGAGACGCAGCAGGTCAAACAAGTCGAAGCGCTGGTGCGATGGAGACATCCGCAGCTTGGCTTTATTCCTCCGGATGAATTTATCGCTCTGCTGGAGAAATCCGGCATGATTGGTCGACTGACCGACTGGGTTTTCAAAGAGGCGATACGACAGGCGAGGGCCTGGATGGACGCGGGCTACGATCTGGGCATTGCGGTGAACATATCGGCCAACGATCTGGCAGACGAGAAGCTGGCGGAGAGGCTCAAGCTTCTGCTCCACCACTATCTGGTCGACGCCTCGAGAATTACGATCGAGGTCACCGAGAGTGCCGTTATCAAGGACCCCGAGAATTCGGTCAAAGTTCTCAATGAACTGAGATCGGCCGGTGTGCGGTGCGCACTGGATGATTTCGGAACGGGCCAGACTTCTCTGGCACTGCTGAAGCAGCTGCCAATCAGCGAGCTGAAAATCGACAAGTCGTTCGTCCAGAATCTGCGCGCGGACAGCGGTGATGCCATCATCGTCAAGTCCATCATCGATCTTGGCCACAACATGGGACTCCATGTAACGGCAGAAGGGGTCGAGAGCAACTATTGCTGGAATCTGCTGAATTCATACGGCTGTAACCTGATTCAGGGCTATCTGGTCAGCGCGCCGCTCACCGCGGACGAGCTCGCTGAGTGGCACCTGCGTCTGCAGGACCGCCACATGAACAAACTCGATTTGAGTTTCGTTCATGACATGACCGCATAGAGTGTTTGTATCCTGCGTTGATTGACGTATGATTTCAGGATAGTCAACGCACTACCGGACATCTATGAATCAGCTGACGCTGTGGTTTCGCCGCCAGTTCGACAATCCGCAAATCGTATTCCTGGTCTTTGCGCTATTGGGACTGGTCGCGCTTGTGTTTTTCTTTGGCCAGTATCTCGGCCCGGTCTTTGCGGCGGTTGTTATCGCGTACCTTATGCAGGGGTTCGTCTCCAAGCTGGAAAAGATGGGGTGCAACCACCTGCTGGCGACGCTTTTTGCCTTCGTGCTGTTCATGCTGATCGTCTTTATTATAGTGTTCGGCCTGTTCCCGAGCCTGGTGCGCCAGGCCACCCAGCTGATTCGACAAACACCGGTCATTCTTAACTCGGCCCAGGAGCTGATCATCCAGCTCCAGAGCAAGTATCCCGAGTACATCACTACCGAGCAGATCTCCAATTTCATGAGCAATCTTGGAACCGCGCTGATTGAAGGCGGGCAGGGTATTGTTGGATTCTCACTGGGCTCGCTCGTGACGCTGGCTCAGGCCATGCTCTATTTTGTGCTGGTGCCTCTGCTGGTGTTCTTCATGATTCGGGATCGCGAGAAAATCGTTGACTGGTTTGCGAGTCTGCTACCCGAGAACCATGAGCTTGCCGGCAAGGTGTGGGTCGAAGTCAATGACCAGATTGGCAACTACATACGCGGCAAGGTTTGGGAAATTCTCATCGTAGGCGGTGCGGCCTACGTCGCGTTTACGTTTCTTGGGCTGGAATATGCCGAGCTGCTTGCGGTGTTGACCGGTGTGTCGGTTTTGATTCCCTACATTGGGGCAGCCGCCGTCACGCTTCCGGTGTGCGCCGTGGCGTTTTTCCAGTTCGGCTGGGGCGCAGATCTTGCCAAAGTATTTGTTACTTATGGTGTGCTGCAGGCACTCGACGGCAACGTGCTGGTACCATTTTTGTTTAGCGAAGTGGTGGACCTGCACCCGGTGGCGATTATCGTCGCGATACTTTTTTTCGGTGGAATCTGGGGATTCTGGGGTCTCTTTTTTGCGATTCCGTTTGCGACAGTCGTGCAGGCTATTCTGAGAGCGTGGCCCCGCGAACCCCTTGTACCGAATCCCGAAGAAACAGTGGAAGCCTGAGCTATTTGATTCGTGCCTGACCGCACTCACAAATCCACTAACAGTCACGGTTATTCAATCTCGGCGATGACCATTTTTTCATGCCCAAAGACAGGCGATTGTTGGAATCTCATGTCATGACCAAAGGCAGTTCCAGGCACGGCGTGTCGAATTCAAGCGCGATACCCGCACCGGTTTCGTCAGACGAGACGGAGAGTCTTTGGCAGGAGCTGATGGCGGCGCTCAAACACCCGCAGTTCCAGGTTGCCTTTCTGTATTTTTACTGTCTGTTGTTTGGCTACTATTTGCTGCGTCCTGTGCGGGAAGAAGTCGGCATTCTTCAGGGAGTAGAAAACCTGCAGTGGCTGTATACCGGCACGTTTGTCGTCATGCTGCTGATTGTGCCGCTGTTTGGCTGGCTCAAGAACCTGCTTCACCGAAAAACGCTGGTGCTGTCGATCTATCTGTTTTTCGCCAGCAACCTGCTGATGTTTTACGTGCTGTTTTCGGAGGGATTGCTTTCTCCCTGGGTAGCCAGGTCGTTTTTCATCTGGCTGAGCGTATTCAATATGTTTGCGGTGTCGGTGTTCTGGAGCCTGATGGCCGATGTGTACCCAAAGAAAAAGGCCCGATCACTGTTTGCACCGGTGGCGGCGGCTGGCAGTCTCGGAGGGATTTCCGGGAGCTGGGTAACCGGTCAGTTTGTGACGGATATCGGCATTCGCAGTTTGCTGTTGATGGGGGCTGTGTTGCTGGTAATCGTGGCGTTTTGCGCGATGCGACTACTGCGGTACGGGGACGAGTTTCGCGCCCGTTCGAGCGGCGAGCCAGAGAGTGCGGAACACGTAACTTCCGAAGAAAGGGCGCAACAGGGCAGCATCTGGGCGGGCGTGACCGCGCTGGGAAGTTCTCCGTATCTTGCCAAGATCGGTGTGATTTCTTTGCTCTATACGGTTATAGCATCTCTGCTTTATTTTATTCAGCAAAACCTGGTGAGCGAGTTTCTCAATGACTCCCTGGTGCGCACGCAGTTCTTCGCCAGAGTGAACCTTCTGATCAATATTGGCGCGCTCGGCTTTCAGTTTTTTGCGACCAGCTGGCTGGTGCGCCGGTTTGGCGTTACAGGAACCTACGGCGGTAGCGTTGTCGCTGTGATAGCGGGCGTCATCGTTCTTGGCATCTGGCCCGCCGTAATTACGATTGCTGTCGCGCAGGTGATACTCCGGGCCGGTCAATTCGGAACCATGAAGCCGTGCTACGACATGCTGTTCAGTGCCGTAAACCAGGAGCAAAAGTACAAGAGCAAGAACTTCATCGACACGTCACTGGTTCGTGGTGGCGACCTCGTTGGCGGCTGGTTGTTTACCGGTCTGAAGTTCATAGGTTTGAGCATAGGCAGTATTACGGCGGTTACCGTGGTGCTGCTGGCAGCGCTTGCAAGCGTCGCTGTGAGTATTGGGCGTGAGTTTGACCGACGGTCGACGGGCGGTGCGGAACGCGATGCTGCCGCAAGCCCTGCGGCTTAGTGCCTTCGCTGACCGGCGTGACTGGAGGTCGGTTGATCGATGATCGGTTAGTGCGTCTGGCCAATTCCAAAAAACTGACTGATTTTGTTGGCAAGCTGTTTGGCCAGTGACCGATCGCCTGCCAGCGTCTGCTGATGACTGTGAGCATCTTGACGGGCATTCATGGCGAATACCCTGGCGGCCATCATATTGCCGAGTTCCTGAGCGATTTCGGGTCTTGCCCGCAAAATAGGTTCGAGATCCAGGCGATGTATCGCCAACGCATGAACATCGGTTTCCGCCGTTACGGTCGCCCGGCGCGGCGCTCCGGTCAACACTGACATTTCCCCTAACGCCTGACCCGGCTCAATCTTGCCAATCATTTTTGACGAGCCATTGGTGCCGGTGCGAACGTTGGCAATCCCTTCAACCACAAGATACAGGCTGTCGCCGTCTTCACCCTCATTAAAGATGATCGTACCTTTGTCAAAATCGTGGGGTCGAGCGACCTTCGCCAGTTGCTCAAGTTCGTGTTCCTGCAAAGGCTCCAACCAGTCAATCCGCGACAGCAGGCGCTTTGCGTCGATGCGACGTTCCTGGCGCGGACGACGGTCGCGGGTGATCAGTACTTCCTGCTGCTGATACGGAATAGAGACGCCGGCCTGACTCAGGTACTTGAGCACGTTGGCTGCGAGTTTATGGCGCAGGCCAACTTTGGAGGACAAATCATCAATCCAGAACCGGATCTGGTATTCGACGCCGCGCTCGGTGAAGTTCCGGATCCGTACGTTGTGGTCACCGCCTTCAACCAGGCCTGACGTCGCGCTGATTGCTGACTGCAGAATATTCTCTATGCGATCCGGATCAGCCGTGTAATTCAAGGTGATGTTCAGTGACTCGCGATAGCTGCGCTTGGGCAGGCTGTAGTTCACAAACTGCCGCGCTGCGAAATTGTTGTTGGGAACAACCACCGTTCGCTGCGCCATGGTCACGAGTCGCGTCGATCGCCAGTTCAGTTCCGTGACCTTGCCGACCAGGCCTGGTTCCAGCTCGATCCAGTCGCCAATGGAGTACGGTCGTTCGAAGTTGATGGCAAGTCCGGAGAAGAAGTCGGCAATCATGTCTCTGATGGCCAGACCAATGATCAAAGTGACCAGACCGGACGTTGCCATGAGTGCGCCTATAGGCTTGCCCAGCACAAAGTGAACCGACATGAAGCCCGCGACGATAAACACGCAGGCATAGATGCAGTTGATAAGAATGTCTGGTGCGTTCTGTCCCGTTCGGCGCCTGCTGAACGGATTTACGAACACGGCAAGAATGACGCGACTGGTAAACAGCGCTGTGGCCAGCGCCAGTGCCATGCCGATGATTTTCGCTATGTGTGCTTTCTCAACGTCAAGACCAATCAGGTTAATTTGCTGATTGAGCAGTTCGGCGTTATTGCGAATGAGCAGCAAGCCCACCACCATAAACAGTGGAGCGAGCAGATAACTGGCTTCTTTGGAGCGTGTGTGCGGCATAAAATCAACTTGCGAATCAGAGGGCATCCGAAGACGCCTTCAGGACAGATTGTCAGGTTACGTCAAGTCGGCCAGACGCGGTGTGAGTAGGCTCACAGTTCATCGGGCTCATCGCAAAGTTATGTTAAAACACGCCCGGTAAGGCGCGAAAGAGTGAACGCAGAATGGCTCGGGAAGAGGCTATTGAAAGATGGCGTATTCCGGGTAGATTCGCTTGCCCATGCGCTTGCTGTAGTCGACAAGCGAAGGCTGGTCCTCGGCAAAGGCTTTCAGAGGGCCTGGAAACGGCGTGTAAATTATGTTCGCCAAAAACGGGAAGACCACCGCATCGATAGTGGTTGGTGCGTTTCCCATCAGGTATTTTTGATCTCCGATAACGTCAACAAGGCCCTGCAGGTCGCGAAGACCAATGTGGTAGATTTCGTCGGCGCTATGCAGTCCTATCCCGTGACCCTTCAAAGACTTCAATACGTTTTTCTGAATCATGTTCGGCACCAGCGAGCGTGCAAAAAAAGGCAAGTCTTCAAACCACGTTTCTTTGATTTTTGGCCAGTTGGTTTCGTCAATCCAGCGACTATGCACTATTGCGAAGTAGAGCCGTTCTTCTACCGCGCCGGTGATCATGCGGCTGACGCCTTTTTGATAGCAGCTCAAGTCGCGGTCCAG
>CAWUKD010000135.1:0-9653 GCA_963922815.1 uncultured Gammaproteobacteria bacterium
AGTTACCGCAGTATTCGGCGCGGAAAAACACGGACGCCCGAAAACGCACCTTCTGTAGCAGTTCGCTCAGAGGGTCGGAACCGGGTTTTACCCCGGAATCACTCGTGTTTTGCTCTTTCTCAACGGTTTTGGACATATATCAGCTCTTTTTTGGCATATTTTTTACTGCCTGGAAAAATTACAGTATCTCCACTGAAACAACAACCCCGATCGAACGATCGAGGCAACCACAGCAGGAGGCGCCAAAAATGTCGCACATTAAACAAACCACTGAACAGACTTTTACCCACGACGTGCTGGAGTCCCGGATACCCGTACTGGTGGATTTCTATGCGGACTGGTGCGCGCCCTGTAAAGCGCAAACCCCCATTCTGGATACGCTCGCTGAAAACCTCAGCGGCGAACTGAACGTGGTCAAGGTCAATATCGATCAGGCACCCGAACTGGCTCAAACCTTCGGCGTGCGCAGTATCCCTACGCTCATTCTGTTTCGTAACGGCGAAGCCCAGGCCACGCGGGTTGGTGTGCAAACCCAACCGCAGCTTCAGGCCCTCGTCGCAGCGACATAGACAGACCAAAGCTCGTCTTTATTAACGCAAAACTGACTATTTTTATTGGAGAACATCATGAAAAACCTGCTTCAAAAACTCGCCGTTGTCGGCACGCTGCTCGCCACCCTGTCCGTCTGGGGCGGCGTGGAAACCTCTACGGATGACAACGACGTCATTCTGGCCGGACACGATGCCGTAGCCTACTTCACTGAAGGAAAGCCAACCAGAGGCAAACGGCGTTACACCGCCCAGTACGACGGTGCCGTCTACCGCTTTGCATCAGCAGACAACCGCGATCTGTTTCGGGCAAACCCGGAAAAGTACGCGCCAGCGTATGGCGGCTATTGCGCCCTGGGCACCTCGTTCGGCAAGAAATTTGACGTCGACGGAAAAGCGTTCGAAGTGGTCGAAGGCCGCCTCTACGTAAACAAGAACCTGGAAGTGTACGAATCATGGAAAAAAGACATTCCAAACAACATCGTAAAGGCCGAAGGCAACTGGCCCAACATTAAAGATACCCCTGCCGGAAATCTTTAGACGACTGGTCGGGTCTTATCTGACAGGAACACACATTTTTCTCAAATCGCGCTGATATACCTCCCCCAAATGCGCACTCTTTGCGGATCGACGAAAGTCGATCCGCTTTTTTTTAGCGCACGGGCAGCCAGCCTGTCCGGCCACTCAACACAGGGTGCAGCGCGTTACTCTACGGCCGACGGTAGCGATGAACAAAACGACTGGTCTTGCCTCTTACCTGCGGATCGAACATCGGTTTGTCCAGGGTATCTTCAGCATTCAGCAGGACCTCGCTGGTGCCTTCCAGAACAAACCCGGCGCCCGTGAAGTCGTCAATGACACGTTGAGGATCAATGCGATGCAACGTCCCGCCCACTTCCGCGGGTGCGCCTGCGGCGGCGGCATGATCAACCACGCCAAGTACACCACCCGGTTTTAGCCCTTTGTAAAGCTCGGCCAGAAACTGATTGCGGTCAATTTCGGGCCAGCCATTGTCGGCATCCACGAAGTACACGTCGTGATAGCCCAGTACGATCAAAACGGCATCGTAGCTCTGCGGCGCAAGAGTCAGCTCATTGTTTTCAGCCATAAGCGGCGTCACGTTCGCGAGCCGGCCTTCCTTGTAGCGGCCTGCAATTTCATCTTTGGCATAGTCAAGATAGGCCCGGTTGTTTTGGGAGTGCACGGTTCCGGATGAACCCACCACGTGTGAAGCCACTTCCGTGTAGTACCCGCCGCCGGCAAAAACATCGAGCACCGTCATTCCCGGCGCAATACCAAAAAACGAGATGACGTCGGATGGCTTTCGACTGGCGTCACGCTGCGTGTCGGCTTCCAATCGGTCGGTACTTGCCAGCAGCACCTTCACCGTTTGAGCGCCAGGTGCCTGCGAGACCGGTGTGGTAGCACACCCAGCAAGCAAACACAGTGCGAGACTCAAACTAACAAGGCGTAGTGAGTGATTCATAATTCTTCCCCGGTTCAGTACGAATTTTCAGATTATCGTCTATAGTGTCGACAGGCCTTCATCACATTGGTTCTGGTCGAATACGTCCACACGCATAATTCCCGGGTCGAGTCGCGACCCTGCGCCAGGATATTATCGCCTTGTGTTGCGGCCAGAAATTCCATGCCCGGACATGCCATTATAGAATCTCTATTGACCTGAAAAACCTCAGCCGTCCACTTGAGTACCGGTTCATGGTGTGCGCAATAGCGCTGAACACAAACAGTCTGCCGTCCGTGAATACGGCGCGAATGTAAAACGTGGCACTGCTGTCATCGAGACGGTATTCCAGATCCACGGCAGGAATCCCATTGTGCGTCGTTGATTCCGCCGAAATTAGCCGACCTTTAATGGCTTTTTCCAGATTGGCCAAAACACCTTCCTCGATTTGCTGATCGGTCAGGCTGCCCTGTTTGAGCTTGCGGCTGCTCATGACCATGGCCGAGAAGCCACTGTATCCTTCTTGATACTGATACTGAACGGTGGAGATCGTTCCAAACTGGGGATGATTCGAACGTGCCGTGGTGCGCTTCGGAGGTTGGGGGAACATAACGGTGAACCCTTCTTCCGCTGATCCTGCTGCGTACCAGTCATCCTGGATGAAAAACACGTAAACGCCATACGCGACGGCAACAATCAGCGCCAGTTTGATGAGCTTTCCCATTGCAATTTCCCTGTATTAATAAATCGGCATCTGGCGCCGCCCCGTACCCCGGCTATTCGATTGCCAGAACGACCGCTCCGCGACGACATTCAGTCTCCACCCGCTGGTGGGCGTCGGCGGCCTGCTCCATGGGATACACTCGATCGACAATAGGCTTGATCGCGCCATCTTCGATCATCGTTCTGAGATCACGCAGCTCTTGTCTGGACTCTTTGGCAAAGGCGAATCGGGCGGTTTTGTTCGTGAACCAGGTCGTCAGCGAACTTCGCAGCATGACTATGAGACGGGGATTGCCGGATAAATAGCGGCCGCCTTCTTTGAGAGCGTCTATACAGGCGCCGTAAGAAGATGACGGCACCATGTCAAAGATGACGTCGTATTTCCGGCCACTTATGGTGAAGTCTTCGCGAACGTAATCAATGAAGTGATCGGTTCCGATACGTTGCAAGAACTCTTTTTTGATCTGGCTGTCCACGCCGGTAACCTCGGCGCCCATCTGTTTGGCGATTTGCACGGCGTGCGCCCCGATGCTGCCGCCCGCCCCGTTAATCAGCACGCTTTCGCCCGGCCTGATATCCGCCAGACGCAAAAAGTGCAGGGCGTTGAGTCCGCCAAGCGGCACGGCGGCCGCTTCTGCGTGACTCATCGACGCGGGTTTGACAACAATGGTGCTGCGTTGAGGAAGCGTCAGATACTCGCCGTAGGCGCCCATCTTCATGCCGGTCGATCCGAACACAGCGTCACCCGCCTTAAAACGCGTGACGTCTTTTCCAACGGCTTCAATCTCACCGGAAAAGTATCCACCAAGAATTTGTCGCCGGGGTTTCGTCACACCCAGGGCTATACGCAACGGGAGCCAGAACCACTTGACAGCAAATGTGAAGCTGCGCATTTCGCAGTCGGCTTTGGTCGCCTCCGCCGCACGCACGCGTATCAGCACCTCGTTGTCTCCGGGCACAGGTTTCGGGAGCTCGCTGATTGTGAGCACATCGGGCTGCCCGTACCGGGAATAGGTAATTGCTTTCATAGGTTTCTCTGAAAATGACGCGCGCCGGGCTTCAGGCACCGCCATGGTATACAAAAGAGTACACTACCGCATGCTTCAAAACGATGGTGCAGCGTGGCGTCTGACGCCGTTTGCCAGACTCCGGAAAACCCGGCAATCGTTATCAACCATTAACGATTTTTAGGGGCAATGATGGAAAACCCGTCAAACGCAAACTCGTGCGCCGAGTCGGTTTCCTCGAACGGCACGGTGCCTGCATCGATCGCATCAAACGCCGCTTTCAACCGCGTCAGATAGCTGGCATCGGCAATGGGCACGTTATGCGCCGTCATCAGCATGTCAATGTGCGGCTCCAGGGCAGCAAGCCGATTCACCGACGCGCGATAGTCATCAAAATTTGCTTCGTCGAGATGCGCGTAAAGCGGCGCGAGATAGAACGTATCGCCTGTAAACAAAAGCCTGTTTTCGCGATCGATCAGGCACAGCGAGTCGGGCGTATGGCCCGGGGTCCTGATAACTTCAAGCTGGCGGCCGCCGAGATCGAACACTGTGCCATCGTCGACAAAACCGGTAACGGTATACGGCTGAATGCGATAGTCCGTGACATCAATACCCTCTGGCACGGGTTTGGCCATCCAGTCGCCGCTGACAAACTCCCGTACCTCATCGGCAGACCTTCCGCCGGACTTTTCCCGGCTATACGGATGATCAAGCCCGTTAATGACTTTGAACTCGTGGTTACCGCCCACGTGATCATAATGACCGTGCGAATTCATCACCACAATATCAAGCGACGTCAGCTGGGCCACTACAGGCCGCAGGCGCGCTATGCCAAGGCCGGTATCGAATAGCAGTGCTTTGTCGCTCCCCGTAACCAGAAACGAAATGACTTCTTCAAACTGATGCGGCTCGTAAATCGCGTAAACATCGGGCAGCACGCGATAGACTTCAAACCAGGTTTGCTGTGGCAGCAGGCGCTCGTACTTTGACCATGCCGGTCTCGGCAGCGCATCCCACCACTTCTGCGTGTTGGCTCCGCGTCCGTGGATACCGTCGGCACTATCAGTATGCGTGTGATCAGCACCCGGGTCGGTGTGTGCGTGATCACTGCAGCCGCTCATGACAAGCACAAAAATAACAAGCGTTAACGTTCTGAACATGATGTCGCTCTCCAAAGGCCGGCATGAGCCCGTGCCGGGCAAAGTGTTCGGTCCTGATCCGGCGCTCGCCGGCCAGGTTGCAGGTCTCGCTTATTCGGCGAACAGCATACGCACATGCAGACTAGTGTATCGACCGAGCGCCTCCAGAGCGTACCCGCCCCCCTTGAGCATGGAAACCAAACCTCCTTGCAGATGACGCTGCGCAAGTGCCAGCACGCTATTTATGATTCTTCAGGTCATCAATCTTCAGGGCAATCACCGTATTGTCGTAGCCGGTCGGAATCAATGCGAGCCCGAACTCGGGCGAGTAGCCGTGATTGGTACTGCTGACGCGATCACCGCCAAGAATCTGAACGTCGCGTCTTCCCCGATAGCGAATGAGCGGACCGCCCACTATGGTGACCTGCAGCGTTCCGTCGGATTCAAATTCAATGCCATCGATATCGCCCATCCATGCAGGGCCTACAGTAGTAACTTTCTCGCTGGACAAATCAACGGCCCAGACCCGCGCGCCGCCGACGTAAAGCGTGTTGTCACGAATGGCCATACCGTTGGCGTTTTCAAACCGCCCTTCCCCGGCAAACACGGACTGCTCTCCTTCCGGACTAACCCGAACAACCTGATGTCTCGCCGAGTCTGACACAAAGACAGATCCGTCACCGGCTACCGCCACGTCGTTTGCCACGCGCGTATCGAGGTTGATGACATCAACCGGCGCATAGTCCGGCCATGCAAACAGGCGCACGCGATTGGCGTCAACGACATAAATACGATCTTCAAAAAACGCCATGCCAAGCGGTGAATCAAGGTGATCGACAGCGCGCGGCTTCAGCACATGGCCTTCAGCGTCCATGACGGATAAATAGCCGGAACCCTCCTGTCTGAAATCACACACGTTAGAGACAAGAAAGGTTTTATCCGGCAGCGGCAGCACGGTTTCCGGTTCGCAAAATTCTCCGCTTGAGACCCAGGCTACGTTGGCCGGTTCAACGTCGGGCATGACGGCGCAGCCGTGAACCAGAAACAGCGTAGCGAGGAGTGCGGGGAACCAAGATTGTGAATGGCGGGTCATACGTCATATTCCCTGGGACGAAATCCGATCTGTTTTCAGTATACCGCCTTAGGCGGCTGGCACTGAGCCTTATCCAGCTGACACGGTGTTAAAGTGATACAGGAAACGATTCTAAAAGCATCGCTTAGCACACCGGAGACACGATGAATCGACGAGACGGTCTGAAACTCATAGCGGCATTACCACTGGCACTGGCCGTGCGCGGCGCCCTGGCGACCGATGAGAACGAGCCTGACGCTGAGTCAACCGTCGGCCCCTGGAGCCAAACAACCGACATGCCGCTGTCCACCCAGGAAATCTATCCGGCCCGGCACAACGGTGAACTTGTAGTGGCCGGAGGCATCGCCAGCAAAGCCGGCATCCCCTACTTCACCGGACGATGCGTCGCCTTCAATCCAAAGACCGCACAATGGCGCGAGCACAGCACGTTGCCCGAAGCCAGACATCATGCCTCGCTCGTATCTACTGGCTCCCGCCTGTTCCTGATGGGTGGGTTTAATGGCAGCCTGACGCGAGTCTGGCGTATGCGCGACTCGGTCCTTGAATACGTAAACAACGAATGGGTTGAAGCGGGTACGCTTCCGGCCAAACAGGCCGAAGGCGTGATCGCCACCTCGTCCCGCGGTCGTATTCATGTGGTCACCGGTCAGAGCCCCAGAGGCGAATCCAATGTCAGACGTTCGGATCACCGGGAAATCCACGATCACTGGAGCTGGAATCCTGAAGAAGCTAAGTGGCAAACACACGCTCCCATACCGACTGCCCGCAACAGCGCAACGGGCGGCTGGGTGAAGGACGAACTCATAGTGGCCGGAGGGCGCACGGCAAGAGGCAATCTCGATGCCGTTGAAATCTATCGTCTCGACGACAACTCATGGCGCACTGCGGCACCGTTACCACTGCCGCAAGCCGGAACGGCAAGCGTTTCCGTCAAAGACGGCATCATTGTTTTTGGCGGCGAAATATTCACGCCTAAAGCCGGTGTGTTTAAAGAAGTCTGGCGGTACTCGCTGAAAGCTGACACATGGACAGCCCTGCCGCCTATGCCCATTCCCCGACACGGCCTGGGGGCGGTGCGCTTTGGCACACGTGTCTATGTTGCAGGTGGGGCCACAAGACCAGGTGGTTCGGGGACTTCCAACGCCGTAGAAGTACTGGATCTCGACGCAATCTGATAAATCAATAGGCTGTGACTATTAAGCTGATCTAAACAATCTACTTGATCAATTATACAGAATACCTATACTCGGGTTGAATCATTCCAACATCGCCGGCGCTCTCCTGCACCCGCCATAGTCCTGTCCACGGGGGCGGCCAGGACGATGTTGTCACTCTGATCAATGGAGAATTCCCATGTATAAATCAACGACCTTCGCTGCCGCGGCACTGATGGCCATGACGCTCGCTTTCGTCACACCTGCCGTCATCGCAAAAGATATGGCCAGCGGCGAACCAAAATCCGTTCAGTTCTGGTGGCCCGAGCAGCTGGATCTCAAGCCGCTCAGACAACACAGCCCCGCATCGAACCCGCTGGGCGCAGACTTTGACTACGCAGAAGCGTTCAATAGCCTGGATCTGCAGGCCGTCAAAAAAGACATTGAAGCACTGATGACCACGTCGCAGGACTGGTGGCCGGCCGACTACGGTCACTACGGCCCGTTCTTCATCCGGATGGCGTGGCACAGCGCCGGCGTTTACCGAATCATGGACGGTCGCGGCGGTGCGGCCGGTGGCCAGCAGCGCTTCGAGCCGCTGAACAGCTGGCCCGACAATGCAAACCTCGACAAGGCTCGCCGTCTGCTGTGGCCGATCAAACAAAAGTACGGCGCAAAACTGTCCTGGGCAGACCTGATGGTATTGACCGGGAACGTGGCCCTGGAGTCGATGGGATTTGAGACCTTCGGTTTTGCGGGCGGTCGTGAAGACGACTGGGAAGCTGACCTGGTTTATTGGGGACCTGAAAACGAGTTTCTGGCCGACAAGCGCTACTCCGGCGATCGCAAACTGGCCAAGCCTCTGGCGGCCGTTCAAATGGGTTTGATTTACGTAAACCCGGAAGGCCCCAACGGCAACCCCGATCCGCTGCTGGCAGCGAAAGACATCCGCGAAACGTTCGGTCGCATGGCCATGAACGACGAAGAGACGGTTGCGCTGATTGCCGGTGGTCACACGTTTGGTAAAGCACACGGTGCCAGAAAGCCGAGCGACTGCACCGGACCGGAACCGGCCGCGGCAGGCATCGAAGAACAGGGTTTTGGCTGGACCAGCAAGTGCGGCTCGGGCAAAGGCGCTGACACCATCACCAGCGGACTCGAAGGCGCCTGGTCGGTCAACCCGATTGCCTGGACGTCGCAGTACCTCGACAACCTGTTCGGTTTTGAGTGGGTAAAAACCAAGAGTCCGGCGGGCGCTACGCAGTGGATTCCGGCTGACAATCAGGCCGCCAATCTGGTGCCGGATGCACACGATGCCACGAAGCGTCATGCACCCATCATGTTTACCACCGATCTGTCGCTGAAGTTTGATCCCAGCTACCGCGAAATTTCTCTGCGGTTCCAGAAAGATCCTAAAGAGTTTCAGCTCGCGTTCGCCAAAGCCTGGTTCAAGCTGACTCACCGCGACATGGGCCCTCGTGCCCGATACCTGGGTTCGGAAGTACCCGGCATGGATCTGATTTGGCAGGACCCTGTGCCCGCCGCTGATTACAAGCTGATCAACAGTCGCGACGTTAACAAACTCAAAGACGCAATTCTTGATTCCGGTTTGACCAACCAGGAGCTGATTCGAACGGCGTGGTCTTCGGCAGCCAGCTTCCGCGGCACCGACCTGCGCGGCGGCGCCAACGGCGCGCGGATTCGTCTCTCGCCGCAGGATCGCTGGGCAGCCAACAGTCCGGCCGAGCTTGCCAGGGTACTTAAGCAGCTCACCACCATTCAAACAGACTTTAACGACAGCCTGTCGCGCAACAAGCAGGTATCACTGGCTGACGTCATTGTACTGGGTGGCGGTGCCGCGATTGAGCGTGCGGCGAAAGCGGCAGGTTACACGGTTGAAGTACCGTTCACGCTTGGGCGCACCGATGCGACTCAGGCACAAACGGACATCAGTTCGTTTAATGTACTGGAACCCAAAGCCGATGGTTTTCGAAACTACTACGGAGCCGGCAACTATCGGTCTCCCGCCGAAATGCTGGTTGATCGTGCCAACCTTTTGACACTCACCGTTCCGGAAATGACCGTGCTCGTTGGGGGCTTGCGGGCACTCGACGCCAACACCAACGGGGCGAAACACGGTGTATTCACGGATCGCCCGGGTACGTTGAGCAACGACTTCTTCGTAAACCTTCTGGACATGTCGACCAGGTGGTCAAAATCCACGGACACGGACGGTATCTACGAGGGGCATGATCGCGCCACCGGCGAGGCCAAATGGACCGCGACACCGGTTGATCTGATTTTCGGTTCGCACTCCGAGCTGCGCGCCGTGGCAGAAGTCTATGCGTCTGCCGATGCGAATGAAAAATTCGTTGAAGATTTTGTCGCCTCATGGACCAAGGTGATGAACCTGGATCGTTTCGACGACTGATAACTAACGTTTTTAGTAACGTCTACCGGCCTTCCCGACGAACGCGCAGTTCCCGGGAAGGCCTTTTTTGTGGTCGGTCTTTAACCCGTACGA
>CAWUKD010000136.1:0-9514 GCA_963922815.1 uncultured Gammaproteobacteria bacterium
GTCTGCTGGCCGCCAGTTTTCTTGCCAAGCGATCGAATCAGGCGATTGTGCACGACCCTAGATTAACCTGGAATACGATTGATATTGCGCAGGGCGCGGGTGGTACGGCGGTACTGAGTAAAACAGGGCACGCGTTTATCAAACAGATCATGAGAGATCACGATGCTGTTTATGGTGGTGAAATGAGTGCCCACCACTATTTTAGGGATTTCGCTTACTGCGACAGCGGAATGATTCCCTGGCTCCTAGTGGCCGGGTTGATATCGGCTTCAGGAAAACCACTCTCTGAGCTCGTTGCCGAACGCATGGCGATGTTTCCGGCTAGCGGAGAGATTAACCGTCGCATCGAAAACGCCGCGGAAAAACTGCAAGAAATCCAGTCGCTCTACGAGAAAGACGCCACATCGATTGATTTCACCGATGGCCTCAGCGTGGAGTTTGAGGAATGGCGATTCAATGTTCGCAGCTCGAATACTGAACCTCTGATGCGGCTGAATGTGGAAAGCCGTGGCGACGTGGCGCTCATGAAGGAGAAGACCCGGGAACTGCTGGCGATTCTCGACAACTGATTCCGCCTGACGGGGCCCGATCAGACTGCGTCTGAATAACAGAGTGCGCGTCCTTCAGTCTCAAAACCATCCCGTTCCGGGCCGAAATGGTGGGCGATGCTGGGATCGAACCAGCGACCCCTGCCGTGTGAAGGCAGTGCTCTCCCGCTGAGCTAATCGCCCCATTTTCTCTGATTGGGGCCAAGTCTACGTAGCGCGGGCCGGCTGGTCAATTGCACCCCAAACCTTGGATTCTGGTAGACTACTGCATCAAAATCGGAGTGATAATTCTCAATGGGTTACAAGACCAGATTCGCACCCAGCCCAACGGGCTACTTGCACGTTGGCGGGGCCAGGACAGCTTTGTTTTGCTGGCTTCAGGCCCGCAAGGAAAAGGGCAAGTTTGTTCTGCGCATCGAAGACACCGACCGCCAGCGCTCGACCGACGAGGCCGTAGCTGCCATTCTGGAAAGCATGAGCTGGCTCGGTCTTGATGCGGACGAGGAGCCCATATTTCAAACCGACCGATTTGACCGTTATCACGAAGTGGTTAAGCAGCTGCTGGAAGCGGGGCATGCCTATCGATGCTATTGCAGTATCGAGGAGCTTGAGTCCATGCGGGAGAAGCAGCGCGAGTCCGGATTAAAGCCGAAATATGACCAGCGCTGCCTTGGCCGCAAAGATATCCCCGAGGGGGTTGATCCGGTGATACGTTTTCGCTCTCCCGAGATCGGTCATACTGAATTTGATGATCAGGTACGCGGCACTATTTCAGTAGAGAACGCGGAGCTGGATGACCTCATCATTCAGCGCAGTGACGGAACGCCTACCTATAACCTGACTGTGGTTGTCGATGACGCGGATATGAATATCACACACGTGATACGAGGCGAAGATCACATTAGCAACACCTTTCGTCAGATCAATATTTTTACGGCACTGGAAAAACCGCTGCCGGTGTTCGCCCATGTGCCAATGATCCTCGGCGAGGACGGAGCCCGACTGTCCAAGCGGCACGGCGCCGTTGGTGTGATGGAGTATAAGAAGCAGGGGTACTTGCCTGAAGCGCTGCTGAATTATCTGGTGAGGCTCGGATGGTCTCACGGCGACCAGGAATTATTCAGTCGCGAAGAGATGGTGGAACTATTTGATGTTTCGGACGTCAATAAAGCCGCTTCGGCGTTCAATGTGGGCAAACTCAACTGGATAAATCAGCAATATCTTAAAAGTGCTGATGTTGAGCGGCTTGCCGGACTGCTTGCTGAGCAGATTCATGATCTGGGAATGGAGTGTTCGAACGGTCCTGACCTGATGGCTGTGGTGGACCTGTACCGGGATCGAGTTGAAACGTTGCACGAGCTTGCCGAGCAGGTAACGTATCTGTTTGTGGATGTTGAGCGGTACGACGACTTGGCCGCTAAAAAGTTTTTGCGCCCGGTAAGTATTGAGCCTGTGCAGGCCTTTCATGATGGCCTAAGCGAATTGTTTGACTGGAACACAGCATCCATCGAAGCTGTTCTGAATGAAGTACTGGAGCGACTCGAGCTAAAAATGCCAAAGCTCGCTCAGCCGGTTCGCGTCGCGGTGACGGGTTCGTCGTCGTCGCCATCCATTGCTCCTACGCTAGAGCTGGTGGGCAGAGATCGAACTCTTAATCGAATTATTGCGGCTATCGAATTTATGGAAGAGCGACAAAAGTCCGCCACACAAAACTAATAGTGCCGGAAAGGCACGATCGCATCGAATGAACGACTCAAACGAGATCGAAAGAATGACTGAAAATACTGTGAAGCCTCAATCGTCAATGGGCGTGTTAACCCTGGCATCGATCATCATGCTGATGTCGGCGTTGTTTGTCAGCCTGCCGGGCGCCGCTCAAACAGTTAGTGAGGCACAGCGCCAGCAATTGGAAAATCTCACGCCAGCACAGAAACAACGATTGATACAGGCTTTGGGCGGATCTTTATCGACAGAAAACAGCGAACCCTCTGTGCAGTCGTCAGAGCCCCAATTCGGGCCGGCAGAAACGTCAGAAGAATCGGAGCAGGGCGACGAGGAGCGGATCCAGTTTGAGCCCCTTGACTACCTCGTTGTTGAAATGAATGCCGACGAGGAGCAGCGCCGGGATCTGCTCGTTGAGGTCGACCGGGCTCTGGGCCGAAATTTCTATCAGATTGATTCGAACGGGCGCCTGGATTTTCCGGGTGCCGGGTCGGTAATTCTCGCCGGGCTCACCGAGCGCCAGGCTGAGCTGCGCCTGAGCGCAGTGCCGGCGCTAAGGACTGTGTATTTACAGGTTTCACGACTGCCGGTTACGGCAACGGGAACCGCGTCGCTTGAGCCCTATGGGTATGAGCTGTTTCAAGGCGTTCCCACCACTTTTGCTCCGGCCACCGATATCCCTGTTCCGGTTGACTACACTCTGGGTGCGGGGGATGAGCTGTCTTTGCTTATATTCGGCCAGTACAACGCGAAGCATACGCTCGTTGTTGGTCGCGATGGCAGTATTAATGTACCTGAAATCGGTCCTGTTCAGGTTGCCGGCATGCGGTTTGAGCAGGCCCGAGACGAGCTCGCAAAACGTGTGTCGAGTCGCTATATCGGTGTTGAGATGTCCCTGACGCTGGGTGCCTTGAAGTCCATACAGGTATTTGTGCTTGGCGACGTCACTCGACCGGGTTCGTACACCGTCAGCAGCTTGTCCACTATGACGAACGCTTTGTTGGTGTCGGGTGGTATCGCCAATACCGGTTCATTGCGTAACGTTCAACTCAAACGGAACAACAGGGTGGTCGGCAGGTTGGATCTGTATGACCTGTTGCTTAACGGCAATACCAAAAGTGATCGTCGCCTGAATTCCGGCGATGCCATTTTTGTACCGCCAGTATCCAAGCAGGTTTCGGTATATGGTCAGGTCAAACGGCCGGCTATTTACGAGTTAAAAAATGAAAGTTCGATCGGGGAAGTGATCGCTCTGGCCGGAGGGCTGTTGCCCAACGCTTATAAACGTGAAGTGCGCGTTGAAAAATTTGGGCACAACGGCAATAAGTCTATCGTTGTAGCCGATCTCAGAGGTGACAATCAAATCAGGATTGGCGCCGGTGATCAGGTAGAAGTGCTTCGTGCTCTGGATAAGCTTACCGATGCCGTCTATCTGAAGGGGCATGTTGATCGTGAAGCCACGCTGCAGTGGCGAAGCGGTATGCGTCTGCTGGACGCTATTCCGCAGGCGGAGTTGTTTGAGATTCAGTCGGATCAGCAGTACTTGCTGATTCGTCGGGAAAATCAAAGGACCGGCAGAATTACGTTGCTCAGTGCCAACTGGCTCAATGCCAGAAGCAATCCGGCCAGCTCGGACAATCTGGCGCTCAACAAAGGGGATACGATCCATGTGTTTTCTCTGGATAGTGACCGTTCAGCGAGAATATCTCCGTTGGTTGACGAGTTGAGACGTCAGGCCGACAACGACAATGCGCTGCAAACCGTGTTTGTGCATGGGCGCGTTCGTTCGAAGGGTGAGTATCCGTACCATCAAAACATGCGAGTCAGTGATCTGCTTCGTGCTTCAGGGGGTATCGGAGACAACGCGTATCTGGAAGGCGCCGAACTCACCCGAACAGATGAAACCAGCGGCCGTTATTCGACGCGACACATTTCGATCTCCCTGAGAGGGCTGGTACCAGGATCGGCTACGGATGAAATACTCGTGCCTGGCGACGTGCTCACGGTAAAAGAAATTCCTTTATGGAGAGAGAAGCAGCGCATAGAACTCTCCGGTGAAATCGAATTCCCTGGCTCGTATTCAGTATCGAGGGGCGAGCGGCTGTCTGAAGTGATCCGGCGTGCGGGCGGCCTGACAGATATGGCGTTTGCTGGCGGAAGCGTGTTTCTTCGTGAAGACCTGCGCGAGCGCGAGCGCGAACAAATTGCCCAGCTCGCGGGCAGGGTGCGGGCCGAGGTAAGCGGCATCAGCGGCGACCAGGAAGAGGCCCGGTTTCGGGCGGAGTCGTTGTTGGACCAGCTGGAGAAAACAGAAGCGGTAGGTCGTCTAGTGATTGATCTGCAGCTTGCGATGAGCGGCGATACGCAGCACGATGTTATTCTGGAAGACGGCGACCGACTGGTTGTACCCAGAGTGAGTCAGGAAGTGACGGTGATTGGCGAAGTTCAGTATCCAACTTCTCACATATACGATAGTCAGCTGGATCAGGCGGCGTACATAGCCAAGAGCGGCGGCGTAACTTCAAATGCAGCGGTGAAGCGAATCTATGTAATTAGAGCCGATGGCCAGGTGGTTGCGCAACAGGGCAGTAACTGGTTCAGGCGCTCCGGAGCGGCTGTGGAAGCCCGTCCCGGAGACACGATTGTTGTACCGCTAAATGCAGATCGCATCAGCAGCTTGTCGCTGTGGACGAGCGTGACGCGCATTGTTTATAACATTGGCGTGGCGGCTGCGGCCGTTGCCTCGTTCTAGACTGTAGAAAATCGTGTCCTGATTTCGACAGTAGCGCGTTAGCCACGCCGTACGACAGGCTATTTTACCAAACAGTTTGCAGAGATATTCTTGTCTGCTGGCAATGAGAATGTCTCCATCTGGCTTTAATGCCGATGAAGTCTCTATAATGGATGCCAGCAATACATAATCAGGGGGAGTCCCATATCATGATGGAAAACGAATGGGATACGTTTGGACCACTGGCTTCGTGGCTGGCTCGATTACCACGAAGAGTTAAGCGAATGCTCATGATAAGTGCCGACATCATTGCGGTGTCGGTCTCTTTGCTGTGCTCGATCATGTTGGCCAACGTTTCTGACACTGTCGGTCTGGCCTCTACATGGTGGCTTTATCCGTTGGCAATCGCTGTTTTCGTGCCGATATTCATTCGAATCGGACTTTACCGAACGATTGTTCGCTTCATGGGTTCGAAAGTGTTTTCAACCGTCCTTCGCGGGGTGCTGTTTGCGGTTGTCGCCTTCGGCGTTATTGCCAAGCTCCTGTTGCCGGCTATCACGTTTAATGTCCTCGTTATCTTTACCTTTGTCTGTTTTCTTTACGTCTGTGGCAGTCGGTTTGCCATTCAGTCTCTGTTACAACGGCAGCACTCTCAGGGCGAGCGAGTAATCGTTTACGGTGCAGGTGATGCGGGAGCGCATCTCGCCGCGTCTTTATCGAATGGTCAAGACTACACGCCAGTGGCGTTTGTTGACGATAACCGTGCGTTATACGGAAGCGTAATTCACGGCGTGGAAGTGTTTTCGCCGGAAAAGATTCCCGATCTGATCGAGCGCTTCGGTGCGACCCGTGTCTTACTGGCCATTCCGTCGAGTTCTCGCCGGCGTCGTCGGGAGATTCTCGAGCATCTCGAGAACTTGCTGGTCCGGGTGCAAAGCATGCCAGATCTGGCCGATATCATTACGGGAAAAACCCAGTTCGATGATATTAGCGATGTCGATGTTGCGGATCTGCTTGGCCGTGATGC
This sequence comes from uncultured Gammaproteobacteria bacterium, assembly GCA_963922815.1. Taxonomy (GTDB): domain Bacteria; phylum Pseudomonadota; class Gammaproteobacteria; order Steroidobacterales; family SZUA-146; genus SZUA-146. The sequence goes on from CAWUKD010000136.1 coordinate 6,029, forward strand.
CGTACCACCCGATGACTCGTTACTTGATTCGTGTATTCGTGGCAAGGTTGTCATGGTAACCGGTGCAGGTGGATCGATCGGGTCCGAGCTTTGCCGCCAAATGGTCAGGCAGTCACCTACCATGCTGTTGTTGCTCGAAAATAGTGAACACGCGCTCTACACGATTGATAAAGAGCTTCGAGGAATGGTTCAGGATGGGCTCACGTCCTGCCGCATCATTCCGTTGCTGGGCTCGGCGGAAGATAACGCTCGCGTCCAGGGGGTGATGACCTCCTTCCGTGTGCAGACCGTTTACCATGCCGCGGCCTACAAACATGTGCCCATCGTCGAGCAGAATATCGTGGAAGGCGTTCGCAACAACGTTTTTGGAACTTTGAATTGTGCAGAGGCCGCGATCAAGGCCAATGTCGAAACGTTCGTATTGGTGTCCACCGACAAGGCGGTATGCCCAACCAATGTTATGGGGGCAACCAAGCGACTGTCGGAGATGGTTCTGCAGGCCTTTGACGAGCGTGAAGGCAATACCCGTTTTTGCATGGTTCGGTTTGGCAACGTTCTGGCGTCCAGCGGATCGGTCGTGCCGTTGTTTCGGGAACAGATCCAGAGTGGTGGTCCGGTGACCGTAACTCACCCTGAGATTATTCGATATTTCATGACTATTCCCGAAGCAGCGCAGCTGGTCATTCAGGCTGGATCCATGGGGCAAGGCGGCGACGTCTTCCTGCTGGATATGGGTAAGCCGGTGCGCATTGAAGATCTTGCGCGCCGCATGATTCATCTGATGGGTATGACCGTGATGGATGACGAAAATCCGGATGGAGATATTGAAATCACGTATACCGGCCTCCGGCCTGCTGAGAAACTGTACGAAGAACTCCTGATCGGTAATCAGATAATGGGAACGGAGCATCCCAAGATCATGCGAGCCGAAGAGAAAATGTTACCGTGGGCTGAAATGCGCGAATTGCTCAATAAACTGCAGGACGCACTTGCCAAATCGGACAGTGAGTCAGTGTTGAATATTCTTAGAACGGCGGTTGATGAATATACGGCGAGCGCCACGATTGTGGATCTTGTCTGGCTTGCCCAGAACGCACAGAAATCGGACCGACGGGTCACAGGCACGGTCACTACCATTGCTTCAGCCAAACAGGTGTGAATATGGGGTGCCCGGTTTTCAAAGTGAATGTGTCCGGATAGACCTGCCATGATGAACGCCGTCCAGATGTTGGTCCGTCATTGGGCTTTTCGTTGTATCCAATCACTACTGCTGGTAGCTACTCTGGCCATAGTTGCCATTCCCGCAGCTGCGAGTCCTTACGCCGAGACCGGCGATATTCAGCTGCGGCATGATCTTGAATATCTTGCCGATCGAGGGCTGGTCTCAGTGCCATTGACGACCTGGCCGATGAGCTGGGCAGACGTTATTTCGGCAGTAGAGTCGGTAGACAGAACTCAAATTGAAGTTCCAGCCACTCTGAATCTGCTGCGACGACTGGACGCGAGAGTTGCCAACGGCCTTGTCTGGCAGGTAGTGGAGTCCAGCTTCAGTATCGGTGCGAATGAAAAACTCAACGAGCTGCGCATTTTCGATGACCGGCCGGAGGGTTCCGTGGAGTTGGAAGGGCGAATCGAGTACACCGGAAAGAGTTTTGTGGCCAACCTGCAGGTAGGACTGGTTGACGATAGCCAGGACTCTGAAAGTGTCAGGCTCGATGGCAGTTACATCGGTTACATCTTTAAGAACGTGGCGATCACGGCAGGGAGCCAGGATGCCTGGTGGGGGCCGGGGCATGCCGGAAGCCTGATTCTGTCGAATAACGCAAGACCGGTGCCCGGTATTACCGTTCGCAGAAACGTGGCAACTGCGTTTGAGTCGCCATGGCTGTCATGGCTTGGCCGATGGACCGCCCTTGCGTTTGCCGGCCGGTTGGAGTCCGACCGGGGAGTCAGTCAGCCTTACCTGTTGGGCGCGCGTGTTGCGATAAAACCTTTTCGGTCTCTTGAGTTAGGGGTCAGTCGATCGGCTCAGTGGGGCGGCGAGGGCCGGCCGGAATCTTTTAGTAGTTTGGTCGATCTTGTAATTGGTCGCGATAATGCGGGAGAAGGCGTATCGCGGGAGGAGGAACCTGGCAACCAAATGGCGGGCTTTGACGCCAGATGGAGCCTTGGTCGTTTTGGCGTGCCGGTATCACTCTATGGCCAACTGATCGGGGAGGATGAGGCAGGTGGTTTTCCGAGTCGTTACCTCGGTATGGGAGGTGTGTCGACCAGCTTTGCGGTGCCTCAAAGATTATCCACGGTGCGTCTCAACCTCGAATATTCCGATACGACCTGTCAGTTTAACGAGAGTTCTCCCCGATTTAACTGCGCCTACAACAATGACCTGTATCCATCGGGTTATCGCTTTCGCGGAAGGGCCATCGGGCATTCTACGGACGCCGACAGCAGACAGTTGGCGTTGGTTACAACGCTTAACTCCGCCGATCGCAAGAGCTGGCAGGCGACGCTTAGATCGGGTCGTCTGAATCGTGGTGGTCCACTGGATCCTGCACACTCACTGGCCAATTCGCGAGTCGATTACATTGATATAGACGTAGGTCATTCAAGGCCCTTTCGAGGTGGAAACCTGAAGATCGGCATCGGCTTTACCGATTCGGATTTTGTAGCAACTAGCCAGTCCAGCCGGGATACGCGGTTTTATCTGCGCTGGGAAAGCAAATTGCGCTAGTGGTCGCGCTGCACATTCTGACTACGCGTGCCGGCCGGCTTTTCCATTTCAGGATAACGCCGGAAAATACCACATCAGACAGGCAAGGGATGCGTTGACAGCCCAGGCAGGCTAGCGTAAAGTTCGCCGAGAAATTGGGGCTATAGCTCAGCTGGGAGAGCGCTTGCATGGCATGCAAGAGGTCGGCGGTTCGATCCCGCCTAGCTCCACCAATTTCATTCCCTCCCGCTTTTCCTTACTGGCACTATCCGTCGCAGCTGTCTGCGATTGCGCTTCTGTGCTGGTTTGCGTTTTCCGAATTGCGGGTAGCTCCGTATTTAGCTGATCTCTCCTCTCATAAAGGCGGTAAATTCGAGTATGTCTGGGTGCACTTCTACGTGACTTCGACCTGTCGAGGCGATTGTGCGACATCCGAAGCAGAATAAACAGTGTTCTGCCCGTTTCAGCCCAAATTACACAGTGGGTAGTCGAAGAGTAGGTGCCGCATAGCAATGCCTGGTAGCTCTATAGTTATCAATAGCTTAAAAATGCACTTCAAATGTAAAACAGACTGTTGACAGCATTAGTCCGCTCACGTAAAGTCTCGCGTCTGGATGCAATGCTGGGCCAACCGCATCCGGGCTCGTTCAGGCGAAAACCGTTGGATAGCAACGGGATTCCCGCCAGGACAAACAGCGTCCCCATCGTCTAGAGGCCCAGGACTCCGCCCTTTCACGGCGGCAACAGGGGTTCGAATCCCCTTGGGGACGCCATAT